>NZ_CP061771.1:957808-1277078 GCF_011751885.2 Salinibacterium sp. ZJ450
TCAGCACCGCGGCGTAGAAGCGTGGCCGAGATCACGCTCGCCGACATCATCGAGACACTCCCGCCCTCAGTGCCCGCCCGCACGCGCTCTCGCGTCGAATCAACCGCGCAACCTCGCTTCGGCGCTGGTCACTGGCGCACGCTCTTGACTGCTTCATGGATTGTGGTGCGGTGGAGCCCGATGGTGCGGACAACACTGAAGTCCAGCCGCTCAAGTTCATCGAGGGCCCACCGTGAGTGCCGGTCGCTCACGACCCACACCCGATCGATGCCTGCCATGCGTTGCGGCAGCTCGGTGAGCGGAAGAGTGTCATCCCACAGCCAGCGCGAGCGCTCGTACGGCTGCTCCAGCAGCACATCGCGCAATCCGTCGAAGTTGTCGGGATACAGATGCCAGGCCGAGCGGGCCTTGAGTGACGAGCGGATCTTGTCCTGAAAGAGCACCCCGTCGCCGGCGGCCGCCGAGTTGCCGATCATCTGGGCCACTTGCCGCCAGTCGCTACCGTTTTTTGCGTGGGGTGCTCGTTGATCCGTCCACGACGGAAGTGACGTCGCAAGAACGGCCAGAACGAGCAGCCACGACACAGCCCTGCGTGCAGGCTGGGCAATGGCCATCCCGAGGAGCAGAGCCGCTGCTGGAGCCGCGAAGGTCAGGTACCTCATCGAATACAGCGGAATCACGGGATGAACCAGCAGCAGGATGGCGCACGGCAGGAAGAGCCAACAGAGCGCGACGAGCAGCGCATCGGGCGGATTGCCCGTGGCCAGAAACCAGCCGCGAACTCGGGCGAACGTGATCCCGACACCCACCACCGCAACGATAAGCAGCCAGGCGAGCGCGGCAAACCACTCGTTGCCGAACCACTGCTCGATCAGCAGCCGGTCGAAACGAGTCTGGGTTGTGCCCTCGAGAAACGACACCTGATTGCGCTGGATGATCGCGAGCACGATCACTGGAAGCGCGATCGCCAGGCCACCGCCTGCCGCTCGCGCGAAGGCGCGAAGCGTGGACCGTGAGCGGGTCACGGACAGCAGCACGACCGCATGCACGACCAGCATGAGGCCGAGGTAGAGGAAGAGGTAGATGCTCATGGCAAGGCCGATCGCGTACAGCATCCAGCCACGTTTCAGCGGACGCATCCTGTCATCGATCAGCCGCAGGAGCAGCAGGGTTAGCCAGACTGCACACGCCGCCGACATGGCGTATGCACGTGTCTCCGTCCCCATCAGGGTGAGACGAGGCAGTACAGCACAGGCGATGCCGGAGAAGAGGGCGACGCGATGCCCGCCCAACCGTGCCGCCAGCAAGGTCAGCCCCGCGACGGTGAGGCCGATGGCCAGCGCGCTCGGCACCCGGGTGGCGAACTCGGATGCTCCAAACAGCATGATCCAGCCGTGCAGGAACAGATAGTAGGCGCCGTGGACGGCGTCGATGTTGAGCACCATCGGCGCGAGCGATGACAGGGGGCGCGACGCTGACATCACGCTCGCCGCTTCGTCCCCCCAGAACGACGGGATCCACGAGCCGGCGGCGGAAACGGCGACGCCAGCCAAACCCAGCGCAACAGCCAGTCGCTTGTCGCCGGTTGCAGCAACGGCGGGCGGCACCGTCGGTGCCGGTGGCTGTGTGTTCAGTGACTGACTCACGGGGACAGCCCACATCCCCGGCGTCTAGGAGTCAAGAGCGGCCGAAGCGAACTCGCCTTGACTTCTGGCAATACAGCGTGTAAACCTAAAGGACAGGTAATCAAGCTACCGTGTTCGGCGAGGAATCCATCCAGAGGTCGAGGTGGATGATCCTGTGCAACGCGTGACGCCAACGAGGGTGTGACGCAGACCGAAAGGTTGTGCCAATGACGGCTACCACCAGCACCAACACCGTCAATACAGTCCTCGGCCCCATTCCCGCTGATGAACTCGGCGTGGTCGCGGTGCACGAAGCCCTGCTCTCCGTGATCCCGGGCGCCCAGTACGCCCCGGACATCAGCATGGACCGCGCAGAGATCTTCGAGATCCTGGCCGAGAAGCTGACCGACTTCCGCGACAACGGCGGTAAGACGATCGTCGACAGCACCGGCATGTTCCACGGCCGCGACGTGAACCTGTACGAAGCGCTCTCCCGCTCGACCGGCGTGCACATCGTCGCCTCGACGGGCATGGGCCCCGAGGAGATGCTCGGCGGCTACTTCCTCACCCCGCAGACCAACCCGCCGACGCCATGGCCCGCCGAGAAGTTCGCCGACCTCTTCGCCAAGGAGGTCACCGAGGGCATGGTGGTTCCGCGGGTCGAGCGACGCGGTGCCGCGGGCATGGTGACCACCACGGCCACCCGCGACGGCATGACGCCGACCGATGAGAGCCTGTTCCGTGGCGCAGCGCGAACCGCGCTCAGCACCGGCATCCCGGTGTCCATCCGATACGGTGCCGACGCGCTGCACGATCTCGACATCGTCCTTGACGAGACCCTCCCGGCGAACCGGGTGCTCGTCGGCGGCCTCGACCGCAAGGACGCCGCGGCCGGTGCCGCCCTCGAGGTGGCCCGCCGCGGAGCATTCGTCGGGCTCGACCACGTCGGTCTCGACGATGACGAGGACTACCTGACCGACCGCGAGCGTGCCGACCTGGTGCTGGAACTGGTCAAGGCCGGCCACGGTCACCAGGTCCTGCTCTCGAGCAATGCGATCGGCGTCGCCAAGGGACAGCCCGACTATGACCTGCCGTTCAGCCACGTGGTGTCGACGTTCGTGCCCTTCCTCAAGTCGCTCGGGCTCAGCGTAGAGGATGCCCAGCGCATCCTGGTCGACAACCCGCGCGACCTGCTGACGGTGCGTTGACCGCGCGTCAAGCGACCGCTCGGCGCGCGACATCCGGCCAATCACACACGACTGATCAAACAGCCATCGACTCTCTAAGGTGACGACGTTGTCAAAGGTAAACACAGTGCTGGGAACCATCTCAGCCGAAGAATTGGGACTCGTGGCCATCCACGAGCACATCGGGTACGGCATGCCCGGCAGTGAGCTGGACAGCAAGTGGTGGAAGACGCCGGAACAGGCGTATGAGGAGACGGTGCCGAAGCTGCGCGCGTTCCACGAGTACGGCGGCGGCACCTTCGTCGACGCCACCGGCATCTGCAACGGTCGCGACATCGACTACTACAAGTCCCTGTCGAAGAAGACCGGCGTGCACATCGTGGCCTGCACCGGCTTCGTCGGCGGCGACACCGCCCTGGCGCACTTCGCCCGGGCGAGCGTGGACTACCTGACCAAGGTCTTCGTCCACGAGATCACGGTCGGGATCGGCGACACCGGCAGCCGCGCTGGCGTCATCAAGGTCGGCGTGAGCCGCGGCGGACGGATGACGGAACTCGACAAGCGCATCTACCGGGCCGCCGCCCGTGCCTCGGTCACCACCGGGGTGCCGATCCTCACCCACCTGGCGATCGACCCGCAGCCCGCTGTCGACATCTTCCGGGAGGAAGGCCTGCCGCTCGACCGCGTGCTCTTCGGCCACGCCGATGACGGACTGAACGCGCCGATCACCCCGCACGACTACATCGCCGAGCAGGGCGGCCGCATCGGCTTCGACACCTTCGGCTACGAGACCGAGCTCGAGGATCCACCGTTCTGGGCCCGACCGCGCAAGGAGCGTCTGGACCACTTCGTCAGCCTCGTGCACAAGGGATACCTCGACCTGCTCCTGGTCTCCGCCGACGCGAACTGCAGCCCGCTCGGCTGGCCGGGCGTCAAGGGCCACACGGTGAACTACATCTTCGAAAAGATGATCCCCGACTTCCGCGAAGCCGGTCTCGACGACGCCTCCATCAAGAAGATCCTCGAAGAGAACCCGGCCGACTTCCTGTCGATCAAGCTCTGACCCTCAATACCCACTACCACCACACATCCTCTTGCCCGGGGCCCACCCCTGGACACAAGAAAGCGAGCGAACAATGCAGTCCTCGGACCTCCACAACCTGAACATCGCCATCATCGGCGCGGGCTACGGCGGCGCTGCCGCAGCCAAGGCCCTCAGCCTCCTCGGCGCCACCGTCAACGTGTACGAGCAGGCACCCTTCTCCGGTGAGGTCGGCGCCGGCATCGGCCTGCGCCCGGCGACCATGCAGCGGTTCCGCCAGTGGGGGATGTTCGACGCGATCGCGAAGGTGACCTCGCCGAGTGACTACTTCGAGATCCTCACGGCGACCGGTGAGCCGATCATGAAGGATGCCTGGCCGGAGTCCGGTGACCTCAAGCAGACCCACCTCGTCCACCGCCGGGACTTCATCGACGCCCTGCTCGGTGTGCTTCCCGAAGGCATGGTGCACTTCAACCACCGGCTCGAGAAGGTCGAGGACAAGGGTGACCGTGCTGTTCTCACCTTCTCCGACGGCAAGACCGTCGAAGCCGATCTGGTCATCGGCGCCGACGGCATCAAGTCGGCGGTGCGCGAGCAGCTCTTCAGCAAGAAGGGCCCGGTGTTCTCGGGCGAGCACGCCTACCGCGCGGTGATCTCGGCCGACGCCGCCCACGGCATGGTCGTCGACGACAACCTCCGGATGTACATCGGCCACGGCACCAAGATTTACCTGCTGCCGCTGCGCCACCGCAACCAGGTGTCCTTCGACATCACCGTGCTGAACCCGGACAGCACCTGGACGCCGACCGTGACCATCGACGACATGCTGAAGACCGTCGAAGGCTTCGACGAGCGGCTCGTGGCAATCACCCGCGAACTCGACCTGTCGACGGTGAGCATCAAGGCGGTGTACGACATCGACCCGATCGATGTGTGGCACTCGGACTCCGTCGCCCTCATCGGTGATGCGGCCCACTCGATGCTGCACCACCAGGGCCAGGGAGCGAACTCGGCCATCGAGGACGCCGGCGCGCTCGCCGACGCCCTCGCCGAGGCCGACTCGGTCAAGGAGGCGCTCGCGCTGTACCAGGCCACCCGTAAGCCGGTGACCGACGAGCTGCAGCGCATCTCGCGTCAGGGCTGGAGCGAGGGAGAACTCGACGACGTCTTCCCCGGACAGAAGCCCGCGGCCCAGTCCGCGGCCTCGGCTCAGTAGCAGGCAGGCTAGACACCATGCCGATTCATCCTGAAATTGCCAAGATCCTGAGCACCCTTCCTGCGCCAGACGGTTCGCCGCTCAACCCTGCGGCCATGCGCGCGGGGGAGGCCGCGCACGTCCCGCCGCTTGAGGGCCGGCTGCCGCTGTACGCCGTCGAGGATGTCGCGGCGTCCACGACATCCGGAACCGTGCCCGTGCGCATCTACACCCCGGCCGACGCGAAGTCCTACGGTCTGCTGGTGTACTTCCACGGCGGCGCGTTCTTCCTCGGCAGCCTCGACACCCACGATCACGTTGCGCGGGCGCTGGCCAAGGAGACCGG
The DNA here is from genome assembly GCF_011751885.2 of Salinibacterium sp. ZJ450. Taxonomy (NCBI): domain Bacteria; kingdom Bacillati; phylum Actinomycetota; class Actinomycetes; order Micrococcales; family Microbacteriaceae; genus Ruicaihuangia; species Ruicaihuangia jiafui. Next base: position 963,204 of record NZ_CP061771.1, read on the forward strand.
CTACAAGGTGATCTCGGTCGGCTACCGGCTGGCCCCCGAGGCGGCCTTCCCGGCCGGCCTCGACGACTGCTACGGGGTGGTCCGCTGGGCCGCCGAGCAGGGCGAGCGCCTCGGCTGGGACGGCCAGAACCTGGCCATCGCCGGCGACAGCTCGGGCGGCACGTTCGTGGCCGCCGTCGTAGCGAAGGCCCACGACGACGGCTTCGACCGCATCACCCAGCAGGTGCTGTTCTACCCGTCCCTCGACCTGGACTTCGACGTCGACCGCTACCCCTCGCTGCGCGAGAACGCCGAGGGGTACGGCCTCGAAACGGCCGGACTGAAGCCGTTCAACTCCTTCTATCTCAATAGTGGGGCGGATGCCGCGGACCCCCTGGTTTCCCCGATCAAGCGTGAGGACCTCACCGGCCTGCCGCCGGCGCTGATCATCACCGCCGAGTACGACCCGCTGCGCGACGAGGGCGAGCTCTACGGCCAGCGCCTGCAGGTCGCCGGCGTGCCCGCGACGGTCAGTCGCTACCCGGGCGCCAATCACGGGTTCGTGCAGAACTTCTCCTGGATCCCGGAGTTCTACGAGGCATTCCGCGAGACCGCTGACTTCCTGAATCAACCCAGCCTCAGCCAGGACCGCGCGTAATGACGCAGCACGTCGACATCCATCCACTCGTATCGCCGTGGGGCAGGTTCGGGCTCTACAGCTTCTTCATCGACGCGCCCGAGCCGGCGATCGTGGACACCGGCATCGCTTCCTCGCCGGCCGAGGGCATGGCGCCCGCGCTGGAGGCGCTCGGGCGGCGCATCGAGGACGTCCGCTGGATCCTGCTGACCCATGGTCACATCGACCACCTCGGCGGGGCGCACGCCCTGTGGGAGCTCACCGGCCGACGCGCGAAGGTCGTCATTCACGAAGCGGATGCCGCGATGCTGCGCTCCCGCCGCGCCCACGTCGACGAGTACCTGACCGGTCGCGCGCAATATCTGCACGACCCGGACGGCGAGGCGAAGCAGACGGCCGCCGGGAACGCGGTCATCTCCGGGGAGATGGAACCCACCGTTCTGGTCACCGGCGGCGAGACCCTCTCGCTCGGCGGTGACGTCACCGTGTCGGTGCACTCAATCCCGGGGCACACCCCAGGCGCGGTCGCCTATGTTGTCGACGGGCAGAACGACGTGTTCGTCGGCGATGCGGTGCAAGTGCACGGCGCGGCCAATGGCTTCCCCGGCTACGAGGACCCGGCCGGTTACCGCGCGAGCCTCGAATACCTGCGTGACGAGATCCGTCCGCAACACCTTTACCTCGGGCATCCCTACCGCCGCGGCGACGGCACGCCCTACGGCGTCGAACTCGACGCGGACGAGGCCCGGGAAGCGCTCCAGGAGAGCCTCGACCTCGAAGCGCGGATCAGCGACGTCGCCAACCGCTACCTGCAGGACGGCGTGCAGCAGACCGATTCGGTGTACTCCCCGTTCGCCCGGGTCGCCGACGAGCTCGGCTACGACAAAGACCCCACCCTGGAGCCGTCGCCGTTCTTCACGACGCTGCACGGCTACGCGACGCAGTTCGCCCAGAACACTCGCAATGAAAAAGGAGCAACACGCTGATGGTTGACGTGACGACGTGGGATGCCGGTGGGCAGAAAATCTCCATCCTCAAGGACCTCCGCGTGCCGATGCGCGACGGCGTCGAGCTCGCCGCCGACGCCTATCAGGGAGTGGACGACAAGCCGCGCCCGGCACTCGTCGCGCTGAGCCCCTACGGCAAGGAACTGCAGGCGCTGGCTCTGACGACCCCGCCGCAGCGGCGCCCCAGCCCGATGTGGGACGGCTGCATCGAGGCGGGCGACATCGCCCGCATCGTGGCGGAGGACTACGTCCACGTCATCGGTGACCTGCGTGGGTCCGGGGCATCCGACGGAGAGCACATCGGCAACTACAACGCCGGCGGCGTCTCGCTCGGCCAGGATGCCTACGACTTCATCGAGTGGGTCGCCGCGCAGCCGTGGTGCGACGGCAACGTGGGCATGGTCGGCATCTCCTACTTCGGCTCCATGCAGGTGCTGGCGGCCGCCGAGCGCCCGCCGAGCCTGAAGGCGATCTTCGTCAGCGGCGGCCACTACGACTTCTACGAGACCACCTACCACGGTGGTGTTATGTGGTTCATGCCGCGCGCCGCCCGCGAGGGTCGCGGCGGCGACTCCGGCTGGGCGTTCACCGACAACGTCAAGTCCCGGATGATCGAGAAGTACTCGCCCGAGGAACTCAAAGCGCTCGTCGCCAAACGGCTGCAGGATCCGGATGTCGCGGCCTGGCCGAACCTGGTGCATGTGCTGAACTACCCGAAGAACCACGAGGCCTGGTTCGACATCGTGATGAACGATCTCGACGGCGACTGGTACGAGGAGCGCAACCCGATCACGCTGGCGCCGAACATCGACATCCCGGTCTGGCTGCAGCTCGACCAGGGCCGCGGCTGGACGCTGGATGGCACCATCGAGTTGTTCGACTCGTTGAAGGGTCCGAAGAAGCTGACCGTCGGTCCGTACCCGCCGATGCAGTCGCGCCCCTTCGTCGAGGAGCACGACAAGATGTTCCGCTGGTACGACTACTGGATCAAGGGCATCGACAACGGCGTAATGGACGAGCCGGCCGTCAGCGTGTTCGTTGAGGGCTCGCGCGAGATCGTGACCGCCGACCAGTGGCCGCCTAAGGAGATCGAGTACAAGTCGCTCTACCTGCGCCCACGGCACAAGCTCTCCACCGAGCCCGAGCTGATGGGTGCGGAGTACGCCGCCCCGGACGGTTTCTACCAGGCGCCGCTGACGGTGACCGACAAGGTGGAGATCATCAACTGGTCCACCGCGCCGTTCGAGGAAGACACCGAGCTGATCGGCACCGGTGCCGCGCACATCTTCGCGGAGATCGACCAGCCAGACACGAACTTCATCATGCGGCTGTGGGATGTCGCGCCGACCGGCAAGCGGCAGCTGATCACAACCGGCTACCTCAAGGCCTCGCACCGCGAGCTCGACGAGCGCACCACCGAGGGCAACCCGTTCCACCCGCACACCCGCACCGAGCCGGTGGAGCCGGGCAAGATCGAGGAGTACGTGCTGCGGCTCTACCCGTTCGCGAACACCTTCAAGCCGGGTCACCGCCTGGTGGCGGAGCTGTCGAACGCCGAACCGCTGGTCGACGAGCACAACTCGCTGCTGCCCCCGGACGCCTTCCACCTGCCAGTGGGCCGCCCGGTCACGCACAAGATCTACCGGGACGCCGCCCACCAGTCCCGGCTGGTGCTCCCGTTCACTGTGCGCTGATTCCGATTGAGACGCCCGCGCTGCGGCGCCGGCGCGGGCGTCTCTGCGGAAGTGGCGGTGAAGCCTCGAACGCTCCGGCGGCAATTTTGAAAACGGGCCCCAAAAGTGGAATGTCACTGCAGCGTGACTCGCCCCGGTTTCGTGCTGTCGCCTCGACGAGTGCGGGGCTGTCACTGCAGAGTGACATTCCCGAATGGCGGCGGTGCGATCTTGCGTGAGTGACGCAAGCCGAGCGCGATCTGGACCACCCGCAACCGCGAAGGCTGACGAACGGAGGGAAGTCCATTGCGCCCGCCCCCGCCACGGTCGCATCATTGCCCTGAGACCATGCCCACCCCACTCGGCGTCGGGCGCGCCGCTCTCGCCGTAGGCGACTGGGCGACCGCCCGCGACGCTTTCACCGAAGCAACCTACGACGACGACTCGGCGGACGCCCTCGACGGGCTCGCCCGCGCCGCGTGGTGGCTGGGCGACGTCGAGGCCGCCATCGACTACCGCATCCGCGCCCACAACGCGTTCAGACAGGAAGGCCGATTCGCGGATGCCGCCACCAGCGCCGTCTGGATCTCACGGCAGCTGCGACAGCTGTTCCGCAACGCGGCAGCCGCCGACGGCTGGCTCGCCCGCGCCGAAACCCTCGCCAGCGACGACATCCCGGGGCACGGCAACGACGGCAGCACGCTGGGCTGGATTGCGCTCGCCAGATCAGAGGCGACACCGGATGCCGCGGAAGCAGCCGCATCGGCGCGCGACGCTCTCGACCGGGCGCGCGCACACTCCGACGCCGACCTCGAGATCGAGGCGCTCGCCCGCTTGGGTCTGCTCACCATCGCCACCGGTGAGGTCGACACCGGGGTGCACCAGTTGGACGAGGCGATGGCCGCGGCCAGTGCCGGCGCGGCGTCCGATCTCAGCAGCGTCGCCACCGCCTACTGCACGCTGCTCGAAGCAGCCGAGGTGCTCGGCGACGACGCCCGGTTCGCGCAGTGGACCGCCGCGATCACCGCGTTCGCCAGCGGCCCCGGGTTCGGCCCGCTCACCGCACCCGACGCGCCCGCCGCGTACGGACCGCTCTCGTCGTTCTGCGGCGCCTGCTGCGGAGGCCTCTACCTAGTCACTGGCAGGCTGGCCGACGCCGAAACAGAACTGGTGGCCGCGATCGCCGAGTTGGAGTTGCGCGGCATGGCCTCGCGGTGCGTGCACCCGGTCACTCGGCTCGCGGAACTGCGCGTCCTGCAGGGCAGGCTCGATGAGGCGCGGGTCCTGCTGGAACGGTACGAAGACCTGCCCGAGGCTGTGCGTCCGCTGGCGGTGCTCGACCTCGCCGCGGGCTCGCCCGCGATCGCGGTGGCCCGGCTCACCCGCCGGCTCGACGAACTCGGCGGCCTCGAGGTCGCCGCCCTGCCGTTGCTGACCGTGCTGGTCGACGCGCAGCTTGCCGCCGCTGACACCGCCGCCGCGGAGAACACGGCAGGACGAGTGGCGGATGTTGCGGAACGCACGCGCAGCGATCGGCACCGTGCCGAGGCACTGTTTGCGAGCGGCAAGGTGGCCGCGGCCGTCGGGGATCCCAACGCCGAGACCCCGCTGCGCGACGCGGCGCGCCTGTTCAGCGAAGCGGGGCTCGCCCTGCAGGCCTGCCGAGCCCGGCTGGCACTGGCCCGGGCGCTCGTTGCGGACGGCGACGTCCCGGTCGCGATCTCCGAGGCACGGGCCGCGCTCGCCGCGTTCGACCGGCTGGGTGCGCGATCAGATGCGGGTGCGACATCCGCATTTCTGCGTGAGCTGGGAGTGCGCGGCCGCACCGGCCCGAAGAATCTTGACCTGCTGAGCCAGCGCGAACGGGAGGTGCTCGGCCTTGTCGCGCAGGGCCTCACGAACGCCGAGATCGCCGAGCGGCTGTTCATCAGCGTGAAGACCGCCGGTCACCACGTCAGCAGCATCCTGACGAAACTGGGCGTCCGCAGCCGCACCGAGGCGGCCGCGTTCGCCGCGGTGCACGCCGAGATGCGGGCGTCGGAATAGGGAGAGTTCCCCATGCTTCGTGCGCTGCCCGGCGGGAAACTGACGGCATGACACACATCGCCAACACAACGAGTGCAAAGGAGCCTGACATGACCGACACGAAGGCGGTGGCGAAGCGCTTCTACGACATCATGAGCGACTGGTCGCCCAGCAAGCTCGACGCGATCTGTTCACCGACCCTGCGCGGACACGCCGGCGCGGGCGCCGACCTGGATGAGCTGAAGCAGTCCATCTCGGGATTTGTCGACGCCTTTTCCGACTTTCACGCGACGGTGAAGTACCTCGTCGGCGAAGGCGACCTTGTTAGCGCTTGGGTCACCTACGAAGGCACGCACACCGGCACGTTCGCGGGAGTGCCCGGCAGCGGGCGGCCGATCAAGATCGCGGGATGGGACCTGCTGCGAGTCGAGCACGACCGCATCGTGGAGATCACCCAGTACTGCGACGTGTTCACCCTGATGAACCAGATCGGGGCGTTGCCTACGGCGGCCCCGGCTTAGCTACCGTCGATCGGAATCAACACAATGCCCCATTCCGCAAGCGGCGGCAGTTCGAACACAACGCTCGACTGGCCAGCTGACAGCGCGTCATGCTGACGTCCGGCCCCCATACCCGTCGGCGTGAGTTGAATCATCTCAGGCGACTCTGGCGCTGCGAACCAGACGCTTGAGCCCGGGTTGATCGGCGCGATTTTGACGACGATCGGGTCGCCGTGGCCGATGACGCTGGTCTCGCTCTTGCCTGCATCCCACCTGGTTTCGCTCTGCGAAACCAGGTTGATCAGGTGCACCACGAGCCCGTGTGGGGTGCGCACGACGCGCGTCCATACTGCACCGGCCTCTGCCTTCGTCGAGAAACGGGTCGACCCGTGTTCGAAAACGACGTCCTCGTTGATCCCACCGGTGAAGAACTCGGTGACGTCCGCGTGCTCGGGGCCATAAAACAGGTCACCGTAGCGCACCTGGAAGTCGTACCAGGTCGCGAAGAAGTCCAGGCTCCCCGCGGCCAGCGGGTGATTGTCGGGGTAGTACGGGTGAACCAGCGCGTTGCCGTCTTCGCCGAGCAGTAGGTGGCTCGCGCCGTGCGACCATGCAGTCGCCATTACCAGCGCCGCCGCAGCGTTTGCCCGCACCTCACCATCTCGATAGCACGAGAGATAGGCCGAGAGGATCGGCGGGTGCTCCGGTCGATGTGCTCTGGCGGACAGCGCCAGGCCGGCCAAGTCCTGGAGCGTCGAGTGCGGCTCCCAGACTTCTATGTAGGTGGCATCCTGACCAGTGCCAGCCGTCGCATAGGTGGGGAAGTCGTTCACGTTATTGAACATGAATGGGGTGTCCGGCAGGCGCTCGCGGATCGCATTGAGCAGGGTGACGAAGGATGCTGCTAAATCAACGGATGCGCCGTCCGACCGTCGCGCAAATTTCGGCCAACCGTACTGGTCGAGGTGGAAACCCTCGATCTTTGACTCTCGTACCACTCGCTCGAGTTCGGCGAGGTAGTGCTCGAGCCATGCGGGCTCGCTGGGGTCGACGAGCACAAGGAAGTTCTCGCCGAGGCGATACGGCTCGCCGTCAGAGCGTGTGAGGATCGACCCTTGCCAATTTTCGACCTCCGACGCGCCGATCGCGTAGACGGCTGAGTAGCCGAGCGGCGATGTTCCGCCGTCCGACAGGGCCTGCGACATCCGGTTCACGACCGAGATTTCACGCTCCTGCCCGAGTGGGTCGAGGTAGTGCTCGCTCGGTGGCATGAGGGTCGAGTGCCGGTACGCCCAGTCGTAGAGCTGGGCGATGTTGAGATGCATGCGTCGGAAGTTCCGAGCCACGGCGTCGATGTCGACATCGCTAGTGAGTCGCACGACGAATCCGTAGCGCGGCCGGGCGAACGGCGTCGCGAGCACGTCGAACGCGGTCGCGCCTCCGGTACCGTCCGCTGCTGCGAAGCGCACCCCGTAACCGCCGCACTCGAACTGCCCGAGCGACGCGGACGTCGCGCCGGCATCGACCAGAACAGTCCGCAGCACATGGTGCAGCTGAGTGACGTGGAGTTCGCCGTCCGAGGCCAGGGGCGTCCCGAAGTCGATGGTGACTTCCTCACCGGGGGAGTAGCCCGCCCGGTCTGGCATGAGCAGGGCAGTGCTGACTGCGACAGTGCTGTTGACCACAGTGCTGTCTACCACTGTGTTGCCTCGGCGTCCGACTCCATCAGGATGAACTTCGCGTGCGACCAGAGCAGTGGGTCGGCGACCGGGCCCCAGCGGTCGATCCACGGTTCAACGAACCCGGCGTCTTGCGGCTCATCCATGATCTGCTCGGCGAGCTCGCCGCCGGTCGAAGCCTGCCGCACCACCCAGTCGCGGGCACGCGCGTGGCCCTCGTCGTTGCCGGCGAGTCGGTCATGCCAGCCTAGCCAGGCGGTCAGCAGCAACCAGGGGTTGCCGCCATAGTAGGTGTCGCCGTCATACCGGCGGATCCCACCCGTCGGCGATGCGAGTTCGTTCCGGATGCGCTCGATCGTCGCAGTCATGACCGGCTCGTCGGCATCCACGAGGCCGAATGGTGTGGCGATCGAGATCAGGCTGGCGTCCACGCGTGAATCCTCCGGTCCTTTCACGAACGCACCGTCGGCGACGCACTTGGCGCGCATGAATGCAACAATCTCGTCCGCGACTCGATCGTGCGCGGGCTCATCGAGCAGGCGGCTCGCCGCGCGAAGCCCTGCGGCGATGGCCGCGAGTGTCGAGGTGTGACGGCGGTCGCCGAACTCCTCCCAGTAATCGAAGCAGGGCAGTCGCCAGGCCGAGCTCAGGTAGCGCGCGGTGAGCTCCACCGCGCGATGGTATGCCGTCGCCGGCGCGCCCTGAAGGTGCGAGTGCAGCGCGAACATCCAAGTTCCGTAGCCGTCGAGCTGAAAGTTCGGCCACGCCTCCCCGGCAACCAGTTCTGGCTCGCCGTCGAGGGTGTAGCGCGTTGGGAGCATGTCCTCAGGGCGCAGCGGCTCGCCCGCCTCGAGGCGGACGAGGATTGCCTCGATCCGCGCGGCCTGGCTCTCGATCACGGTGGCTGCCCAGCGGTGGAACGTCTCGGCCGAGTCGGCCCGGCCGCCGGCATCCATTGCCAGTGCCACGTACGCGCCATCTCGAAGCCACGCGAAGTGGTACTCGGTAAAGTTCGGGCTGGCGATGTACGCGCCCGATGCGGACTGGCCGCCCTCGATTACGCGCAGGCCGGCGGTCAAGACCTCGCGGGTTGTCAGTGTGGTGGTCATTAGCTCTTGAGCGCTCCAGAGGTTAGGCCAGCAACGAAGTAGCGCTGGAACACGATGTAGACGATGAGAACGGGAATGATGGCGATCAGCGACGCGGCGAAGACAAGCCCCCAACTCGTGGAGTGCTGACCCTGGAACAGTGCGATCGCGATGGGCAAGGTGCGCACCTCGACGTCGTTGAGCACGGTGAGCGCCCAGGCGAACTCGTCCCACGTGCCGAGGAAAGCGAAGATCACGCAGGTCGCTAGGGCCGGCTTTGACAGGGGGAGTGCAAGGTGCCAGTAGCGCCGCCAGGGGCCGGCGCCGTCGATCAGCATGGCCTCATCGAGTTCCTTGGGGATCGACTCGAAGAAGCCCGCGAGCAAGAACGTGTTGAAGCCGAGCGCTGTACCGACATAGAACGGCACCAGGCCGGGCAGCGAGTTGAGCAGGTTCAGGTCCCGAGCCAGGAGGAACTGCGGGATGATCAGCATCATCGTCGGGATCGTCAGACCGACGATGATCAGAGTGAACAGGATGCGCTTTCCAGGGAACCGCAGACGGCTGAAGGCGTACGCCATCATCGACGACAACAGCACGATGAGCACAGTGCTCGCCACCGCAACGACGGCGGAGTTGAGGAAGTACCGTGCGAAGTTTTCGACCCCGAAGACCGCCGCGTAGTTCTCCAGCGTCGGGTCTTCCGGAATCAGCTGCAGCGGATCGCCGAGCACCAGGGAGCGCGTCTTGAACGACGTCGAAAGCATGTACAGGAATGGATAGACGAGAATGAACGCGGCGAAGGCCAGCAGCGCATATCGGATCGCATGGCTGAGGTTTCGGCGTCGACGCGAGGTGATCATGTCAGCTCCTCAGGCTTCGTCGGGTCCACCAGTACTGCAGCACTGAGACGATGAGCACCAGCGCGGTCAGCGAGAACGAGACGGCACTGCCGTAGCCGAAATCGAGGAACTTGAACGCCTGGTCGTACATGTAGGTGAGGGGGACTTGGGTCTCGTTGCCGGGGCCGCCGCCGGTCATCAGCAGCACCGAGATGAACACGTTGAAGCCACCGATGACCAGGAGGATCAACACTGTGGCGAGCGCACCGCGGATGGCGGGCAGTGAGACGTAACGGAATTGCCCTATGGCACCGGCGCCGTCAATCGCCGCCGCTTCATGCAACTCCTTCGGAACCGCAGTCAGCGCGGCTAAGAAGATGATCATCGACCAGCCGATACCCTTCCAGACGCCGAGTGCGGAGATCGCGATCATCCCGGTCCATCGGTCCTGGAACCAGCTCACGTTCTCGCCGGCGACCCCGAGCAGATCGACCACCACGAAGTTGGCGAGGCCGTCGCCCGAAGAGAAGATGTAACGGAACAGCAGCGAAACGACGACCCAACTGGTGACCACGGGCAGGTAGAAGAGCACCCGGAACGCCACCCGTCCGGGCAGCTTGCTGTCGAGCAGTACCGCGAGGAACAGTCCGATGATGATCTGCAGCGGCACCGTCACCAGCGTGTAGGCCCCTGCGTTCACCAGCGAGTTCAGGAACACCGGGTCGGCGAACGCTCGTGCGTAGTTGTCGAGGCCGACCCACGGGCTGTCGGCGCCCGGCGTGATGCTCCAGTCGCGCAGGCTGAGCAGCATGGTCTGCACGGCGGGGTAGAGCATGATCAGCGCGTAAAGCGCAAAGCCTGGAAGCACGAATCCATATGCCGCGAGGACCTCGCGCCGCCCTCCGCCGGCGGCGGGCAGGGCTCGCCGCCGGCGGATGACCGGACTAGTCGCGACCGGTTGTGGCGGCGCGATGGTTGGTGTCGTGGTCACATCTTTACTTCCTGCTTGGAGGTACAGGTGGTGTAGTTAGAGCCTTGCTGGGCGTCTACTTGTACTGCGCAAGCAGCGCATCGGCCTCGACCGCAACGGCGTCGAGCGCGTCCTTCACCGTCTTGTCACCGCTGACCGCGGCGCGGATCTCGTCCTGCAAGATGGCGTCGATCTTGCTCCATGCAGGAGTCACCGGACGGGGCTTCGCGGTGGCGAGCTGTTCCACGAATGGCGTGTAGTACTCGTTCACGTCTGCGAGCTTGTCGCCCAGACTCTTCAGCACCGACATCTGGCCGACCTCGGCCATCGCGAGTTGCGATTCCTCGGACAGCAGGTATCGCAGGAACTCGGCGGCGGCCGCCTTATTCTCCGACGATTGCGTCAGCACGATGTCCTCGCCGCCGACCACCGAGATGCTTCCGCCAGCGCCAGCCGGCACCTGGGCTGCCTGCAACTCGAAGTCAGGGTACTGGCTAGCGAAGATTGGGTACATCCACGGCCCGTCGAGGATTGCGGAGTACGCTCCCTGCGCCAACCCGTCGCTTGTGGCTAGACCGCCGGTGTCACCCAGGAGGATGTCAGGTAGGTATCCCTGCTCGTACAGATCGACCAGCGTTTGCACCCCCTCGATCGACTCTGGGCTGTTGATGTAGCCGCTGGCCTTCGTCACGTCGTCGTTGACGATGTCGCCGCCTGCGCTCCAGATCCAGGGCAGCACGTTCCAGCCGCTCGCGCCATTGTCTGCGAACGCGAACGCACCGGAGTCCTTGAGCGCCGGCGCGGCATCGAGCAACTCGTCAACCGTCGTGGGCACCTCGACCCCCGCCGCCTCGAGCGCGTCGCTGTTGTACAGCAGCACCCGGGTGTTCGTGTCGAGCGGGAGCCCGAAGTAGGCGTCCTTCCACTTGTTCGTGGCGAGGCTTCCGGGGTAGGTGTTGTCGGCGATTTCCTGGAAGTCGGGCATTTCTTCGCTCAGGGGAACGAGCACGCCAAGCTCGGCGAGTTCGGGTACCCAGCCGATGTCCGCCCGCACCAGGTCCGGAAGCTGGTCGCCGGCAACCGCCGTGATGAGCTTCTGGTGCAGGTCGTCGTACGGCACCGGAACGGACTTCACGTCGACCTCAGGGAATTTATCCTCGAACGCCGGAATGATGACGTCATCCAGGGTTGCAACTTCGGGGGAGTCCGCGCTGTAGGCGTGCCAGAACGTAACGGTGCCCGAGATGTCCGTCGCACCCGGCTCGCCGATAGCGGACACCGCCGTGTCCGTCGCGTTGTCGCTCGCGCATCCGCTGAGAGCGAGGGCACTGGCCGCGACAGCTGCGGCCGTCACCATGTACATGTTTTTCACGTTCATGCCTTCCAATCGAACTTCGTTGTCCGGCATGCGTGCATGCATGCCCTCTGGTGCTGGGATTAGTTTTACGGCAAAAATAAATGGGTGTCAATAGTGGGCATACGGGGGTCAAAGGGCCATACTTGTTTTAGTAACAAAAGTAATGCCTAGGGCAGAGGAGGACCCGCGATGGTGTTGAATGCCCCGTCTTGGACGCCGAGTCCGGGCCCCACGCGTGATGTCGCGCTGGAGGTGCTGCTCAATGGGCCGATCTCACGCAGTGAGATAGCGCGTCGGCTCGATTTGTCGCCCGGATCTCTGACACGTCTGGCCACTCCGCTGATTGAATCGGGGATGCTCGTCGAAACCGGTGAGCGCAGTGACGGTCGGGCCGGTCGACCATCGCGGCTGATCGACGTCGTTCCGGAGTCGCACTACTTCATTGGCATGAAGGTCACGGGCGGGGAAGTGCTCGGCGTGGCGACCGATCTTCGCGCGAATGTCCTCGCCACCTCCTCGTTGCGGCTGTCTGCTAGAGACCCGCAGACTGTGGCCGACGCCATCGTGGAACTCACCGATTTGCTCAGCCGTGACGTGCCTTCGGTCACTGCTGTCGGTATCGGCATCGGCGGTCGCGTTGGTGATCGCGGCATCGTGCGCAGCGCACCGTTCCTCGACTGGACCGACGTTGATCTCGGCGCAATGCTCGAGCAGCGGCTCGGAATGCCGACCGTTATCGAGAACGACTTGACCGCATTTACGGCGTACGAGAACTGGTTCGGCGCCGGACGAGACGCGGATCGGTTCGCTGTGCTGACGCTCGGCGCCGGTGTTGGTTACGGCCTGGTTGTCGGCGGCGAGGTGGTCGTGAACGATGACTCGGGCATCGGTCTGGTCGGCCATTGGCCACTCGATCCGTTCGGGCCAGTATGTACCTCCGGCCATCGTGGCTGCGCGCAGAGCGTGCTCACCCAGTCGGCGATTGTGCACGGTGTGTCGACAGCGCTGGGCAGGTCCGTCGACTACGACGAAGCTCTCGGCCTAGCCGAGGCTGGCGAGCCGGCCGCCCGACGCGTCGTCGACGACGCCGGTCGGGGTCTCGGCAAACTGCTTGCCGCCATCGCAAACCTCACGCTCCCCGAACTCATGATCGTCGGGGGCGAAGGGGTGCGACTGGTGAAATCCGCGGACGCTGCTCTGCGCGAGAGCCTGGCAGAGTACCGCGACCCCCGGGCAAGCGCGCTCGAGATCGTGACGACCAGCGGCGACGACCGGGAGTGGTGTCGCGGTGCTGCGGTCGTTGCGATTCAAACGTACGTGCTCGGGCGTCTTCGCTGACGCGAGAGCGGCTGCTCGATCAGCCGGCAGCGCCCAGCAAATCCGCGTGGTGGATCTCGGCAACGTTCGGATGCGCCCGCAGGCGGTACCGCAGCGCATTGTCCCCGTAGGTGTCGAGGATCGGGCTGTTCGTCGGGTCGACGGAGAGCCCGCGAGCCGCAGCGGCCAGCTCCGGGCTGAGTTCGAGCCGCGGCATCACGGTGTCGAGCGCCGGGTTGAAGAAGAACGGCACCGAGATGCGGTCGGTACCGATCGGCGGCGAGAAGACCTTGTGCAGCGTGGCCTTGAGGTAGCCGCCGGTGGCCAGCTCGAGCATCTCACCGATGTTCACGACGAACGCCCCGGGAATCGACGGCGCATCGATCCACTCGCCCTCGTACTCGACCTGCAGACCTTCCTTGCCCGGCTCCACGAGCAGCAGCGTCAGCACGCCACCATCCCGGTGCGCACCGACGCCCTGCTTGCGCTCCTCCGCCCCGGACTCACCCGGGTACCGCACGATCTTGGTCAGCGCGAACGGCTTGTCGGCAAACGCCTCATCGAAGGCATCCTCCGGCGCGCCGAGCGCCAGCGCCCACATCCGCAACAGTCGCAGCGAGACCCGGCTGAGTTCATCGTTCCAGCGCTCGGCGACCTCACGCAGCTCCGGCAGTGCCTCGGGCCACAGGTTCGGGCCTTCGAGCCGCCAATAGTCGGCGGTTTCGGATGTCGGTTCGACGGCATCCCGTTCGGGTCCGATATCGATCTGCTCGCGCCAGTCGACGTCACCGTGGGTGAGTTCGCCGCCGACCCGGGTGTACCCGCGGAACTGCGGGCTGTATATGTTCTCGAGCTTGAGCTTCTCGTCGGTGGGCAGGTCGAAGAACCGGCGCGAGAGAGCGAGCAGGTCGTCGATGAGCTGATGGTCGACACCATGGCCGACGAGATAGAAGAACCCGACCTCGTGGGTCGCGCGCAGCAGATCGGCGCGGAACGCGGCTGCTTCGTCAGCGCCGGCGTCCAGTCGGGAGAAGTCGAGGATCGGGAGGGATGAGCTCATACGTCAATGCTGGCATGCGTCACGGATGCTCCTGGACATGTGACAACCGAGGCCGCGCATGCACGGGCATTCCGCCCTTCCGTTGCTCTGGCCGCGCAGGAGCGATGATCACCGGCACGCGACCCTGAGCGTCGGGCAGGTCGTCTCCACCGAGAACCTGACACCGTTCGAAACGGTACTCCGCCCAGAGCGCAGCGGTCCACGCGCAGAGCGCCGCGTCGAGCAGGTCCTCGCGGTGTTTGTATGGGATGTCGAGCAGCGGCGACGGCTCGTCGAGCAGTTGCGCGGTGACCGGGTGGGAGCGCAGATCGAGGGGCGGCCGCGCATCGGTGAGCCGCGACATCCGTCTCAGGAGTTCGTCGCATTCGGCTGCGCGGAAGGCGCGCTTCGCTGCCATGTCCGAGAGCGCCGGGTTGAACCGTTTGTACCGCGGCCGTTCGATGTCGTAACCCAGCTCGGCGGCGCCGACCAGCGTGGTGTAGGGGTAGCACTCGAAGAACTGCACGACGTCGGCGCGAGGCGGTTGTGACCCGTCGGTGTAGGCCCATCCGGCCAGCTCCAGGCGTTGCCGCAGCGTGACGCCGCCCAGCCACGGTCGGCCGAGATTGGACGGATTCGCGTACACCTGCCAGCGTCCGTAGCGCTGCGCAACCTCACGTTCGCACTCGCGGATGCCGGTTGGATTCGCCACCACCAGCGGTGCGTCGATCGCGACAACGTCGCCGGGGGAGGCGGTGCGCAGCAGCCACCCCGCCACCGTGTCGATGCCGCGAGCCCATCCGGCGTCGAGGACGGTTCCGGATGCGGCGAGGCAAACCAGCCCGGACTCTTTGGCAGCCCTGGCCACGGTGCCCTCGCCCCAAGCCAGGTCGACGCCGATGTAGTTCACAAAGACACGGTAATGCTGGCCATGCGCGCCCAACCGTGCTCAACTGGTCCCCACTGCGCAGGGAGGAGCCGCCGTGGGCCGCTTGAACTACACAGGCATCGTCTCGCTCGACGGCTACATCAACGATGCGGCGGGCAACTTCGACTGGGCCGCGCCCGACGAGGAGGTGCACGCCTTCATCAACGACCTCGAGCGTTCCGCAGGAACGTACCTCTACGGGCGGCGAATGTACGAGGTGATGAAGTTCTGGCAAACCGTGCCGGAGCAGCCGGACGAGTCCGCTGTGATGATCGATTTCGCCGAGGTCTGGCGCGCCGCTGAGAAGATCGTCTTCTCGACCTCGCTCGAAGCGGTCGATACCCCGCGAACCCGGATCGAGCGGACTTTCGACCCGTATGCCGTCGCCCGGCTGAAGGCGGACCAGGAGCGTGACCTCTCGATCGGCGGGGCGACGCTCGCCGCGACAGCGATCGCGGCCGGCCTCGTCGACGAGTTCCACCTGTTCCTGACTCCGGTCATCGTCGGGGGTGGCACGCCGTTCTTTCCCGACGGGGTCAAAGCAGGCCTCCGGCTCGAGGACGAACGCCGCTTCGCCAGCGGGATCGTCTACCTGCGGTACACCTCCCAGGTTTAAGCCGACGATCCCCAGACCGGCCGACTCAAAATCCGCTCATGCTAGGTTGAAGAGGTGCCGCCGCTTATATCACGCGGCATTCCTCTCTAGCAATAGTGCCGCGAACGTCTTTCTGCGGCTGGCTGGAGACGATTTCTACCCCGCCACCGCGTCGGCGACCAATCGCCACTGCCATGGATGGACGGATGAACTCAGGCTGAAAAGGCGGAAAGGTACTATTTGCGCAAGCGCATCGCGATCATCGGAGCTGGACCCAGCGGAATGGCCCAGCTGCGGGCCTTCGAATCGGCACAGAAGGCGGGTCGCGAGATCCCCGACATCGTGTGCTTTGAGAAGCAGGATGATTGGGGCGGCCAGTGGAACTACAACTGGCGCACCGGCACCGACCAGCACGGTGAACCCGTGCACTCGAGCATGTACCGAAACCTCTGGTCGAACGGGCCGAAGGAAGCACTGGAGTTCGCCGAGTACACCTTCGATGACCACTTCGGCCGCGCGATCTCGTCCTATCCTCCTCGCGCGGTGCTCTGGGACTACATCGATGGCCGCGCCCGCAAGAGCGACGTGAAGAAGTTCGTGCGCTTCGCCACGGCAGTGCGCTGGGTCGAGTTCCACGAGGACACCCAGACCTTCACCGTGACCGTCGAGAACCTTGCGACCAAGACCACGTACTCCGAGGAGTTCGACCACGTCATCGTGGGCTCCGGCCACTTCACCGTTCCCAACGTGCCGACCTTCGCCGGAATCGAGACCTTCACCGGCAGTCTGCGTCACGCGCACGACTTCCGGGGCGCTGAAGCCCTTGCCGGCAAGGACGTTCTCCTCGTCGGTGCCAGCTACTCGGCTGAGGACATCGGCGTGCAGGCGCACAAAATGGGCGCCCGCTCGGTGACCATCAGCTACCGCTCGCGGCCGATGGGATTCGACTGGCCCGAGGGCATGTCCGAGGTGCCGCTCGTCGACCATTTCGACGGTTCGGTCGTGCACTTCATCGACGGAACGAGCAAACGGTTCGACGCCGTGGTGCTCTGCACGGGGTACCTCCACCATTACCCGTTCCTCCCGTCCGATCTCGCACTGGACTCCCGCAACACCCTGTACCCCGACACGCTTTACCGTGGCGTCGTTCGCGAGAACAACGACAGGCTGTTCTTCCTCGGTGCCCAGGACCAGTGGTTCACCTTCAACATGTTCGACGCGCAGGCCTGGTACGTGCGCGACCTGATTCTCGGCGACGCGGTTGTTCCGGATGTCGCAGAGCAGCGCCGCAGCATGGACGAGTGGCTGGAACGCCTGGCTTCCCTCGACGGCGCCGAGGACGAGGTGCGGTTCCAGGCGGACTACATCAAGGACCTCATCACCGCCACGGATTACCCGATGTTCGACCTCGAAGAGGTCTCGAGGATCTTCCTGGCCTGGAAGCACGATAAGCAGCGCGACATCCTCACCTACCGCGACCGGGTGTATCCCTCCGTGATGACCGGCACCATGGCAGCCGTGCACCACACGCCGTGGCTGAAGGAACTCGACGACAGCCCTGAGCGGTACCACTCCCGGCCAGAGGATGCGGCTAAGGGCACCCGCCGCGCCGCCTGATCGGCCGACTCCGAGGACGGGTACGGAGTACCCGCCTCGGAGTCCCATCGAGCAACTTGTGATATCTACCGTTTATCGATATCTTTCTATCGATACGGAAGAAGGCACCATCATGGGAAAGCTCACCATCCTCGCGCTGCGCATCGTGATCGCGCTTGCGCTGATCGGGTCACTCGCCGTGCAGATCGTCATGATGCCGCTGGTCTGGGTGGATCTGGAAGGCACTGAGGATCGCATCCGGGTGCTGCTCATCGGCATCCTCGTCCTCGGCATCCTGACCATGCAAGTCAGTGCCCTTTGCGTGTGGCGGCTTCTGACGATGGTGCGACGAGGTTCGGTGTTCACCCGTGCTGCATTCCGGTACGTCGATATCATCATCGGGGCGATCGCGGCGGCGTCCCTCCTCACGTTCCTGCTCGCAGTCCTGTTGGCGCCTGGCGACGCGGCGCCCGGCATCGTCGGACTCATCTGCGGCGCGGCGCTGGTCGTCGCCGGCGTGGCTCTGATCGTCTTGGTGCTGCGGATGCTGCTGGCCCAGGCGGTCGCGAGGGAGATCGAGGCGCAGCAGCTGCGGTCCGAGCTGAACGAGGTGATCTGATGCCCATCGTCGTCGACATCGACGTGATGCTCGCTCGGCGCAAAATGGCCGTCGGAACCCTCGCCGAGCGGGTCGGCGTCACGCCCGCGAACATCGCGGTGCTCAAGAACGGGCGCGCCAAGGCGGTGCGTTTCACCACGCTGGAGGCGCTGTGCGAGGTGCTCCAGTGTCAGCCCGGTGACCTGCTGCGCTGGGAGCCCGAGAGCGAGGAGTCCTAGCTGCCCTGCGAGCCGTCACGAGCAAGTACTCCCACTCGAGTTCGCCCGACCCTCGGTCGAACCGTCGCGCGAGCTCAACCAGGTCCTGATCGAGCGCGGCGACCCGTTCCGGGTCATCCGCGATGTTGCGGTAGGTCGCGATCGTCGGGCCGTAGCGCAGCTTGAAGTAGTCGCGAAACGCCTCAGCCGAGTCGAACATCGTCACCGGCAGCGCCTTGCGTTTCGCGGTGAACTCAGTCACCCGGTCTCCGAGCAGAGCCCGAACATGCGCCTCGTCGCCCCAGCGTGGCGGAGGTGTGGAACCGGGAGGAGGCGGGGGCGAATACGGCTTCATGGTGGCGAACATCTGCCCGATGAAGCCCTCGGGCGTCCAATTGATCAGCCCGATCATGCCGCCCGGTCGACAGACTCTGGTCAGTTCGCTCGCACTGGCCTCGTGGTGTGGGGCGAACATGATCCCGAGGGTGGAAATCACGGTGTCGAACTCGCCGTCGGCAAATGGCAAAGCCTCGGCGTCGGCCTGCACCCAGTCGAGCTGGAGGCCGAGTTCTTCGGCGTGGCGCCCGCCGATTTCCAGGAGTTCGGGAGTGAGGTCGCTGGCCACGACGCTGGCTCCGGCTTGTGCGGCGGCAATAGCGGCATTCCCCGATCCGGCAGCGATGTCGAGTACTCGTTGGCCGGGACCTATGCCGCAGGCCTCGACGATCGCGGTGCCCAGCCCGGGCAGAAGGTCAGACGCGAGCATGGGGTAATCGCCGAGGGCCCACATTGCACGGTGTCTCGCTTTCAGCGCCTTGTCAGCATCGGTGCCGGTGGCATCGGTCATCGTGTTTCCCTTCGTTCAAGCGGGGCCTGTGCTGCCCTGCTGGATTCCCCGCTTTTCAGCGTGCGCCGGAACGGGAACCGATACAAGGCGTCGAACCGCAGCACCACCGGAAGGCGGCCGAAGGCTAGGCCTCCGCCACGCCGGCGGTCCGGCGCTCGACGACGTCGCGGCCGAGTTAGGAATCAGGGCTATGAGGTCGAGCAGGGCACGCTGGACGGCGGGACCGGCGTCGATGAACCGGTGCTGCGGGTGGCGATGGATTCGTACCGCCCGTTCCACTACCAGGTCGCGGTCGTCGAGGCGCCGGTTCCGATGTTCAGTGGCCGGATGTCGCGGGAGACCGACGTCTACTTCCGTCTCGAGGTATTCACGCAGACCGGCTCGGGCGGCTATGACCTGATGGGCCTCACCAAGCAGCAGGTGATCGATGACGTGCTCGACCGCTACGAGGCGCACCTCGCGTTCCTCACCTACTCGTCGGCAACCGATACCGCATCGGTGCTGACGCCGCCGATGCCGCATGCGACGGGGCCGCAGCCCGTGCTGCCTAAGGACGCGGACGATGCGCAGGATGTCGG
Source organism: Salinibacterium sp. ZJ450 (assembly GCF_011751885.2). NCBI lineage: Bacteria > Bacillati > Actinomycetota > Actinomycetes > Micrococcales > Microbacteriaceae > Ruicaihuangia > Ruicaihuangia jiafui. The sequence goes on from NZ_CP061771.1 coordinate 982,677, forward strand.
CGGCAGACGCGACTGATCCGCGAGAGGCAGCGGATCGTTCGGCAAAGATGACTCCGCCGGTGCGCCCGCGGAGGGGGCACGTCGGATGTCGCATCCAGCATGCCCTTCGCGCCTACAGGCTTCACGAGTAATCCGACTATTCAAGTTTGTACACTCAAGCTTGAATATGTTACGTTGAGCGCGTTATCCAATGACGGATACGGCCCGAGGAAGGATTTACATCCCGTGACTGCTTTTCTTGAAAAGGGCGCTCGACGCCGAGGATTCTATCTGGCCGGGGCTCTGGCCGCTGCGCTGACACTCAGTGCGTGCGCTACGACAGCTCCAGCCGCGAATCCTCCCGGCGGGGCATCCGCGAGTGAGGATTGCGAGCGCAACCGCGACGCTGGCACCATCACCTACATTTCGGGGTACGGCTACTCGGCCAGCGCCGGCCAACTCGATGTATTCCTCGCGAAAGAGATGGGCTTCTTCGACGAGCTGTGCCTCGACGTCGAGATCAACGCATCCGGAGCCAACGGGCAGCAGCTCGTCTCATCCGGGCAGGCGCAGTTCACCGCTCTGGGCTCGGCCTCGGACGTGATGCTCGCCGCCGCCAACAGCCAGAACCTGACCGCGATCGCCACCTACGGCAGCGTCTCGCCGTTCTCGATCTTCGCGAACGAGAACGTCAAGAGTCTGAAGGACCTCGAGGGCAAGAAGCTCGGATACTTCATTAACCTCACGCCGATCGCGTCGGCGATGCTGGATGCCGCGGGCGTTGACGTCTCCAAGGTTGAACTCATCAAGATGACCAACTACGACCCGACCGTGGTCACCCGCGGACAGGTCGACGCAATCGTCGGCTACGCCTCGAACCAACCGCAAACGCTGAAGGCGATGAACCTGCCGTTCAACGAATTCCTGCCCGAGGAACTCGACGTGCAGGGCACCTACAACGTGATGGAGGTGAACACCGAATTCCTCACCGAAAACCGTGAGGTCGTCGCCGACTTCATGCGCGCGAGCCTGAAAGCGCTCGAGTACTGCCTCGAGAACGACGACGAGTGCATCGACATGATCAGCAAGCTCGCTGAGGACAATGGGCAGGGCTCCGCTTTCCCGCGCGAGCAGCTCGAACGCACCTGGAGTGTCGAGTCCACCTGGGTGGTGAGCAACCCCGAACTGTCTCCCGGTGTCCAGACGGCCGCGCAGTGGGAACACGAGTATGAACTCGTCAAGCGCTACGGCGATGTCAAGGACCTGCCCGCGGTGAACGAGATGATGGACACCAAGCTCGTCGCCAGCCTGTACAAGGATGGCGCGCTCATCTGGCCCGGGGAATGAGACGTTCCATGCTCACGCACAGCGAGGACCGCCGGGGAGAGTCGACCCGACTCTCCCCGGCGGGAACGCCGGTCGCCGACGGCGGCGTCCAGATCAGTGGTGTCACCAAGAGTTACGGCCCCGAGGGGGCGCGCACCGTCGTGCTCGACAATGTCGACCTCTCCATTCGTATGGGGGAGTTCGTCTCGGTCATCGGGCCGAGCGGATGCGGCAAATCCACGCTTCTGAAGGTGGTCGCCGGACTCATCGAAGCGGATGCCGGCACCGTCACCGTCGACGGAAGCTCGCTCAGTACCGCCGCCCAGAACAAGATGGTCGGCCTCGTTCCGCAGTCGCCCGCACTGCTGCCGTGGCGGACCGTGCTCGACAACGTGAGACTGCCCATCTCGGTGAACCGCCAGGCCAACCACGGGAAAGCGCTCCGCGATCCGAAGGAGATCCTGGAGAAGTTCGGCTTGGGCCACGCCATCGACAAGTATCCGTCCCAGCTCTCCGGCGGAATGCAGCAGCGGGTGGCCATCGCGCGGGCCTTCGTCTTCGACCCGAGCGTTCTGCTGATGGATGAACCGTTCTCCGCGCTCGATGAGATGAACCGGGACCAGCAGCGACTAGGTCTGCTTGATTTCTGGCAGTCCAACCAGAAGGCCGTGCTCTTCGTGACCCACTCTGTTCCCGAGGCGATCATGCTCTCGGATCGGATCGTGGTGATGGCGGCGCACCCGGGACGGGTGGCCGAGGTCATCGATGTGAACCTTCCCCGCCCGCGGGACGCCGACGTGTACGCCACCGACGAATTCCGCGATCTAGAGGGAACCGTGAGGGCCACCCTGCGAAGCGTGATGGAGATGAAGCATGCCTGACACCCAAACAGCGAACGGCGAGACAGCCCGCGAGGGCATCGTCGCGCTCGCAACCGCCCCGCCAGTTCTGGGCAAGCCCCGTGAGTCACGACAGTCGTCGCGTCGGTTCGGCTGGGGCATATGGCTGCCGCCGGCAATCACCTTCGTGATCGTCGGTCTGCTCTGGCAGGTCGTCGCGATCGCAAACCCCTACGTCATCCCCACGATTGACGCCATTATCGCCAGTCTGCTCGACGACCCCCTGATGTACTGGACCAACATGCTGGTCACGCTGCAGGAGGTGCTCATCGGCGCCACCGCCGGCATCCTCGTGGGCTTCCTGATCGCGGTGGTGATGGCGGAGTTCGAGATCATGGAGCGGGCCGTGATGCCCCTGTTCGTCGTGATCATGGTGACTCCAATCGTGGCGATCGCACCCGCCCTCGTCGTCGCATTCGGGTTCGGCATGATGCCCAAGTACATCGTCACGGCGCTTGTCGTGTTCTTCCCGATGCTGGTCAACTCCCTGGCCGGCCTTCGGGACGTCGATGGACGGGCCCTCGACGTGCTGCGCACCGTGCACGCCAGCCGGTGGGAGATCTTCCGCCACCTCCGGTTACCCGGAAGCATGCCGTTTGTCTTCGCAGGCCTGCGCGTCGCACTGCCGCTCGCCATCGTCGGCGCCGCCGTCGCCGAGTTCGTCGCCGCCGGGCAGCAGGCCGGCCTCGGCTCCCTCGTGACCATCGCGGCCGCGCAAGCCAACCTGCCGGTCACGTGGGCAAGCATCGTTCTGCTCTGCGTGCTGGGGGTGCTGCTGGTCTCACTGCTCGCGCTGGTTCGCAAGCGCGTGCTCTGGTGGAGCAACGGCGAGACCGTCGCCAGATAGCTGACACGACGGCACGCTCCGTCACTTTTTGAATGCTCGCGACGCGGGCGTTGTTACCCCTACATAGGGCTCTCGCGCACCATGCTGCGCTACTGCTTTCCCACAAGAAGGGCAATATAATGAGAAAACTCCGGTTTGGACTGTTTGAGAACGTTCAGGCAAACGACTCCGGCACCGCGACCTGGCGGCACCCCGCCAACAAGCGCGACCACTTCGATTCGCTGGACTATTGGAAGCAGATCGCGCAGATCTGCGAAGACGCACGCCTGGACTTCGTGTTCCTCGCCGACGCGTGGGGCTGGTCGGAAGTGAACGGGGAGCGGCCCGACATCAGCACGATCGAGAGCCTCGACCTTCCTCGCCTCGACCCCGCGATTGTCGCCGCCGCGATGGTGGCAGAGACCGACCGGCTGGGAGTGGTCATCACCGGCTCGACCCTGCTCGAGCAGCCGTATGCGTTCGCGCGCAGGATGGCGACCCTCGACCACATCTCGGGCGGACGCGTGGGCTGGAATGTGGTCACCACGGGTACCGCAGAGACCGCAGCGGGCGCCTTCGGCATCCCGATGGTCGCCCATGATGAGCGTTACGACATGGCTGACGACTTCATGGAGCTCGTCTACAAACTCTGGGAAGGCAGCTGGGAGCCGGACGCCCTCGAGCGGGACAAGACCGGTCGGTTCGCCGACCCGGCCAAGGTGCACCGGATCGACCACGAGGGCCCCTACTTCCGCTCGCGCGGGTACGGCAACTCCTCCTACTCGCCGCAAGGCACCCCGGTGCTCTTCCAAGCGGGTTCCTCCGATCGAGGCGTGCAGTTCGGCGGCAAACACGGGGAGGCCATATTCCTGGGTGGTTCGTCCGTGACGAAGATGGCCGAGAAGGTGAGGTCGATCCGTGCCGAGGCGCTGGCGGCGGGGCGCGCGCCGGAATCCATCAAGATCATGGCGGCGCTGCCGACCGTCGTGGCGCCGACGCGCGAGGAGGCCCAGGCGAAGTTCCAGTCGATCCTCGACGCGCAGAACCCTGAGGTCGCCGTCGCCTCGTACGCCATGTTCACCGGCCTCGACCTTTCGTCCTACGACCCGGCCACGCCGATGACCGATCTGCACACCGAGCTTTCGCAGACGCAGGTGGCTCGCTTCGCCGGACTGACGGTCGGCGACGTCCTCGCCGATTGGCACGCCCAGGGAGTGCGCGGCAAGCCGATCGTCGGCTCGCCGGACGAGGTCGCGGACGCGCTCTGCGAACTCGCCGAGGGTGCAGATCTGGATGGCTACCTGATCACGCCACTCGTCCAGCCCGGCTCGACCATCGACTTTGTCGAGCTGGTGCTGCCGATTCTGCGCGAGCGTGGGGTGGCGGCATCCGATTACGACGCCCCCACCCTGCGGCAGCGCCTGATCGGCTCCGATACGGCGACGCTGGGCGATGACCACCCGGCCGCGGCATACCGGGCGTCGCGCCGGATGCTTTCGCAGTAGGGCACGGACATGTCGATGGGTGTGGTGTGCGTTGTCGGGAGCGTCAACCTCGACCTGATGGTGCGCGTCGAACGCTCGCCCGGCATCGGTGAGACCGTGCTGGGCGAGCAGGTCGCTCGACTGCCCGGTGGCAAAGGGTTCAACCAGGCGGTTGCGGCCGCCAGGTCGGGTGCTCCCACCCGGTTCTGCGGAGCGGTCGGGGACGATGCGGATGGCAGGTTCCTGCGCGAGGCGTTGGTGAATGCGGGTCTGGATGATGCGTTCCTCGGCGTGAATGCCGAGAAGCCGACCGGCCTGGCGCACGTCGCCATGCTGCCGGAGTCCGGCAACTCGATCATCGTGTCGCAGGGTGCGAATGCATCGTTGACTCCGGATGCCGCTACCGCTGCCGTCGCGGGAGCGCGGGTTGTCCTAGTACAGCTCGAGATCCCTACGGCGACGGCCGCCGCAGCGCTCTCGCGCGGCCGTCAGATCGGAGCGACGACAATTCTCAACGCCGCCCCGACGCAGGCTTTCGAGCCGTCGCTGCTTGCCGACGTCGACATCCTGGTGGTGAACGATTCCGAGGAGGCCGACCTGGGCGGTCTTGACGCGCTGCTCCACGCCGGCGCCCGGTCTGTGCTCGTGACGCTCGGCTCCCGGGGAGCTGTGTGGCAGAACCAAGAGGGAGAGCGCATTGAGGTTCCCGCCTTCGTGGTCGCCGCGGTCGATACGACGGGCGCGGGGGACGCGTTCTGCGGCGCTCTTGCGGCCGCACTTTCCGCCGACTTCGATATGGCGACCGCGTTGCGACGAGCGTCAGCGGCCGGAGCGATCGTCGCGACGGCGCTCGGTGCTCAGACGGAAACGCTTTCTCGCGAGGCGATCGAGGACCTCGCGGCATGAGGCTCGGCGCGCGCGGTCACTCCGCTGTAGCGGCGACTCTCGCTTCGCTGTCGGCTTCGCCGGCGAAGACGTAATCGCCTGCCACCAGGCGATCGTGCAGCTGCTGTGCCCACACCTGCTCACCGCGCAGGCGTCCGGAGGACAGCTCGAAAATCTCCCGGACGTACGCAGGTGTAGTCGGCGAGCGACGAACGTCCTCGATGTTGTAGTTGTTGCTCGCGAGCTTGGCGTCGATCTCCTTGACCCGGTGCTCGAGTGCCTCGAGAACCTCGTCGCGGCGAAGGGCGTACATGAACGAGGTCAACGCCATGACGGGCTTGATGTCGAAGGTCTCGACGTTCCAGAGCGCGCGGCGCAGCAGACGCAGGAACTCCACCTCGCCGGCCTGGGTCATCCGGTAGGTGGTCCGCTCGGGCCGTTTCCCCTCGGTTTCGGTGCTGGCCTCCTCGATGTAGCCATCCTTCTCGAGCGAGCGCAGCGCGTTATAGATCGACCCGGGCTGGATGTTCGCCCACTCGTCGACGTGCCACGTGAGGAGTTCGCGTCGCAGGAAGTAGCCGTGCACGGGCTGGAATTGGTGCACCGCACCGAGCACAACGAGACGGGTGGTGGTCGACATGGCTCAATCGTAGGGCAGCGGAATTCCGGTGCGACGGCACTTGCTGCACGGTCTTACAACGATTAGTCTAAAGCGTATTAGTCAAAGTTGATTACTGCCGAATCTTAGGCCGGTCAGAAGGAGTCACTACATGTCCGTCGAGACAACTACCCGGGACCGGTCGGATCTGCTCGCCCTGCGGAAGGCGTTCTCGCTCTTCCCGACGGGCGTTGTCGCTGTCTGTGCTCTGATCGATGGGGAGCCCGTCGGCATCGCGGTGAACTCATTCACGTCCGTTTCACTGGATCCGCCACTCGTGGGAATCAGCGTCGCCCGCACCTCGACGACCTGGCCGCGCTTGTCCGGCTCTGCGGGCCTGGGTCTCAGTGTGTTGGGAGCAGACCAGGGCCAACTGTGCCGGAGTCTCGCTTCAAAGAAGGACGATCGCTTCGGCGATGCGCCGCGGCACGTTACCGACGCCGGTGCGGTGTTCCTCGAGGGCGCGGCGCTCTGGCTCGAGTGCACGGTGCGCTCGGTCTTTGAGGGCGGTGACCATGAGGTCATCTTGCTTGAGGTGGTCAGCTCGGAGCTGTATCCCGATGTCGAACCGCTCGTCTTCCACCAGAGTCAGTTCCGAGCCCTTGAGGCGGCGATCTGACCGGTGGGGGAGCGGCCTCGCCCATTGCGTCGCCACCGGGCACGGTCGCATCATTGCCCTGAGACCATGCCCACCCCACTCGGCGTCGGGCGCGCCGCTCTCGCCGTCGGCGACTGGGCTGCCGCGCGCAACGCCTTCACCGAAGCGACCCAGGGCGACGACTCGGCCGACGCCCTCGACGGACTCGCCCACGCCGCATGGTGGCTGAACGACGTCCCTGCCGCCTTAGATCTCCGCATCCGCGCCCACAACGCGTTCCGTCAAGAGGGACGACGAGCGGATGCCGCCACCAGCGCCGTCTGGATCTCCCGCCAATTCCGCCAGCTGTTCCGCAACACCGCAGCCGCCGACGGCTGGCTCGCGCGGGCCGAGACGCTGGCGGGGGAGGGCAGCCCGGGGGACAGTAGGAACGACAGCACCCAGGGTTGGATCGCCCTCGCCCGCTCCGAGGCGACACCGGATGCCGCAACCGCAGCCGCCTCAGCCCACGACGCTCTCAACTGGGCGCGCGCACACTCCGACCCCGACCTCGAGATCGAGGCGCTAGCCCGCCTCGGCCTGCTCACGATCGCGACCGGTGAGGTCGACGCCGGGGTCCACCACCTCGATGAGGCGATGGCCGCGGCCAGTGCCGGCGCGGCATCCGATCTCACCAGCGTCGCCACCGCCTACTGCACCCTGCTCGAGGCCGCCGAACTGCTCGGCGATGACGCCCGCTTCGCGCAGTGGACCGCCGCGATCACCGCGTTCGGCAGCGGCCCCGGGTTCGGCCCGCTCATCGCACCGGGCTCACCCACCGCGTACGGACCGCTCTCCTCGTTCTGCGGCGCCTGCTGCGGAGGCCTCTACCTGGTCACCGGCCGGCTGGCCGACGCCGAGGCCGAACTGCTGGCCGCGATCGCCGAGCTGGAGTCCAGCGGCATGGCCTCGCGCTGCGTGCACCCGGTCACCCGGCTCGCGGAACTCCGCGTGCTGCAGGGCCGGCTCGACGAGGCGCGAACCCTGCTCGAACTCTACGAGGACCTGCCCGAGGCGGTGCGTCCGCTGGCCGTGCTCGACCTCGCCGCCGGCTCGCCCGACATCGCGGTCGCCCGGCTCAGCCGGCGGCTCGACGAAATCGGCGGACTCGAGGTCGCCGCCCTGCCGCTGCTGACCGTGCTGGTCGACGCGCAGCTAGCCGCCGGCGACAGGGCCGCCGCGCAGGTCACGACACAGAGGGTGACGGATGTCGCGGACCGCACCCACAGCACTCGGCACCGTGCCGAGGCATTGTTCGCCCGAGGCAAGGTGGCCGCGGCCGCCGGTGAACCGAACGCCGAGGCGCCGCTGCGCGACGCGGCCCGCCTGTTCAGCGAATGCGAGCTCGGCCTGCAGGCCTGCCGGGCCCGCGTGGCACTGGCCCGGGCGCTTGCTGCAGAAGGCGACATCCCGATCGCGATCACGGAGGCAAGGGCTGCACTCGCCGCGTTCGACCGCCTCGGCGCGCGACCCGATGCGGACGCAGCATCCGCCTTTCTGCGTGAGCTGGGGGTGCGCGGCCGCACCGGTCCGAAGAATCTGGACCTGCTCAGCCAGCGCGAACGGGAGGTGCTCGGCCTCGTGGCGCAGGGCCTCACCAATGCCGAGATCGCCGAGCGGCTGTTCATCAGCGTGAAGACCGCCGGGCACCATGTTGGCAGCATCCTGATGAAACTGGGCGTCCGTAGTCGTACCGAGGCGGCCGCGTTCGCCGCGGTGCATGCCGAACTGCGGATGCCGGAATAGGGAAGGTTCCCCATGCTCCGCACGCTGCCCGGCGGGAAGCTGGCGGCATGACACACATCACAAGCACCACGGGTGCATATCGAGCAGCCGAAACAGATTCTCAGGGCAAGGAGCCTGACATGAACGACCCCAAGGCGCTGGCAAGGCGCTTCTACGACATGATGAGCGACTGGTCGCCGGACAAGCTCGACGAGATCTGCTCGCCGACCCTGCGCGGGCACGCCGGAGCGGGTGCCGACCTGGATGAGCTGAAGCAGTCCATCACCGGGTTCGTCGATGCGTTCTCCGACTTCCACGCGGAGGTTCGGTACCTGGTTCGCGAAGACGACCTAGTGAGTGCCTGGGTCACCTACGAGGGGACGCACACCGGCAAGTTCGCGGGAGTTCCCGGCACGGGGCGTCCGATCAAGATCGCGGGCTGGGACCTGCTGCGGATCCAGGATGACCGGATGGTCGAGATCACCCAGTACTGCGACGTTTTCGTGCTGATGAACCAGATCGGGGCGTTGCCGACGGCGGCGCCGGCGTAGGGCTCAAGTGGATGATAACGACACGCCGTTGGAACCACGAGCAAGCCGCGTCCTCTCGATCGACCGACGCTGGTACCGGAACGGTCGCAGGAAAAGGAAGGGGAGATCGATCCGGCTGGACTCCCCGTATGTGCAGCAGGTCAGCTTGTCAGCGACGCGCTCCCAACTAAGATGCTCGAACGATTTGACCATTGTGATACGAAATGCTTTCCTCAGAGATCTCATGGCCATCGACCTGCCTGATCTCGTGGCGATTGAGGATTATTGCCCCCATGTCGCATAGAGCGTGGTCGTTTGGGCACAACACAATAATGTTCCCCGGTACATCGGGACCATTATGAGGCGCGCCGAGCGGAATGATGTGATGGGCCTCCGAGTACGTCGCACCGCCGGCTGTGCCTAGGGCGAGCCCGCATAGCTGACACGCGTTCCGGTGGATCAATTTGAGCTGTCGTGCCAGCGTCGTGTCACGTAGGACCCTGTATGTCGCTTGTTGGATGCGGCCGGGAGTTTCATTTCCACCACTCATGTCCGCACCAATCGGGGTTGGATGGGCTAAACCTCGAAGGCCCCAGATTCCGCGACCGATACCTTCAACTGAGAAGAACAGGTCGCTATTTCCCTTGTAGCCAACAGAGTCTGAAGACCTGTCCTGAATTGTTCGCTGGACAATCTGCTTCCAGGACGGCGGGCGACCACTGCGGAGATTCGCAACCTCTGAGTAAATTTGATCGTAGGTTCCCGTGCCCCCCAATTCTGTGAGCGCCCGCACGATGTCTTCTGACCAAGTTCCCATAAAAGGAACCTACGGAAGAATACTCAGTTCGAACTAGCCCCACTTGAAGGGGGTCTTACAACGACCCGCCGCTGATAGAGCTGGCACGCCAATCACGCGACTTTCTTACGAGATTGTCATCGCCGCCAGTGGACGATATCGAATGCCTGCCCGTGGTGATCCGTACATGGCTCAGCTGCAGCACGTTCGTGGTCGCAATCAGCACGTCGGTCGAGATCGCGGGGGACTGGTGAGTCGGAGGGGGCGCGGTGTGATGAACGACTGGACGAGGATGATGGGCCGGCGGACAGCGCCGGCGCGCTGCTCTGGACGCGCGGGTGCGATGATCACCGGTATGCGACCCTGGCCGTCCGGCAGATCGTGTAGCCCGAGAACCTGACAACGCTCAGTTCCGAACTGCGCCCACATCGCGGCAGTCCAGGCGCAGAGGGCTGCGTCGAGCAGATCCTCGCGATGCTTGTACGGGATGTCGAGCAGAGGCGAAGGTTCATTGAGCAGCTCTGCGGTGGTTGGATGTGAGCGCAGATCGAGTGGTGGCTGCTCGTCGGTGAGCCGCGACATCCGCCGCAGCAACTCGTCGCATTCGGCCGCGCGGAACGCCCGCTTCGCCGCCACATCCGGCAGCGCTAGGTTCAATCGCTTGTACCGCGGACGTTCGATCGCGTAGCCCAGCTCGGGGGCGCCGACGAGGGTGGTGTATGGGTAACACTCGAAGAATTGCACGACGTCGGTGCGGGGCTGCTGGGACCCGTCGGTGTAAACCCATCCGGCCTGCTCCAGGCGCTGGCGCAGCGTGACGCCGCCCAGCCAACCGAGCCTCAGGTTGGATGCGTTGGCCGCAACCCGCCAACGTCCATAGCGTTGACCTACTTCGCGTTCGCACTCGCGCATTCCGGTCGCGTTGGCGACGACGAGAGGTGCATCGATGGCCACAACGTCACCGGGAGCGGCTGTACGCAGCAACCATTCGACGACTGCATCGATGCCGCGGGCCCATCCGGCATGGACGACAGTTCCGGATGCGTCGAGGCAGACGAGCCCGGACTCCTTGGCCGCCTTCGCTGCGGTTCCCTCACCCCAGGCTAGGTCGACGCCGATGTAGTTCATGCCGTCGCCATTGTGGAAGTCCGGTGAACGGCTGCTCTATGAATCGTGCACTCTCGCACGTTGATTGATTTGTCCCTCATCAGGAAGCTCGCGTGGGTCGTATCTGTCCCCCGACGACCCAGCGAGCTGCAACGACAATGATGGCGATAAAGCTCAAGTCCTCCGCAAGTCGCGCGCGTTCGTAGCGGCGGATGGATCGTTCATATGCGCTCGGGTCCGCCGGCGTGCTGACGTTGTCCTTGAACCAAGCTGTCGCCTTGTCGCCCCGATTCCATTCACTCAACCGAGTACTCAGCGCCGACGCCGCCAGAATGCGTTTCCTGAGTGATTGAGCCACCAAGACCTCCTGCATCTGGCCGAGCACCCAGACGCCGACAGTCGTGTCCTTGCGTGGAAGGTCGACAGTAAGTCGAACTAGGGCGAGAGGCAAATCTGTATCTGACACGCGGTGCGCAGTTAGGAGACGAGGCTGCTGCTGAGCTCGTATCCAAGACTCCACCGTGGCTATCATCCCGAGCACAATATGCGGCGCCGATCCCGGATAGCTTGTCGCCATTTGATGATCTCCCCAGCAACAAACAACGCAATTCCAACAATTGCAGTGATAGAAGCGGTAATCACCGCAACTTCCGAGGCCACCATGAGTCGGCGTTCCTCAGCCGGCGCGGCGGTGCGCGGATGGAGGCGAGAAGTGTTTGCGCGCGGCGTCGGCTTGTACACGTGTGAGAAGCCAACGAGTCTCGTGGCGGTCGGTCAGTTTCCCATAGTGCCTGCGAAGGTGCTTCCGAATGCGAACGGGCGATACACCCAGTTCGCGCCCGAGCTCATCCGGCGTCATTACTTCGTCCATAAATCGAGACGCTACAGGTGACCAGCGTCATTGTGCCGCATCCTGCTCAGTCACGCGATCAGCTCATCCCGCTCTTGACCTCGCCGCGGCGGCCGCAGGTCAAGTGTTGGCACCGTTTCGCTGTCGATCCCTCGGCGCCGCAAGATCTCGAGCATGTCCTCCTGCCGAGGTTGCCCAAGCGTGAGTCGGTACAGCGACAGGGCTTCCTTCAATCGTTCGATCTTTCGCAAGTCTTTACTCAACGGGAAGGAGACCAGTTGGCGCTCGATCCTCGCAGCGCCCGGATAAACCCAGAACGGCGAAAAATCGCCAAACTCCGGGTGAGCATCATCGGCCGCATCGAACGCGGCTCGCCAGGGGTCCGCGGCGGATGACGCCATCACGGCAGCGCGCTGTTCCGTCGCGACGTTCTTCCGCACGGCGTGCCCGGCAAACCGATTCACCCGGCCTTCGCGCTGCTCGAAGTCGACGGGATTCGACGGAACATTCCAATGCAGCACCGCGTGGCTCCACCAGTGGAAGTCGATTCCTTCTTGCCCGACGCTTGTCGAGGCGAGCACGAATGGCCAGAACGGGCTGTTGAAGGCGTTCCTGATCTCCGGCTGGCGAGCGCTTTCCTCGTCCTGCGTTTTGCCGCCATACCGCAGCGCGAACCGCGCCGTGAATGGAATGCGTTCGCCTGGATTGTCGAGATCGCGCGCGTGGTACGTGGAGGGACGCAGGGTGACCGCGTCGACGGCGCGGCTGGCGATCGTCATGAGTAGCTCATCATTGAGCTCGCTGCCGGGGGTCTCGCTCTGAAGCTGGAAAATGTACTCGTCCAACACGGCCTGCAGATTTCCGTCGGCGCAGTAGTCGAGCACCGCCTGCCAGTAGGACTCCTCACCGGAGCCGGAGGCGGTGACCCCGTCAAGTAGCAGTGTGCTTTCCAGTCGGTTGAACAGGCTTCGGAGACCGTTCGACAGGAGCGCGGCAGCCCGCCAGTGACCGGCTGCAGTTGTGGCGTCCATTGCCGTGCGCACCCGGCCGAGCGCGCGGAAGGCGATGTTGCCGGGGGAGTGCAAAGCAATACGCGCGAGCTCCGGATGCGTCCCGCCTGAGTTGGCACCGGCGATCGTTGCTATCGCATGTGCGACGTGCTTCGACAGCTGCGAACCGGCAGACACGACATCCTCATCGTCGGTCAATTCGCCGGTTCGTGCGGACAGATTCAGGGCTAGCGTTGGTGCGTCCAGCGGCATCCCACGCGGGACTGCACCACCAGTGCCGAAGAAGGACTGCCACGCGGCATCCGTCGTCTGACCAGGTGCCAGTTCCCGCTTCACCAGTTCTTCGGCCTCCTGCGCGGTGACTATGGAATCACCCGATGCTCGGGCGAGCCTCAGCGGGTCGGCGACCGCAGCCAAACCTGGGTGTGGCCAGAACAACGCCAGCGTCGACATGCTCCGTGGCCGGTCGTCGACGACCTTGTAGTCGAGTCGGCTGGCGATCGATTTGCGCGCCTCGGCGGAGTTGACCGTCAAGCGCGATCCTTCAACTATTCGTCGCTCTGCCTCATAGCTCAGGAGGCTTGAGATTGCGGTTGGTGTCGCGGTCCACGAGGAGAAGACCACACGCTTCGTTGCCGAACCGTCGGAAAGCGGCGCAAAAACCGAACCCGGTTGAAGATAGGGCATCGAGGGCGGCATCCAGAGCAGCTTCCACAACCCCCGGTCGAGTGTCTCGTTTGCAAGTGCACGGAGGTGGCTGTTCCCAAAATCGAGGGGAGCATAGGCGCGCAGCGCGTCGGCATCGAGGCGTTGAAGCGACGCCATGCTGGGGAGCCGGTCGCCGGTCGCACGTCGATCGTCGAGCGCGCGCGCCACTTGGTAGTTGTCCATGAAGCTCGCGAAGTACGGCACCGATTTCCAGTACTCCATGCCGATCGGCACGCCGAGGTCACCCGCGAGCCGCTCCAACGCAGTGAAGCCCAAAAGATCGTCCGCAGTGGGTGGCGCCGATGGCAGCAATCGTTCCACGACAGCATCGTGGCTTTCCAGCTGCGGCCGCTCGGTCCGGCTCATCAACCGAAGCAGTGAAGCGCGCAAGCGGTCCACCACATGACTCGCGGAACTGCCGTTGACAACACGGGTACGGAATTCCGCGAAGGACGCACGAATGTCGTCCACTACTTCCGGTGCGTCACCAGCAAGGAACGACAGCGTGGTCATGAAGTCGGAATAGTGGTCCTCGTCTGCATCGCTGGATGCCGCGGTGTAAGGCTTGTACGGCGTGGCCGAGAGCAGGAGTACCTTCGCGGAGGGGTAGTCAAACAGATGGTGAGCGAGCTCGGCGGCATCGCCACCGTTCTCAAGATCGAGGAGGTGCCGAAACCTCTGGAACTCGTCGAGAATCACGAGGTCCGGCTCGAGGGTTTCAACGCTCGCTCGTGCCAACCCTGCGCGCAGCCGGCCCGTCAGCTGTCGGACGTCGTGGGTCCGCTCTTCGGGAACTTTTCTGCGACCCGCCAGGTCGTCGAGCAGCTTGGTATACGTCTCCGCCATCCGAGAATCAATTAAGCCGCGGCGAAATGATTCGAGAATTGCGGGGTCGACGGGGCCGCCCAGTTGCCTGCGTGTGCGGTCAACCCGCCCCGCAAATGCCGACGCTGTGCGTACAGGACCTTGCAGCAGCATCCGTGAAGCGCGCTGGCGCTTGATATTCAAGTCGAATATCTCAGTCAGCATGACGTGAAGCAAAGCGCGCTCATCTGCTGAACCGGTTCTCGAGCTACCCATGTCAAACGAAGTGCCGGGCGTGAACGACACGAGGTTGACTGTCTTGCCTCCCGTCGATCCGAGTTGAGCGAGACGCCCCGACTCGCGGGCAAGGAGGGTCAATCTACTAGTGAAGCCGAGGTGGGGGTTACCGGTCACATTGAGCCGACGAAGGTTCTGCGAAGCGAGATCGGCGTTCGAACAGACGTAGACGATGTCGATCCGATCCACGGTGTCATCTGCCTCGAGCCGCTCGATCGCTCGCGCGATCACCCCTCGCGCGATGACGCTCTTGCCGAGGCCGGTCTCGTCCGCCACGAGGAATCGGCGGGTCGAGTCGGGAGCGTCATAGAGCCGATCGATGACGTGCTCGACCGCGTCCAGTTGGAATGACTTGAGCTCGGCCAGGATCGCGTCAGCGTCGAAACCGGTCATGCGGCATCCTCCTTCAAGGCGAGCCGCGCTTGCCAGATCGGGTTCCAAACCTGTTCGAATCCGTCGGGCAGTACGGACACCGCGGCCGGCGCGTCGCGCAGTCGATCAATCAGGCGTGCAAGATCGTCGAGCCCGCCGGGATTCACTGCCAGTGACCGCACCAAAGATTCGAAGATGCCGGCGCCGTCGCTGGCCCATGAACCGAAGGAGCCAGCGCCATCGAGTACGGCACCGCTCGCGTCAGCTCCGCCCAAGGAGAGGAGCAGGAACAAGAACCGCAGAAACTTCTCCGGGCTGTCGATCTGGCGCGCAAGGACGGCGTCGCGCCGGTGGGGAAGATCGCCCACAAGGTCGGCGCATACGACCGTGCTGAGTTGCGTGCCACGAGTGTCCGTCGCCCGGATGACGAGGAAGGGCGTGATGTCGGTCAACGCCAGCTCGGTAAACTCCACGGTCTCCCCGACGCGAGCAGGAAGCGGTCGGGCCCTTCCAGGCTGGGTGAGCAGCTGGAGCTGGATTTCCAGTCCCGAGACCTCCGCGACCGCGGACATCGGTTCCGTGATGATCGAGTAGGTGTCGACCGCGGTCCCTTGAACGCTGCTTCGCAGCCGGGTTGCAGCCAATGCTCTGATAGCGACTTCAAGAGCACGGTCGGCCTTCTCATCATCTGTGTCTGTGACACCTCCGTCGGTTTCGTAGGGAACCATGAGCTGCCTCAGCGAGGAGTCCTCGCCGAAGACGGCGTCGACGCCAAGCCGACTCTGCTTCCCGACCAGCTCGATCAAGAACTCGACGTTGCCACCGAAGGCCGGCCCGGTGGCGTTCGCCGAGCCAATGAAAACTCGAGACCCGGATTGCCGGTCGAGCACGTACGCCTTCGCGTGCAGGCCAACGAGCGGATCGTCGGGCCGTTCCTCACTGTCACGAACGGCATCGTCGAGCACATACGTGGTGAGGCGTTTCAGTGATTCGGGGCTCAGCCTGTCCAGGGATTCTGCACGTGATACGACGTGCACGGTCCTTCCACTCTTCCGGGGCGCAACAATGTTGATGCCTTCGTCGGTGAGAAATGGAGACACGACCAAGTGTCGTCGACCGCTGAAGTCGATCGACGGATCGCGGCCGACGCCGAAGGCATGAAAGACAAGTTCCCCTACGTCAGCAGGACGCTCCCATTCCACCCGCCCTAGTCGTTCGGCTAAGTCCGCGATTCGCTCCGCGCGGGCGATGGGCAGACCACCGACTGCCAGCCGCGGCAATCTGGCAACAAAGTCCTGCACTGGGGCATTCTGCTCACGCATCTCCGTCCCGGCGAAGCCGTCGAGACGCACGACCGCGTCCCAGCTGCGGTCGCCAGTCAAGTTGCGGCTGGAGCAAATCAGTCGGTAGGCGAGATTCTGTCCATGCGCATACTCGAGCACCCACACCTTTGGATGGAATAGTGACCCGCGCCGAGGAGCGACGACCGGGTGCACCATCGGTTCGAGAAAGGCAACGAGGTCGGATGCCGCGCGCGGAACCGCGATTTGACCGGCCTGCGCGAAGATATCGACCCGCTCGGCCGCCCTGCGCACGGAATCCAGGATGGCGATCGGGTCGTCGCTCTCGCGCACCTGATGGCCCGCGAACGACAGCGGAACCGAAAGCGCGTTGGTGAGATCAAGGGTGAACGTGGTTCCGACCGCTTGTCGAAGTGCATACCCGCTTGGCGGCCGGAGCTGTTCGGTGAGTGCCGCGCGCACGTCAGGCTCAAGCATCTGTTCGCTCCAATCCGTCGTGCAGGTCGGTCAGGATGCCGCGGACCTGCGGCCACCGGAACACAAGTTGTCCCGCTCCCGACGCCCCCTGCCATGTTTGCAACAGGCGTGTGTTGCGCAGCCTGGACTGCGAACCTTTGTGCTGTTGCTCTCGCCGCTGAATCAAATAGCGAAGGTGCGAATCAGTTGCTGGATCGACTGCAGCATCGCTGATAATCCCGTCCAGCCAGCGGTCGATGAAAACACGGGATGAGGTCGCGCGCTGGTTGCGGGTGAGGATGGTCGCCCAGAAGTCGTCGCGATCCCACGACGCCAAATCGGGAGCGAGTACCTCTTGGCGTTCGCGCCAGGTCGCGAGCTGCTCTTGGTATCGGTCGACCGCTCCATTAACGCGGTCGAATCCCCCTTCCTCGTATGCCTCCGCGAGCAACAGGTTGTAGAGCAGGGCAGCCCCGTGCATGGCGAACGAGAACAGGCGGGCGTGCGTGAGCGAGTCGTGCGTGTCCGCTGGTAATTCGCTAACCGCCGGGTCCAACCAGGGAGCGCCGCTGTCCCGCTCTGGTCGGTGATCGAGCAGGTGCGACAACAGTGAGCCTTCGGATCCCTCGAGCATGCGCTCACGCAGCCATCCAGCCTCCGCGTTCTTCAGATCGAATCCGCCGCCAGTGTTGTGGGGAAACCCGTCTGGTAATCCCGGAAGCGTCAGCGACCATGCACCGGGCAGGATCTCATCGACGTCTTGCTCGCGAACTGGGCCGAGGCCCGCTGCCGACGCGTCGGCTTGGCTCATGGTCGGCTGGGTAAGAATGCCATACTGGCGCAGCGCCACCCAATAGATACTCGACGGCAGATTCTTGAGCGCCGTGCCGGCGCTTTTGCCGAGGAGTCCATCGCCGTCGGACTCAGCCTTTAGCGCCACAATGAGATTGCGCTCGTTCGCATCGACCCGCTGTGCGATGCTGTCGGGTGACAACCCCGGCCTCGCGGCAGCTAGGAAGCACCACGGGATGAGCAGCATGTAACGGGCGCGAGTCAGCAGCGTCGAGGTTCCAGGGAAGAGGATGTCGCTGAGCGCATCGCGCACCTGGCCGATACCGAGCTCGTCGCGGCTCTCGCGCTCACTGAACAGGTTGACGATCTCGCGCATGCGGCGTTGATCCTCGCTCGACGCATCGAGCCACGCAACGAGTGATGGCACTGTTCCCCCTCCGAACACAGCTCATCCAACGTGCGGGATGGTGCATCGCCACCATATATCTGTGCTCATCGTCAAGCCGTCAACACCCGCGCGAGCGATTGGATGATGGTCACCCAATCTGCGCGAGGGAAGGCAGGCCAGCGGGAGGCTATGGCGCGGGTGGCGCTGCGCCTTCTGTGGCTTCGGCTTCATTAGCCGCGGAAAGAAATGTCGCGATTTCGTCCAAACACACCAGCCGCGTCGCTTTTCGTCGAAGATCGCTGTCCCAGATGCGAAGAATCGACCAACCCATCTGCCTCAACGATTGCTCTTGAGCGCGGTCCCGCTCAACATTGCGTTCGAGCTTTGCGACCCAGTAGCTGTCGGCGCCGTGCTTTGTCCGCACACGATCCAGATGGCGCCCATGCCAAAAGTCTCCGTCGATGAACACCGCCCGCCGAAGCCGCGGCTTTGCAACATCGGGAGTTCCAGGAACTCGACCGTAGTGCTTCTGGAAGGAGATCCCACGCGCGCGCAGATCGCGGAAGACCAAGCGTTCCATCTCCGAGTCTTTGGACTTGATCCGCGACATCATGTAGCTGCGGTAACTTTCATCAAGTAGACGATTGACCATTTCGAATGACCAGTCCTATTCGCGAGTGTTCTGCGTTCGCGTTTCCGGAGTCTCCAATTTCGCGCAACGTCCCGTGGGTGTTTTCAATTGCAGCGCAGCGCGGACCCTCAATCAAGTCCACGGGTTCTGAAAGAAGTGGGGCTGGGCCGACGTAGGTCTCATGAATTCTGCCGCTTAGAGTCGAGAGTTCCGCGATACTCAAAAGTGAGGAAATGCCGTTTGGTCTTCGCGGCGCGAGTGTTCTGTTTGGGGGAAGTAATGAGGCTGCTGTCTCAGACTGAAGTGGATCGATTGTCCCTACTGACGAAGGCGGGGGTTCCGATAAGTCTGCTTGAACCGACGCAGACCGCGTTAGGGAAGAGCATCATCGATGCGGTTGAGGACTTTCGGCGATTCTTGTCCGAACAGGGCGTCCACGACTACGAAACGCAGCCGCAGGGGCAAGACAACAAGAAGGTAGTTCCTGCTCTTCTGCTCACCGAAGAAGATCGGTTTGTACGGGCTGACGCGTCGCTATATAGGCCGCGCACAAAGACTGGAGATCCAAGAGTGTGGTTTTCCAGGCTGAAGAACCACGTTCGTGGCGGAGACATCATCGCGGTCGCGTACTCGGGCGGGCAGCTTTTCATATTCGACATCTCGAGGCTTGATCTGGAACGGACCCAAGCCCGCGGTGGTGCCTTCGCCACGTTTCTGGCGCCGTTTCTTCAGCGAAAGGTCAGCGCTGTCGAGGAGTTGCTCGGCGCAATGGTGGCCGTCGCCGCGAAGGGCTTTATTCGGTCAATTGGGTCGGCGGATACAACTGTAGGCATGCTTCTGGAGGCGGAGCTCGGAATCAAGGCGAACTCAAGCAAGGCACCCGACTACAGAGGGATCGAGATCAAAGGTGCGCGGGGAAACCGCTCCAACAGGCACAACCTATTCGCACGGGTTCCAGACTGGAGCGTCAGCCCGCTCAAGAGTTCTCAGGCGGTGCTGGACGAATTTGGGTATATCAAAGACGGACGAAAACAGCTCTACTGCACTGTGTCGACGGGAAGGCCTAATGGACAGGGACTCTTCTTAGCCGTCGAAGAGGCGGAAGGGTTGCTATGGGAACGGTCAGTGAATAGCTCGCGCGAGAAAGTAGTGGCATGGCCCATTAGTGGTCTCGAGGAATCATTGAGGATGAAGCACGCCGAGACCTTTTGGGTAACGGCAGAGTCGCGTCGGCTGGGAGCGGACGAGGAGTTTCGATTTCATCGTGTCGAGCACACTGCGAATCCAATCCTTGAGCAATTGGTGCCACTAGTTCGAACGCGTCACATCACAATGGACCACCTCGTACGGGAGAAGAATGGCCGAGCAGCCGAACGGGGGCCACTCTTCAAGCTCAAGCATGGCTCGCTCGGCTTGCTGTTTCCCCCCTCCACCGTCTATGACCTGTCTTCGGGCGCACACTCACTCAAGCCATAGCCCGCCCGTTCCTCATCTTCACGGTGAGCCCAGGGATGGCTTTCTCCTCTTGGACGGTATAGCGCGAGAGCGCGGTCGGGCGAGCTAATGGGGGAACGCAGGCGACGGGCGTCCCAACGATCCAACCCCGGCGCGGTGTGTGATCGAATGTCGGTGGATCCGATTAGGGTGTAAATCCTGGGAAAACTCCCCAGCAGGATGACCATTTCCGGCCAACCAAAGCTCTTGCACGAAAGAAGTAACCACCAGATGAAGTATGTTGACCTATTCGCGGGCTGTGGCGGACTCTCGCTGGGCGTAGAGCGAGCAGGCTTCGAGCTTGCGCTTGCTGTCGAGAAATCCGATATGGCTGCGCGAACCTACTTCCACAACTTCATTGGCGATGCCGCTGACCCGATTGAGTGGGAGAGGTACGTGAATGGCTCTGTCGAGGATCAGGTTGAACAGCGAGTACTGGTACGGGAACTTGCTGCGCTCCTCAACAATGAAGATCTTCTGCAGCGTGTAAGTGAAGAAGGCATCGATCTCGTCGTCGGCGGTCCTCCGTGCCAGGGCTTCTCTCTCGCGGGCCGCCGGAACCCAGACGACGTGCGCAACAAGTTGCCATGGGAATACCTGAGGTTTGTCGAGGCCGCCAAGCCGAAGGCCGTTGTGATTGAGAATGTCGTTGGCATGAAACAGCGCTTCGCAAACGATAGCGAGTCGTCATTCGAGCAACTACAGCAAGCTTTACGCGAGACAGAGCCTGGCTACGTGGTGCAGGCCGTCGAGGTGAACGCGATGCATTATGGAGCTCCGCAGCATCGGCCGCGCTTGATGATCATTGGTCTCCGCAGCGACATTGCGACCGCGGCTGGGATCGAAGCGACGAGCACTGTCTGGCGGTCAGACTTTCTGGACAACCTCGATGTGCGCGACATTCCGTCGCTCGCGCCGGTGCCAACACGCACCCGCGCGAATGTCAGGACTGTCGGGGAGGCGATTGCGGACCTCGCCAATCGTAAGCCGCGACCAGCCGCCGACCGCAGCCGCGAGTATGTAGCGGAGTTGCGCGACCCACGCTGGGCACTTCAGCGGGAGGCGCCGTCGCAGCCGCAGAATGACGTTCGACGAAAGCACGTCGAACGGACGACTGAGCGATTCCGCCTGTACCAGTACCTTCACGGACAGAAGGTTGACGCCAGATTGCTCAACCGGATCGCTGCGCTCGAGCCGGTGCAGGCCCGGGAAACGGTCGTGAAAGCGATCACTGGCTTGAAGTATCCGGCTGTGGCCCCGGACAAGACTGTGCTTGCTAGAAATGAAGACGAACTGACGGATCTCTGCTTGAGACTGGCCACGAAGAAACACTCCCAGAAAGTGCTCGATTGGGACAGCCCCGCTCGAACGGTCGTCACGATTCCGGACGACTACGTGCACCCCGTCGAGCCCCGGCTCTTTACTGTTCGCGAACTTGCTCGCTTTCAAGGCTTCCCTGACTCATTCGAATTCCTCGGTAAGGAAACGACAGGCGCTCACAGGCGCAAAGTGGAGGTGCCACAGTACTCTCAGGTCGGTAACGCGGTGTCGCCGTGGCTTGCACTCGCAGTGGGCACCAGAATTTCGGAAGTGCTTGGTATCCAGGCTACGGAATCCCTTGCCAGCTGAAACCGCTGCGTGAGAGAACTACGGCGTTCGAAGCTTCCAACATAGGTTGTTGCTGAGCGCGGGCTGTCCCAACTCACTGTTTCAAACCGCGCGACGACCTTCGGTCACAAGATCTTCGATGTGACCGAGGCTGTCCGCGCTTTCCTGCAGAACGCCGGAGTGCATGATTACGGCCCAATGCCAAGGCATTGCGACAAGGCAAGTAACGCGCGCCGTCTACGTAAACTGATCGGGGAAGCAGGTCGCGGCCACGGCGTCCACATACCGCCCTCGCTCTAAGGGAGAGGCTCCTCGAATCTGGTTATCCCGCCTGTTGGCCTACATGCCGGGTCGAGGATCCCGCGGGGGCACAATCGCTTGAAGGTGCGGCTGAAGTGGCAGTTGGTAATCCATGGAGAGCCAATTAAGTTCGGCTCCGACTGCGTCACGGAAGGCCGAAAGGCAAGCCACGAAGTGACCGTGGTTATCACTAAAGTTCGTGGATTCCTGACCGGCGGCTGTGACGAAGGCCCTCGCTGCTGAACGTATGCGCTTCAGCAATTCCTCGAGATGTCCGCCGCCTTGGACATTCATGATTTCAAGCGTCAAGAAGTTTCGGATGTCTTGTGCCGATTTGCGACAAGCTTCGTAGTCTTCTCTGTCGTTCAAGTAAAGGACGCGACGGTCCTCCAGATAAACAAGAATGCGTCTCGCCAGATCTTTGTTTGTCTGGACGTACTCCCAAGACAGTGAGGTCGAAGCCAGCGCGTTTCCCACACCAAAGCCGGTGATTCTCGGGCGAGGCAAAATGCAATCTCCTTATTGTTTTTCGAGCAGCGTTTGTAGCGAGCGATGCTCGCTACAAAATGACCATCGGAGCCACATAGCTGCGTTGGCCGGAGCAGGTTGCGGTGGCGATTGCGCCCGGCGATTACCCAACGCGGAGGTAGCGGTGAGCCTTTACCTCACGTCCATGTCGTGTCCACGGGTGAGGCTGTGCGGCAAGGAGATTCGCGAAAAGAGACTCCGCGACGTCGAAGTATTCGTAGGTCCCGCCGCTCATGAATCGCACCGTCAACACACCGCGATGGCGGTCGTATCCGATCGCGGAGAGGTTGGAAGAAGCAATCGGCTCTAGGTCCATGTTGAAATTGAATCGCGTACGGAGCCGCATCGCTCGTGCGACACACCAGAAAGTGGAATGGGTTCAGCTATTCGGTTCTCGAGATGTCGCCATCGAGGTGCTCCACTGTCGTTAGCCACCGCTACCGTTCAGGCATGAGGTTTGTCAACGCCTCCAACTGGCGCGTTGGATGCACCTTCCACGGATGCCGGAAGGACGGTGGGCGCCGTTTCTCGCAGTATGTGTCTTTGTCTTCCGCACGTCATGCCGGCGCCGACGTGGAATGCGACGTTATGGGCGGCGGGCACAGGCAAATTGAGTGGCGAGGAGCGTAGGCAAACTCGTTTTGGAAGTAGCCTGAACGCAGAACTGGAGAGGTTTCGTCATGATTGCAAAAACCATCATGTTCTTGTCGTCTTACTCGCCTGTCTTCATCCTGCTTGCTTTCCAGGTTAAGGACCTGCCCGCCAAGTGGGTATTCGGCGCGCTCGCCGTGGTGGGACTCGCGGGGATTGCGACCCTTCTGTCTTGGACTCGTCAGAAGGCAGCGACAACGTTTGTCATTGTGAGTCGCCGCGATGCTGGTGCGGAGGTGGCTGGGTTTCTTGCCGGTTACTTGCTTCCTCTAATCACTCTCAACAAGTCAGGCGCGGACTTCTACTGGGCTAGCGGAACCTTCTTAGCGTTGGCACTGATCGTGGCCGTGGGCTCATCTATGGTTCAGGTAAACCCCCTTCTGTATTTGATGCGGTATAAGGTCCTCGCGGTCGATACCGAAGCCGAGCACGGAACGCGCTTACGCATGTCGCGATACTTGATAACACGAAGAGATGTCAGAATTGGCGAGGTAATTGATGCGCATCGGCTTGCTGCGGACGTGCTCTTGAGGGCTAAAGGATGAACTCGAATGACTGAGCCAAGCGCTAAACGACTTGACCTCATCGTCTCGTGGACCGCGCGAGGGACCAGACACGCGGGTCCGATCGAGATTAGTGGCGATGTGGTTGATGACTTTCTTGCGATCGTCTCCGAATTTGAAGATGCCGGGACACATCGAGAAGATCTTCAATCGTTCGATCCCGACGCTGAGTACGAATCTGGCGCGGAACCGACGACACTTCCGCTTCGCGACCTACCAGATCAGGAACTAGTACCGCTTCTGCGGGAAGCACATATCAGTGATCCAGTCACAATGGATGTGATCACGGATCACAAGCCAAACCTCTACGCGATCAGCGCGCCGGCATCGCAGGGAGGGGTACCCACTATTTTTGTTCGCGCCACATCGCCTGTGAAGTTTTCGACAAAGTCCATCAAGGGTTACGTGACCGATAGCTTCGATCGAGTGAAATCGCCCATGGTTGTGTTCGATGAGACATTCGATTTCATTGTGCGCGATGACTTTGTAGTCGTTCTCAACGCATCGAATTTTGAGCGCATTGTGAGCACTAACGAGGCGGCGCGCGAGACAGCGAAGATATGGGCAACTGAGTTCTCGCAGCAGATTGCGGTCACGGCTGCCGGGCTAGCGGTGCTTGAGGATTACCTCGCAGGCAACTCCTTCGCGCGCCGGAAGATGCAGAGCATCCGCTCGAAGTCGCATCTGAATGGCCTTTCGGGAACACGCATTCGCGAGGCCCTCTCCAAGCGCGGCCTCGACCCGGCCGACTACTTGGATGGGGATGCCCTAGCTGTAACGAAGGAGAACGCGAAACTCACATTGAGTCTTCTGAATGAAGACCTCTTCGAAGGCGAATTCTCAGGTGACGAGTATGCTGCGGCGCGAAAGTCGCGTCTTTGAAAGTCGCGCAACTCGACGGTTAGAACGCGACGGTATGGCAGTCCGCTTCTCGAATGAAGCTCGGGTATGACGATCTTGCGCGTACAGAGCCCATCGGGCAGCTCGAAGCACACGCGGGGGTTGGCGCAAATCGATCAGCCAATGTCGGCGGTCCCCGATACCGTCATCCCATGAGGATTCTCCACACGTCTGACTGGCACATCGGGCGCACCTTCCACGGCCATGCCACCGTGGACGCGCTGCGCACCGTGCTGACCGCGCTGGTCGACGTGGTGCGAGACCGTGCAGTCGACGTTGTGCTGGTGTCGGGAGACGTCTTCGACTCGGCCACCCCCGCCGCCGACTATTTCGACCTGCTGACCGAGGCGTTGCGCGCGATTCGCCAAGCCGGGGCATCCGTGATCGTCAGCAGCGGCAACCACGACTCGGCCAAGCGGCTCGGCTTTCAGGCCGAGTTCGCCGGCCTCGGCGGAGTGCACGTAATCACGCGCGTCGAGCAGCACGACCGCCCCGTGACGATCGGCGACGCGCACGGCCCGGTGCACTTCTACGGCATCCCGTACATGGAGCCGGCGCTCATCCGGCACCTCTACCCGGACGAAACCCTGCGCACCCACGAGCAGGCGCTCGGCTTCGCCATGCGCAACATCCGCGCCGATGCCGCCGAACGCGGCGGCCGCTCGGTGGTGCTGTCGCACTGCTTCGCCGCAGGCGTCGCCGCGAGCGACGAGGCCACCGACGTCGAACGCGACATCACCGCCGGCGGGCTCGACGTCGTGCCGCTGTCGGTGTTCGACGGACCCGACTACGTCGCCCTCGGCCACATCCACGGCCGCTCGCAGCTGAGCGAGCGGGTGCGTTACTCCGGAGCGCCGCTGCACTACTCCTTCGCCGAGGCCGGCAAACCGCGCGGCGTTTGGCTGGTCGAACTCGACGCCACCGGGCTCGCCTCGGTCGACTGGGTCGACCTGCCGGTGCCTCGCCGACTGAGCATCCTCACCGGGACGATCGACGAGCTGCTGACGGATGCCGCCTACCGCGAGTTCGAGGACGACTGGGTGTCCGCCATCCTCACCGACCAAGCCCGACCGATCGACGCGATGCGGCGACTGCAGGAGCGCTTCCCCGGCTGCGCCAAGCTTGAGCACCGGCCGGCGATCCATCTGGTCACCGACACCTCGACGTATGCCGAACGGGTGAACGCGAAGTCCGACCACGAGATCGTCGGCGGGTTCCTGGAACTGGTGCGCAACGGGGTCGGCGCGACCGAGGCCGAACGGGCCGTGATCGGCGAGGTCATCGCCGCCGAGCGCGCCACGGAGGCCTCGGCATGAAGATCAACCGCCTCGAACTCGCCGGCTTCGGCCCGTACAAGCGGGCGCAGAGCGTCGACTTCGACTCCTACGCCGACGACGGCATCTTCCTGATCACCGGCAAGACCGGGGCCGGCAAGTCGAGCATCCTCGATGCGATCTGTTTCGCCCTCTACAACTCGGTGCCGCGCTACGACGGCACCCAGACCCAGCTGCGCAGCCACCACTGCGAGCCCGACGACCCCAGCTACGTCGAGCTCGACTTCACCGTCGGCGACCAGCGGTACCGGGTGCGGCGCACCCCCGAGTACGAACGCCCCAAGGCCCGCGGCACCGGCACCACCACGCAGAAGGCCGACGCCCAGCTCTCCTCCTGGCACGACGGCGACTGGCAGGGAATCGCGGCTCGGCCGGTCGACGTCGCGCAGGAGCTGAGCCGCATCGTTGCGCTCAGCAAGGACCAGTTCCTGCAGGTGATCCTGCTCGCGCAGAACCGCTTCCAGCAGTTCCTGCTCGCCAAGAACGACGAACGCCAGGCCGTGCTGCGCACACTCTTCGGCACCGACCGATTCGAACGCTACGAGACCGCGATCGTCGATCGCGTCAAGGCGCTCGAAGCCAAGCTCGGCAGCGCGGTCGACGAGCTCGATCACGATCAGCAGCGGGCGCGGGACTTGCTCGGTACGACGGCTTCGGCCGAAGTAGTGGTGATCACATCGGGGCCGACCGACGATGCGGCCGTGGCAGCCACCGACGGATCCACCGCGCTCGCTCTCGACAGCACCGCGGCTCCCGACCTGACCTGGTTCGCCGCCGCGCTTGCCGCACTGACCGGCGTTCTCGAGCAGGCGACCGCCGACGCCGAGCGGGCACGCGAGCAAGCGGATGGCGCGGCATCCGCCCACCAGTCACTGCTGCTCACCCAGCAGCGGCAGACCCGCCGCGATGCCGCGCTCGAGAAGCTCGCAACGTTCGGCGCGCAAACCGGCGAGATCGACTCCAGCCGGGTCGCCCTACAGTCCGCGGTGCGGGCGGCCGCTGTCTGGCCGCATGTCACGGCACGCCGTGAGGCGGCGGTCGCACTCGAGGCGGTGCAGGCCGACGAGAGCACCGCGCGTGGCGTGTACGGCACGTTCGGCGATGAGGCGACGGATGCCGCGAGCCTGACCGCCGTCACCGACGAGCTCACACGCACCCTCGGCGCGCTAGACGAAGTGCTGCGCGACGAGACCGGCTTGCCGGCGCTCGACGAATCGCTCGCGGAACTCCGCACGACGATTGACGGTCTCGACGAGTCGCTTACCGCCGCGGCGGCCCGCGCCATAAACCTGCCGGTGCGCCTCACCGAGATCGGTGAAGCCCTGACGGCCGCCAAGGTTGAGGCCGGACGGCAGACAGATGCCGCAGCGACCGTCGACCGGCTGTCGAAAGCGCGGGCGGCCGCGGTCGAGGCTGGTGGACTCGAGCCGAAGGTCACCGCCGCGCAGACCCGCGAGCTCGAAAGCGCTCGGGCGCACACGGTCGCGTCCGGTCTGGTGGAGCAGCTGCTCACCGCCCGGCTGCGCGGTGCCGCGGGCGACCTCGCCGAGAAGCTGCAGGAGGGGGAGCCCTGCGCGGTGTGCGGGTCGACCGAGCACCCGAACCCGGCTCAGTCGAGCGAGGACTCGGTGTCCGACGTGGACATCGACGCCGCCCGTGACCAGCTCGACGAGGCACGCGCGGCGATGGAAGCTGCACTCGCCGAGGCTCGCGAGCTTGCCAACCGGCTGACCGAAGCGCGCGCCCGGGCCGAGCAGCGCACCGTCGAGGCGATCGATGAACTGCTGGCCGCTGCCCACAAGGCGCTCGCAACCTCAACCGATGCTGCGGCCGAGGCGACCCGACTCGAGAATGAGCAGGTCGCCCTGCGCGGCGACCTCGTGACGCTCGCCGCGGAACAGCAGGCGCTCCGCACCGAACGGGACCGTGTCGAGACGGAGCGGGTCGCCGCCCAGGCACGACGCTCGGAACTGGTCGAGCGTATCGAACGTCAGCGTGCCGACCACGAGTCCGTGGCCAGTCGCGTCGCCGCGCTGCACCGCCACCTCGAGGCCGCGCGTCAACTGGAACGCGCAATCGATGACCGCGTCGCCCGCACCACGGCACTCGACACGGCGATGACCGCGCTGCAGGTGCAGCTGGCCGAGCACGACTTCGCTGACGAACACGCCGTCGACTCCGCCCGTCTCGACTCCGCTGAGCGGGCCAGCCTCGAACAGCGGATCCGCGACCACGAGCAGGGCATCGCCACCGCGCGGGCAACTCTCGCCGAGCCCGACCTCGCGGATCTGCCCGACGAACCGGTGTCGACGGATGCCGCGGCCGAGCATCTCACAGCATGCCGGGCAGCGCACTCCACGGCGACCGAGGCTCAGGGAAGCGTCCGCGAGCGGCACGCCCAGCTCGAGCGACTCGTCACCGACGTGGAGCGGCGGCTCGCGTCATCCGCTGCCCTGCGTGATGAGTACGAGCAGGTGCGCTCGCTGGCCGACGCGGTGCAGGGCGGCAAGTCCAACACCAAGCGCATGCGGCTCGAGACCTATGTGCTTGCGGCGCAGCTCGAGGAGATCGTCGCGGCCGCGAACGGGCGTCTGCGCACCATGACCTCCGGCCGATACGAACTGCAGCACGACGATTCGGTGCAGTACCGCAACACTCGATCGGGGCTGGGGCTGGCGATCCTGGATCAGCACACCGGTCGAGCCCGCGCCACGCATTCGCTGTCGGGAGGGGAGACCTTTCTTGCATCGCTGGCATTGGCGCTGGGGCTCGCGGAGGTCGTCACCAATCAGGCCGGCGGCATCACGCTGGACACCCTGTTCGTTGACGAGGGCTTCGGCTCGCTCGACGGCGAAACCCTCGAGATCGCGATGAGCACCCTGGACTCGCTGCGCGCGGGCGGACGCACAATCGGTCTCATCAGTCATGTCGAGGCGATGAAGGAGCAGATCCCGGCGAAGCTGCGGATCAGCGTGACCGATGCCGGGTGGAGCGAGATCGACTGCCGCACTGGACAGCGATGAAGACGCTCCTCAACCTGATCTGGCTGATCCTGTCCGGGTTCTGGCTGTTCCTTGGCTACCTGCTCGCAGCGGTGATCATGTTCGTGCTGATCGTCACGATCCCGTGGGGCATCGCCGCCGCGCGCATCGGCGTCTACGCGCTCTGGCCGTTTGGCAAGACCGTGGTGGACAAACCCACCGCGGGTATTGGCTCGGTGCTCGGCAACGTGGTCTGGGTCATTCTCGCCGGGTGGTGGCTCGCAATCGGGCACATCCTGAGCGGCATCGCCCTGTGCATCACGATCATCGGCATCCCGTTCGGCATCGCGAACTTCAAAATGGTGCCCATCTCCCTGCTGCCGCTCGGCAAGGACATCGTCGACCAGTAGCAGGCAGCTGCGAAGGGTGGGGGTGCCGTTGCGGCACCCCCACCTTCGTTCTCAGAGTGTCAGCCGGACTCAGTTCTCCAAACCGTGCGAGTGGCCGCCGCCGCTGCCGACGGTGCCCTGGGGACCGGCGGGCGCCGGGAGAGTGAGACCACCCGGGATCGTCTTGCCCTTGACACCGTTCACCGACTCCGTGGAGTACGAGTAGGTGAGCACGGAGAGCGCGATCGCATCGATGTTCACGTCGAGCGCCTCGACGCTCACGTTGTCGATCGTGTCGCACGCCTGGTGGTAGCACTGGTCGTACGACTCACCCGCGACACCACCCCAGATCGCCTGCTGCTCCGCCGTCTTGATAACCTCGGCGCCCGTGAACAGACCACCGGCCGGGATGCCCGCGAGGATAAAGGCTTCGTAATCGCTACGACCGCTGAACTCGGCGTCGTCATAGGGCTGCCCCACGCTCGTGAAGTAGCTCTCGAAGAGGTCCTCGATCTGCACCGAGCCCTCGGGCACGACGACCGGCGCCGCGAAGCCCGACTGGTCACCGTCGTAGATCATGAAGATGTAGTTCGGCGACGCGACCATGTCGAAGTTGAGGTACAGCGCGATGCGGTCCTTCTCGGCCTGAGAGAGACCGTCGACGTAGGCCTGCGAGCCCAGCAGGCCTGCCTCCTCAGCACCCCACCACGCGAGGCGCACGGTGTTCTCGGGCTTCACCTTCGACATGCTCTGGGCGAGCTCGAGCAGCGAAGCGGAACCGCTGCCGTTGTCGTTGATGCCGGGGCCTGCCTGCACCGAGTCGAGGTGCGCGCCGGCCATGACGACGTTGTCGGTGTTCTTGCCGGGAAGCTCCGCGATCACGTTCTTCTGCGGACGCTGCTCGGGCATGGGCACGAAGACGTGGGCCGTCGATCCCGCCTGCGAGAGGGCCACGCCCTGCTCGTAGCTTGCTCCGACCACGGGGATGCCGACGATGTCCGACCCGCCGAGCGTGCCGACGATGAGATCCTGGCGGTCGGCAGTGGCGGTGTTGCCTTGGTTGAAGATGATCACTCCGGCGGCACCCGCTGCTTCGGCATTGAGGGCCTTGTCGCCGAACGGGCACGTTCCGCGCTGGATGAGAGCGATCGAACCGGCCGGGAATCCAGCGAAGTCGGCCGCTTCGCAGCCACTGGTCGACGTGTTGCCGAGGCCGAGCTGAATGTCGACTGCCGTGACGGCGGCCGTCACGTCACCCGGGCCGCTGCCGGTGAACGGCCCAGTCTCGTACTCCGCATTCACGGGGGTCAGCTGCGTCAGTGTCGACGGTCCGACGAACGTGAAGTCGAACTCGTCGATCGTCACGTTCCACCCGGCGGCTTCCAGGGTGTCGGTGACGTACTCGACGCTCGCCTCGTAGCCGGGCAGGCCGGCAGCCCTGGTGCCGCCGTTTTCGTCGGCGATCTGCTGGAACGCCTCGAGGTGCTCCATCGCACCGTCAGCGTCGACGCACTCGAGCAACTTGGAGATGGTGTTGTTGGTACGGTTGTCGCACTTCGCTGCGGGAGCAGCCGCTGCCGCCCCAGCCGGGATCAGGGCGATGGCGAAGGCCGCAGCCGTCGCTAACGCGATCCCACGGGATCTAATGACTTGTGACATTTTCTTCCCTTCGAATACGGCTGCCTTATTGGCCCCCGTTTGGGGCTGAGCCTAGGGGTAACCCGGTCGGGAGCAACAGACTGTTATTGAGCCGGATTCGTGGTATGTGCAATTCCGGCTGGTTCCCATGACGCTCGCTAGACTCGCGCTCGCACCCGCTGCCTAACAAAGGAACGGCCGCCTCCCGGCGGCCGTTCCTTCATCACCGAGCCGATTTGACGAGACCGACAACCCGCCGTTCCACACGCCGGTATTCGTGCTCACCCACCACCAGCGCCCGCCGATCGAGATGGGCGGCACGACGTTCCACTTCATTGACGCTCCGCCTACCAAGGCGCTCGAGACCGCCCGCCAGGCTGCCGGCGGCCAGGACGTCCGCCTCGGCGGGGGAGCGACCGTGATCCGCGACTTCCTTGCCGCGGGGCTCGTCGATCACATGTAGAAGGACTACGAGGTCGAGGCCACCTCGGCGCCCAGCGGAGTCACGCATGAACCGCATCACCGTGACGCACAGCCGCTCTAGTGAGCCGCTGCTACTGCCAGCCCGCGAACAGGCCGCGCCCAACCGAATGACCGGCCGACGGCATCCGTCCAGCGCAGATGTACGTCGGAACGTTCGTCGGCGTCCATCGTGGGTGTCCACCGGCGGTCCTCCCGCCAGAGTGCACGGAGCGACGCGAGGTCCGGCCACAGGCCAATGCTCAGCCCGGCTGCGAACGCGGCCCCGAGCGCGGTCGTCTCGACGCACGTCGGCCGCACCACGGCGCACCCCAAGAGATCTGCCTGGATGTCCATGAGCAGGTTGTTCGCGCTCATTCCGCCGTCGACGCGGAGCTCCCGCAGTTCCCTGCCGGAGTCCTCGACCATTGCCATGGCCACGTCGACGGTCTGCATGGCGACCGCTTCGAGGCAGGCTCGGGCGATGTGCGCCTTGGTCGTGTAACGCGTGATGCCGATGATCGTGCCACGCGCGTCCGCCCGCCAGTGCGGCGCGAGGAGGCCCTGGAACGCGGGAACGACCACGACGTCGGCGCTGTCGGGCACCGTGGCGGCGAGAGCCTCGATGTCGGCGGCATTCTCGATGATCCCGAGACCGTCGCGCAGCCACTGCACGAGCGAACCGCTCACCGCGATCGATCCCTCGAGGGCATAGACGGGCGCCTCACCGTCGAGCTGGTACGCGACCGTGCTCACCAGACCGTGCTGCGACTGGCGCAGCTCGGTGCCGGTGTTGAGCAGCAGAAAGTTTCCTGTGCCGTAAGTGTTCTTCGACTCGCCCGGCTCGAACGCCGTCTGCCCAAAGGCCGCAGCCTGCTGGTCACCCAGCACTCCAGTGATGGGAACGCCGTCGAGGGCCGGAATCGTGGTGACCTCACCGAAGCGGCTCGATGACGGCAGGATGCGGGGCAGCGTCGCGAGGGGGATGTCGAAGACTTCGCACAGCTCGGCGGACCATGTGAGCGTTCGGAGGTCCATCAGCAGGGTGCGGGAGGCGTTCGTGACGTCCGTCACGTGCTCGGTCCCGCCGGTGAGTCGGTCGATCAGCCACGAGTCGATGGTTCCGATTCGGAGCTCGCCGCGCTCGGCTCGCTCCTGCAGGGTGGGGTCCGTGTCGAAGAGCCACCGCACCTTGGTGGCGGAGAAGTATGAGGCGAGCGGCAGGCCGGTGATGTCGCGGAACCGATCGTGACCGCCGTCGGCCGCGAGCCGCTCCACGAGATCTGCCGAACGGGTGTCCTGCCAGACGATCGCGTTGGCAACGGGGCGCCCGGTCGCGGCATCCCAGACCACGGTGGTCTCACGTTGGTTCGTGACGCCGACGGCCCGAATACGGTGCCCCGGGGCCGCGGCGATGGCATCCCGGATGACCGCCTGCACGTTCGACCAGATCTCGTCGGTGTCGTGTTCGACCCATCCCGGCTGGGGGAAGATCTGGCGATGCTCCAGCTGTGCCGAGGCCACGACCTCGCCAGCCTCGTCGACAACGAGGGTGCGGCTGCTGGTGGTGCCTTGGTCGATGGCGAGGACCGCGTCGCGCTGCGTCATGCCGTCTGCACCAGGCGGAGGCCGTGCCGGTCGTGGAGCTGGTTACGCGCGGCGTCGAGTTCGCGCGCGGCATCGTCGGTGGACCAGGCGAGTTCGTCCGAGAGGATGCCGGTGACTTCGATGAGGAGCTCGTCCGAGACCCGTCCCGACATCGCCAGGTTTGTCCGCCGCTGAATCAGGTCGCACACGGTGGCAACCTGCTCCGAGCGCACCAGCCAGACGAGTTCCTCGACCGAGTAGTCCGGGGCCGCGCCCAATGGCCGCTCCTCTGGCGTAAAACGGATGAAGTCGGCGCTGCGGGTACCGTACCGACGCAGCAGCTGCAGTGCACGGTCAACGCTGAGGGCGCCCCGTTTGCGAATGGCCCATTGCTCCTGATCGGTGGTGTCGACCGGGAAGCCGGCTCCGCCGCCGATCGGCAGGGTTCGGGTGTCGACCCGACGCGTGACGCCGAGCATGTCGGTGATCCGCTGGCTGAGACTCTGGCCCAGGGCTCGGAACGTAGTGAGCTTGCCGCCCACAAGGCTCAGGACGTCCGTGCCGCCAACCTTCGACGAGACGACACGGTAGTCCCGCGACACGAAGCCAGGGGCGAGGTCGCCGTGGCGGGGGAGCGGGCGGATGCCGCTGAACCGGTACACGATCTGGCTGCGGTCGAGCGAGATTCGGGGGAACACTAGGCGCACCAGTTCAAAGAAGTAGTCAACCTCCGCCTCGGTGCAGACCGCGGGCTCACTCGGGTCGGCCTCGAGGTCGGTCGTGCCGACCATCACGTTGCCGTTCATCGGGTAGATGAGCACGATGCGGCCGTCTGTGTTCTCGAAGAAGATCTCGTTGCCCCCGGTCGCCGCCGCCAGCTCCGGATTGTCGAGCATGATGTGGCTGCCCTTGGTGCCGCCCATCAGAGTCGTCCGCTCGCCGAGCGCCGCGTTGGTGAGGTCAGTCCAGGGCCCGGACGCGTTGAGCACAACGCGGGCGGCGAAGTCGAACGTGTCGCCTGTGCGCTCGTCCCGCAGCAGCACCTTGCCGCCGGCGAACCCGGAGGCACGAACGTGATTGCTCGCGCGCGCACCCGCCGCGATCGCGTCATGCAGCAGGTCGATCGACATCCGCTCCGGCTCGTGCACTGACGCGTCGAAGTAGCTCGCGGAGTACCGCATCTTGGCGGGGAAGTCGGGGAACGCGGCGCGCGTCGCCTTCGGACCGCGCAAGCGGTGCCTCGGGAGTGTGCCGCCGTCGCGCGAGAAGATGTCGTACATCATCAGGCCGACCTTGATCAGTGCCGCTCCGCGCGGCGCCGGCTTGCCCTGCCTGTGGGTGAGCATGCGCAGCGGCGCGGCGATGATGCCGGAGAACAGCGTCGAGATCGGGATCACGGTGCGGAGCGGCTTCACCACGTGAGGAGCGATCTTCACGAGCCGATTGCGTTCCTGCACGGATTCCCGCACCAGCCGAAACTCGCCGTTCTCGAGATAACGGATGCCGCCGTGGATCATATGGCTGGATGCCCCGGATGCGCCCGAGCAGTAGTCAACGGCTTCGACCAGGGCGACGTCGACGCCCTGGAGTGCGAGGTCGCGGAGCGTGGCGAGCCCGTTGACACCGCCGCCGATGATCAGGACATCTGCCTGCGGTCGTTCCCGCAGGGCATGGACGCTAGAGCGGTCGGGGTGCACGGGCACGATGGTCTCCTGGTGAGGTTCGAGGAATGTCGGTTGAGACGATTGTCAGAAGGGCGTCACGCGCGGGGCAATCGGGGCGCACATATGTCCAGCGTTCGTCTCATGACCTCAGCGCGCTCCGCCGTTGATGTACAGGGTCTGACCCGACACATATGACGCGTCGTCGCTGGCGAAGAAGGCGATGGTCGCCGCGATCTCCTCGGGCTGGCCGACGCGGCCAAGCGGCGTCCGCTCGGCGACGGCGGTCTGGTAGTCGGCGGCGCTCATGCCGACCCTGGCCGCCGTCGCGTCGGTCATCGGCGTGGCGATGAACCCGGGCGCCACCGCGTTCACGGTGATGCCGAATGGCCCGAGCTCGATCGCGGCTGTCGCGGTGAGGCCTTGGATGCCGGCCTTCGCCGCGGCGTAGTTCGCCTGGCCGCGATTGCCGAGCGCGGAGCGACTGCTGAGGTTGACGATCCGACCCGAACGCTGCGGGACCATTACGGCCTGCGCGGCCTTGATCCCATTGAAGGTCGCCGTGAGGTTCGTGGCGATCACGAGGTCCCAATCGGCTGAATCGAGCTTGTGCAGAAGGTTGTCGCGAGTCATACCCGCGTTGTTCACGAAGATGTCGACGGCTGCCCGGTCGGCTAGCACCTGCGCGACCACTGCCTCGAGGTCTTCCAGACGCGTGACGTCGGCGCGCAGACCGGTAGCGGATCCTCCTGCGGCGATGACCTCAGCATCGGCGGAGATCGCCTGGGCGCTCGCCACGGCGCCGTCCGGATCGATGTCGACGACGGCGACGTGGGCGCCCTCCCTCGCCAACCGGAGAGCGGTAGCCGCACCGATACCGCGAGCGGCTCCGGTGATGACAGCGGTCTTGTCAGTGAAACGCATAAATGTTCCTTCCCGTCGATCCCGGCTCAAGACCGGTGTCCGAATGCCGCCACGCCCGTGATGGCGCGGCCGAC
This sequence comes from Salinibacterium sp. ZJ450, assembly GCF_011751885.2. Lineage (NCBI taxonomy): Bacteria > Bacillati > Actinomycetota > Actinomycetes > Micrococcales > Microbacteriaceae > Ruicaihuangia > Ruicaihuangia jiafui. The sequence goes on from NZ_CP061771.1 coordinate 1,018,229, forward strand.
GATGAGGGACTGGATGCTGTCAGTGCCCTCGTAGGTGTAGACGACCTCCATGTCCGTCAGATGGCGCGCGACATGGTTCTCGAGCAGCATTCCATTGCCGCCGAGGATGTCGCGTGCCTCGCTGCAGACCCAGCGGCCGCGTTCGGCGGTGTACATCTTGGCGAGCGAGGACATCGACCCGTCAAGCCGGTCGGTGTCACCCAGCTCGGCGAGGCGGAAGCAGTACATCTGCATCGCGGTGATCTCCGCGAGCATCTTGGCCAGCCGGTGTTGCACGAGCTGGTACTCGGCGATCGGGCTGCCGAATTGCCGGCGGGTCTTGGAGTATTCGAGCGCGATCTCGTAGCAGGCCATCGCGTGGCCGACGGCCTCCCAGCTGGCACCCGAGCGGGTCTTCGCGAGCACGGCACTGGCGTCTCGGAACGAGGCAGACTTCGCGAGCAGATTGGTTGCGGGAATGCGGACGGATTCGATCGTGATGTGCGACTGCTCGATCGCACGTTTTCCCACCTTGCCGTCGATGATCTGAGCCGAGAACCCTGCGGGGAACTCGCCCGACTCCTCGCGTTCGACAACAAATGCCTTTACCTTGGCGTCGCTAGTGTCGCGCGCCCAGACCACGACCACGTCGGCGCGGTGCGCGTTTCCGATCCAGCGTTTGGCGCCAGTGAGCACGTACTCATCGCCGTCGAGCACGGCGCTCGTCTCGAGGGCCACGCTGTCAGAGCCGTGATCGGGTTCGGTGAGGGCGAAGGCGCCCAGTTTCCTGAGGGCAGCCATGTCGGGCAGCCAGCGCTGCTTCTGTTCGTCGCTTCCGAGCAGGTCGATCGAACCCATCGTCAGGCCGGAGTGCACGCCGAAGAAGGTGTTGACGCTGCCGTCGCCCCGTGACATCTCGAGCGAGACGAGTCCGGCCTCGCGGCGGGTCATGCCGGGGCATCCGTATCCGGAGATGAAGGTGCCGACGATTCCGAGTTCAGCGAGCTTGGGAATTATCTCCTCGGGAAAGCGCGCCCGCTCCCACGCGTCGTTGATGACCGGCGTGACTTCTTCATCGACGAAGCGACGCACGGTGCTGATGAGGTCGCGTTCGCGGTCGGTGAGCTCGTCAGAAAGCCGGTACCAGTCGGTGGTGAGAGCGGGTTGCGTCACGGTGTTCCCATCGAGTCGGAGGGCATCGGCCCTGAATGCGATTTGACGTTAGCAGCGATAAGGCATATTTCTTATACCAATTGGAATTTGTGCAAAGCACCTCCAAGACACCCCCAGGCATCAGCAAAGGAGCTTCATGACTCACGTGTTTTCCGACGTCAAATCACTGTCGGCGGCGGTTGGGTCAGAGCTCGGGGTGAGCGGATGGCGCACAGTGGACCAGCAGCTGGTTGATGACTTCGCCGCGGTAACGGGCGACCGCCAGTGGATTCACACTGACCCGGCCCGCGCCGCGGACGGACCATTCGGCGCGACTGTCGCCCACGGCCTGCTCTCGCTGTCGCTCCTTCCAGCGCTCGCCACTGAGGCGTATCGCATCGACGGCGTCACCTCACGGGTGAACTATGGCTACGAGAACGTGCGATTTCCCGCGGCGGTCCGCGTGGGCAGCCGCGTCCGGAATCGGGTGGAACTGGTCGGCGTCGAGCCGGCGTCGGCAGGAACGCGTCTGACGACCCGTCACGTGCTGGAGATCGACGGGGAGCCCAAACCCGGATGCGTCGCGGTCGCGATCACCCTCATTCCCGCGGAGCCCGCGGCATGACCGCGCCTGCCGTGCCCCTCGACGCGCCGCGTTCCGGGCCGCTCAGCGGCATCGTCGTCGCTGACCTCTCGCGCGTCATGGCCGGCCCGTATGCGGCGATGATGCTCGGCGACATGGGCGCGACGGTCGTGAAGGTCGAGCACCCGAGCGGTGACGAGACCCGGGGGTTCGCGCCTCCGCTGCGAGACGATGTCGCGACGTATTACCTGTCTGCGAACCGCAACAAGTACGGGGTCGCGCTCGATTTCGGTGTCGAAGAGGACCGACAGACAGCCGTCGACATCATCGACCGCAGCGACATCGTCATCCAGAACTTCAAAGTGGGCGGCCTGCGACGGTTCGGCCTCGACTATGAGACTCTGTCGGCCGAGCGTCCCGGTCTCATCTATGCCTCGATCAGCGGCTTTGGCCGAGGCGCCGGCGCGCATCTGCCGGGCTACGACCTCTGCGCGCAAGCCGTCAGCGGCTTGATGTCCATCCAGGGCGACCCGGATGGTGAGCCGTACCGCGCGGGATTCGCCCTGTTCGACGTCTTCGCGGGAATGCACACCGTGATGGGAGTGCTCGGTGCCCTGCGCCACCGCGAACGCACCGGACAGGGCCAGGAGATCGAGGTGGACCTGCTCTCGAGCGGCCTGGCGAGCATGGCGAATCAGACGATGGCCTACATCGGAGCGGGTGTCGTGCCGCAGCGCATGGGCAATGAGCACCCGAGTCTGTATCCGTACGCACCCTTCCGTACCGCCGATCGTGACCTGATCGTCGCCGTCGGCAACGATCGGCAGTTCCGCACACTGTGCGCGGTTCTCGACATTCCGGCGGTAGCCGACGATGCACGTTTTCTCACCGGGCCCGCGCGCAACGAGCATCGTGAAACCCTGCGCCGGATCCTTGAACCACGATTGGTGACGGCGGGTGCCGACCACTGGTTCGACCAGCTCTCCGCCCGCGGCGTGCCCTGCTCACCCATCAACACCATCGGCCAGGGCGTTGAATACGCGACCCGAATGGGCCTCGATCCCATTCAGTACGCGGGGGCAGAGCAGGAGCCCACTGTGCGGCATCCCGTCACTTACTCCGCCACCCCCGCCGGGTACGAGCTTGCGCCGCCGACGATCGGTCAGCACACCGATGCTGTCCGCGCCTGGATCACACAAACAACTACGAAAAAGGGAACTGAATGAGCACCGTCGAACGCCTACTCCCGCTGGAGGGCCTTGTCTCCGCCGATGACTGGTCGTGGGCGCTCAAAGCGCGTCGTGTGGCGAACGAGGTCATCCGACCCGTCATCGATGACGACTTCGAGGCCAAGCACTTTCGTCGTGAGGTGATTCCCGAGCTCGCTGCCGCAGGACTGCTCGGCGTTCACATCAACGGCTACGGCTGCGCCGGCGCCGGCCCCGTTGCGTACGGCTTGGTCTGCCAGGAGATCGAGGCGGTCGACTCCGGCTGGCGCACCTTCCTCTCCGTCCAAGGTTCGCTCGCCATGTCGGCCATCGCGAAGTTCGGCTCCGAAGAACAGAAGAACGAGTACCTGCCGCGCATGGCACAGGGCGAGGTCATCGGATGCTTCGCGCTCACCGAACCCGCTGGCGGCAGTGACCCGGCAGCGATGACCACCACCGCGGTTCGCGACGGCGACGACTGGGTGATCACCGGCACGAAGCGATGGATCGGCCTGGCGAACGTGGCGGATGTCGCGATCGTCTGGGCTCGCACCGATGAGGGCGTCCGCGGCTTCATCGTGCCCACCGATACCCCCGGGTACCGGGCCACCGCCATCGAGAACAAGTTCGCGATGCGGGCCTCTGTGCAGTGCGAGATCGACTTCGACGGCGTGCGCGTGCCCGAGCGCCTGCGGCTGCCCGAGGCCGAAGGGCTGAAGGCGCCGTTCGGCTGCTTGAACGAGGCCCGTTTTGGCATCGCCTGGGGCGTCACCGGTGTGCTCCGGGACTGCATCGACGTCGCGACAAGCTATTCGCAGAACCGGATCCTGTTCGGCGAGCCGCTCGCCGCCAAGCAGATCACCCAGGACAAGCTCGCGCGCATGTTCGTCTCGTATGAAACGTCGGTGCTGCTCGCCCTGCACCTTGCCGGGCTCAAGGCCAAGGGCGCCGTCGATCCGGTGCAGATCAGCGTGGCGAAGTACAACAACGTGCGTGCCGCGATCGATGCCGCGCGCACTACGCGCGAGATCCTCGCCGGAGACGGCGTCACCTCGGACTATCCCGTCATGCGGCACATGGCGAACCTTGAGGCAGTCCGCACCTATGAGGGCACCGACGATGTGCACGCCCTCATCATCGGCCGCGCGATCACGGGGCACAGCGCGTTCTGAACGCGTTGCACCGAGGGGGACGGATGAGGTGAATGGACACGTCGGAACGCACGCGTAACGCCTTGAAGGCTGCGCACATGTATTACATCGAAGACCGCAAGATGGAGGTCATCGCTGACCAGCTGCACACCAGCCGCTCGTCGGTGTCCCGCCTGATCAGCTACGCCCGCCAGTCGGGCCTCGTCGACATCCGGATCCGCTCGACGGCCGACGGAATCTCTCGGTTGCAATGGGAGGTGAAGCTCGCATTCGGCATCACCCCGCACATCATTCCGTGCGCCGAGGACATGGGTGCCGTCGAACGCCTGGAGCGGGTGGGCCGCTACGCCGGCAAACTCGTCAACCAGTTCGTGCGGCCGGGCATGATCGTCGGCGTCGCGTGGGGATCCACGATGTCGGCGGTGAGTCGCCACGTGCAGCTGCGGCCGATGTCGGACCTCACCGTGGTGCAGCTGAACGGGGCAGCCTACGAGGAGAGCGCAGCCATCGGCTATGCCGCTGAGCTCCTCGAGCGCTTCGCCGGAGCCTTCTCAGCACGGATCGAACCGTTCACCGTCCCGGCGTTCTTCGACGACCCGGCCACCAAACAGGCCATGTGGCGCGAGCGGTCTATCAGGCGAATCCGTGACATCCAGGCGCGTATGGATGTCGCCATCTTCAGCGTCGGCGACCCGCTCTCAGTCATTCCCGGGCACGTGTACCGCGGGTCCTATCTCACCGCCACCGATCACGCCGCGCTGCTGGAACTCGGTGTCGTCGGCGACGTGGCCACCAAGTTCTATCGCGCGGATGGTTCAAGCGACGGCATCCCTCTCAACGACCGAAGCAGCGGTCCAGAGCTTGACATCCTCCGGACCGTGCAGCGACGCGTCGCCATCGTCGCTGACCCCGGCAAGTGCCACAGCCTCAAGGGAGCACTTGCCGCTGGCCTCATCACCGACCTGCTCATGGACGAACAGACCGCCCGCAATCTTCTTCGGAGCACAAATGTGCACCCAGATTGAGCGAGCAAATCCACGCTCATACCGTGGGCTTGGTTTTTCTAAGCCCAGAACCACCCTCCCTAAGAAAGTGAGTGCAATGATGCAACACAGCCGCTGGCACCTCGGACGTCGACGGCGAGCACTGCTCGCAGCAGGCGCGACCGTTGCGGCCGCCTCCCTGATCCTCGCCGGTTGCGCATCCACCAGTGATGCGCCTTCTGCTGGTGGGCTCGGCACAGCCGACGAACCGGTAGAGATCACCCTTCTCTCGAACGACGCCTACGCCAGCCAATGGCAGGACCAGCTCGTTCCGGAGTTCCAGAAGGAATTCCCCAACATCAAGGTCACGATCGATGGCGTGCCCTACAACGACCAGCTCGCCAAGAACATGCTCGAGTTGTCGGGCACGCGCCCGGCCTACGACGTGGTCATGGCCGACGACAACTGGATTCCCCAGATGGCGTCGACCGGCGGTCTCGTCGACCTTCAGGGGGAGGTCGACGAGTGGACCTTCGAGGACTACGACTGGGATGACTTCTACAGTGCGCCGCTGGCTGCCGGGGAATGGGACGGCGTGCAGTACGGCGTTCCCGCCCGCTCCAACATGCTGATGATGCTCTACAACAAGTCGCACTTCGACGCCGCCGGGCTGGACTACCCGGACGAGAACACGACCTGGGACGAGTTCATGCAGATGATGCCCGCGCTGGTCCAGGACCTCGACGGCGACGGCGCGACTGACGCGTGGGGAGTGGGCACCTACTTCGTGCGCGATAGCCTCACGCCGACCATCTGGCAGACCATCATGGACTCCAACGGAGGCGCCATCCTGAACGAGGACGGCGAGCCCGAGTTGGGCAAGAAGGCCGTCGAGGCGCTCAAGATTCACGCCAGCCTCCTCGACTTCGCGCCCCCCGGTGCAAAGAGCTGGCAGTTCACCGAGCCGCTCGAGGGATTCCGCCAGGGCAAGATCGCCACGATGTTCAACTGGGGATCGGTCTACCGCGGTTCTGCCGTGGACCCGACCACGACCACTCTCACCGCCGATCAGGTTGGTATCACCACGCTTCCGCACGGGACAGAGACCCCCGGTGCCCACCGCGGTGTTTGGTCGCTGGCGCTGAACAAGAAGTCCGAGAACCTCGAGGCGGCGTGGACGTTTGTGCAGTGGATGACGTCGAAGAAGGGCGAGGCCTGGCAGGTCGAGAACCTCGGTGTCTTCCCCGCGCGCGTCTCCACGCTCGAGGCCGATGCGCCCACCGACTGGCTGGAACCGGTCTACTACGCCCTCGACGTCGCATGGCGCGCCGTCGAAGACGGTGAGATGTGGCGTCCGCGCCTCGTCGAGTCCGATGCGGTGCAGCAGATCCTCGCCGACTACACCGGTGAAGTGATTCCAGGAAACATGCCGGCCGATGAGGCCGTCAACAAGATGACGAAGGAGATCACCGACCTCGTCGGCTGATCCAACACATGATGACTACCACGACCCAGACCGAGACGCGCACTCCGAGCGAGACGCGCACACCGAGCACACCGAGCACACAGGGAACACCGAGTAGGCCTGGCGCGCGACGCAAGCCACGGCTGACGAAACACCGTTTTGCGGATGCCGTGCAACGGTGGACATTCGTCACACCCGCGATCCTCCTGATGATCGCGCTGCTCGGCTACCCCATCGCGTACACGTTGGTGATCAGCTTTTCGGAGCTGAACCTGGCGACGTTCGCTCCGGGGGCGTGGGTCGGGTTCGATCACTATGTAGCAGCGTTCCAAGACGAGAAGTTTCTCAACTCGCTTGTTGTCACCGGCGTCTACCTGGTGACGGCGCTGCCGCTGCAGATGGTTCTCGGCTTCGGCATCGCCTATCTCATCAACGCCGAATGGCGTGGTCGTGGAATCATCCGTTCCCTCTTCCTGGTCCCGCTCGCGGTCGCTCCGGTGGTCGCGGGCGGGATCTGGAAGCTCCTCCTCGATCCGCTGTGGGGCGTCACGAACTGGTTCATCGGGATCTTCGGATTCCCGCCGGTCGACTGGCTGGGTGACCCCGGCATGGCGATGGTCACCGTGGTCATCATCGACACGTGGCGGTGGACACCGTTCATCGTGCTCATCGCGTCGGCAGCGCTCTTGAGCTTGCCAAAAGATGTGATGGAAGCCGCCGAGATGGACGGTGCCAGCTGGGTACGCAAGCTCTGGCACGTGTCATTGCCGTTGCTCACGCCGATCATCGCGGCAACGTTCATCGTTCGCTGGCTCGGTGCCGTGAAGATGTTCGACATCGTGCTCGCCTCGACACGAGGCGGCCCGGGCCAGGCCACCAACGTCGTCAACCTGTACATCTACGAGGAGGCGTTCCGGTCGTTGCACTTCGCCGAGTCCTCGGCGATGGCCATCATCGTTCTCGTGATCACGATGCTTCTCATGGTCGTGTTCCTCCGCACGACCCGCAAGCTGGAGGAAAAGTTTTGAGCACCACGATCATTGCCCGTCGCACCAAACGTCAGACCGCGAACAGGGTGCGCATCATCGCCTCCATCGTGGTGTGCGCACTGTTCATCGCGCCCGTGGTGTTCATGGTGCTCACCTCGTTCAAGCTTCCGCGCGACATCTTCACCGTCCCGCCGACGTTCTTCGCGGAGTTCACCCTTCAGAACTACGAGAAGCTCAACACTTACGACATCCCGCGCAAGATGCTCAACACGGCGCTTGTCGCGGTCGGTGCCGGGTTCCTCTCGGTCGTCGTCGGCGCCATGGCCGGGTACGCGCTGTCGCGTCTCCGGATCAAGGGCGGAGGGCTCATCGGCTCGCTCATCCTCGCGACACGCGGTGTACCGCCGATTGCGCTTGCCGTGCCGATGTTCCTCGTCGCGCGCAACCTCAACGTCACCGACCTGCACATGACGCTGGTTATTGCTTACGCATCGTTCCTCGTGCCGTACGTGATGTGGCTCATGCGTTCGTTCTACGTGGCACTGCCGAAGGAACTTGAGGAATCAGCGATGGTGGACGGCGCAAGCCGGCTCGGTACGTTCTTCCGGATCATCCTCCCCATCGTCGCTCCATCGCTCGTGTCGACCCTCATCTTCGCGGTGATGATGGCGTGGGAGGAACTGCTCTTCGCGCTCATCTTGACCAGCCGTGATGCGACCACCATTCCGGTGGCGATTCAGAGCATGGCGGTCGACGTCGAGAGCGGCGGAATGTGGGGAATGCTGACCGCGGCCGGCACGCTCTCTGTACTGCCGATCATCCTGTTCGTCCTGCTCTGCCAGCGTTGGCTGATCCAGGGCATGGCCGAGGGGGCGACCAAGGGATGAGCCCGCGCACTGTCGTTGCCGTGCCCAAGCGCGAAATCGAGATCACGCAGCCCGTTGACCTGTGCCTCCCGAACGGGCGGCTCAATCCCGAGGCTGTCGGGTGGACCCGGACTCCGCTGATCAGGACGAACGTTAAGCGTTGGGGACGCGTGAAGCGGTTCGAGTACTGGGCAATCTCCACGCCCCAGTCGGTGTTCGCCTTCAGTATCGGTCACGCCGACTATCGGACGTCGTCGGCCTCGTTCCACCTCGACCGGGCGGCGGGGTCGACCACGGGCGACGTCGAGGCGCGCTGGTTTCCGCCAGCTCCGGTGAACTTTCCCGAGAGCTCCGGCCGTGAGGTCGTGACCTGGCGGGGGAAGCGGATCAACGTGACCATCACCCCTGGCGTCGAGTCGACGCGCATCCAGTACGAAGGCGAGCACCTCCGTGCCGACATCCGAGTACTGATCCCGGAGACCCATGAGTCGATGGCGGTGGTCGTGCCGTGGAGCGACAAATGCTTCCAGTACACCCGCAAGGACAACAGCCTGCATTGTGAGGGCTGGATCGAGCGCGACGGCCAGCGTGAAGTGCTCGATCCGGAAACCGCCCTGGCCGCGCTCGACCACGGGCGCGGCATCTGGCCGTTCGAAGTGCTCTGGAACTGGTGCTGCGGACATGGCGTCGTCGACGGACACGAGATCGGGCTGCAGTTCGGCGCGAAGTGGACCGACGGCACTCCATCCACCGAGAACTCGATCCGCATCGATGGTCGCGTCTACAAGATCAGCGAGGACGTGCAGATTGACTACGACCCCGCGGACTTCATGCGACCGTGGCGGTTCAGCGGCGCGGGTGTCGAGCTCGTCTTCACTCCCGAGTACAACCGGCACGCGCCGGGGAAGCGTTCCTTCCCGATGAGCCGTGAGGATCAGGCTTTCGGCACGTATGAGGGGCATGTGACGACTCCGGATGGCACCGTTTACCGCGTTGCGGACGTCTTCGGTTGGGCTGAAGAGGTGCACCGCCGCTGGTGAAGCACCCCGGTGCTGCTAGGTGTTGCTAGGTGGCGCTCAGTCCTGCTTGCGGGCGCTGAGCGCCACTTAGTGCGTTTGCGCGCCCCACGCGTCCGCCCGAATGACCGGCTCGTCGAGCCGGCCCGCCTTCCTCATCTCGTCCTCGAACCCCGCGATGTGCCGGTCCATTGCCGCCGCGGCGCCTTCGGGATCGCGGGCCGCGATGCGGTCGGCGATCTTCTGGTGGGCAAGTTCGGCGAGGTGGAGGACGTCTGCGGTGATCGGTTCCTGAGGGGTGTGCCAGGCCGCGAGGGCGTGCACGATGTCGAGCGTGACCGCGTAGAAGTCGTTCGAGCACGCCTCCGCGAGCACCGTGTGAAACGTCATCGTGTCGCCGAGCGGCGCATATTCGTAGGACGACAGGGCGCGCAGCTGCTCGATCTGCTCGTCAGTCGCGTGGACCGCAGCGAGGGCGGCCGCTTCGCGCTCGAGCATCCGCCGGAGGGCGAAGAGGTCGCGCAGGGGTGACTGTGACATGGCGAGCATCATCGCGATCGATCGAGTCGATCCGGAGACGTTTGGCTTTGCGATGCGGACGCCACCGTGCGGCCCGCGTCGAGTGACGATGATGCCGTCTGCCTCGAGCAGGCGCAGAGTCTCACGCACCGTACCTCGCGCCATGCCGGATCTGGCGATGATGTCCTGTTCGCTCAGGTACGGATCGCCTTCCCTCAGCCGCGATCGGATGATGTCGGCACGAAGATCCTCCGCGAGCACGCTTGAGGCTTTCGGGGCGCCACGATACACGCGCGGGCCGTTGGGCGGCGACGTTGATGTCTCCTGTGGCGGCATCCTCAGCTCTCGAATCCGGTCACCACCGTTTTCACGGTGAGATACGCATCCATGGCCTCGGTGCCGTTCTCGGCGCCCATACCGCTGCTCTTGACGCCGGAGAACGGCGCGACAGCGGTACTGACGAACAGACTGTTGATGCCGACCATCCCCGCCTCGATCTCCTCGCTGAGTCGCTGTGCAGTGTCAAGTGATGTGGTGAAAGCGTAGGCCGCCAGACCGAATTCGGTGCTGTTGGCACGCCGTACCGCTTCGTCCATATCGGCCACCGGGTTGATGAGCGCGATGGGGCCAAACGGCTCCTCCTGCATCACACGGGACGTCTCGGGAACATCACGCAGAACGGTGGGCAGATAGAAGTGCCCCGTCGTGTGGGACTCGCTGCGACGGCCTCCGAGGAGGCGCGTCGCGCCGTCATCCATCGCGTCCCGCACGAGGGCATCGACCTCGTCGATGCGCTTGCCGCTGGCCAAGGGTCCCATGTCGGTGGTCGCGTCGAGTCCGTCGCCGAGCACGACGCGACCGGCCGCCTCAACGAAGGCATCGCTGAATGCGTCGACGATCGACTCGTGCACGTAGAACCGTGTCGGGGCGACACATACCTGGCCGCCGTTGCGGAACTTCGTGGTCACGCACTTCTGGGCGACAGCGGCAACGTCGACATCGTCGGCGATGATGACGGGGCCGTGGCCGCCGAGTTCCATCGAGACGTTGGTGATGGTGTCGGCCGCGCGCTTGATGACGGAGGTGCCGACCGCCGTCGACCCGGTGAGGCTGACCTTGCGGATGCGCACGTCACCGACGAGGACGTCGCTGATGTGTCCGGCCTGCCCGGTGACGACGCCGATAACCCCGGAAGGAAAGCCGGCGTCGGCGATGGCGCGGACCATGGCGAGACACGAGGACGGCGCCTCGCTGGCAGGCTTCACGATGATCGTGCATCCCGCGGCAAGGGCGGGCGCGAGCTTGCGCGCAGCCAGCATGATCGGGAAGTTCCACGGAGTGAACGCGGCAACAGGGCCAACGGGTTCGCGTCGCACCTGGATTCGCACGCCGGGCACCACACTGTCGACCAGTCGGCCGTAGATCCGGCGCGCCTCGTCCGCGAACCACTCGAACTGCTCGACGCAGCTGTCGACCTCGGCGAGGGACTGGGCTAGCGGCTTGCCCTGCTCAATCGTCAGGAGTCGCGCGATCTCGTCGCGCTCCGAGCGGATGTTCGCGGCGGCGGCGCGGAGCAGCTCCGAACGCTGCCAGCCGGTCGTGCGGCGCCATCCGTCGAAGGCAGCGTCGGCGCACTCAATAGCCGCCAACAAGTCTTCGTCCGTGGCACGGGCAGCAGTCGCGACGATCGTCTCTGTTGCGGGGTTCGAAATCTCGAAGGTGCCCCCGTCAGATGCATCTCGCCATTCGCCGCCGATCAGCAGCTGGTTGTTCCTGACGCCCATGACAGTCCTCTCGATAATCGTTAGCAATAATCATGGGTGCGCCGCCTTAGCAACCCGAAACAGGTGCACATTCGTGCAGGCGTCACGAAATCACTTCTGCCTCATGTCGACGTGCTCGAGTCGACCGACCCGACCCAGACGCCGTCCCGGGCGCGTGTTATGCCGACGTACAACTCCCGTCGGTCGCGCTCGTGTCGTTCGAGCAGTGACTCGGACCCGTCCGGGTCACGCACCGCGGACGGAGACAGCAGCGACTCGTCGACCCGCGGCAGCAGCACCTGCTTGAACTCGAGCCCCTTTGCGCGCTTGATGGTGCCGACCTTCACCGCTTCGACAGGGACGCCGGCATAGTCCTTCAGCGGCACGGTCGGCAGCGAAGCGGTCGCGAGGGCGCGCGTTGCTGCTGCGACTCCCGCGTTCGTGCGGCAGAGCACCGCGACATCCCCAATCCCGGTTCCCACCTCCCGCGTGACGGACCTGACGTGCGCAACAAGCGCCTCGTCGTGCGCAGCGTCTGTCGTGAATCGCGCGAACACCGGGGGACTGCCGTGCCGCGACACTCGTTGCGTGCCATCACCAAGCTGGTCGGCGCCCTCGATGTCGGTGAACTCGTCGCCGTCGACGATTCGGGCGGCGGCCTGCAAGATCTCGGCGGTGTTGCGGTAGTTGACGTTCAGCACGACACCGCGTCCGGCCAAAGAGATACCGGCCTCGGCGAGGGTGTAGCCGCCCGGGTAGATGGTCTGCTGGCCGTCACCGATCAGGGTGAAAGCGTCCGGTTCGTCGCCGACGAGTGACCGCAGCATCCGCACCATCGCGCACGACAGGTCCTGTGCCTCGTCCACAATAACGGCGGAGTACCCCTCGAGCGGCTGTTCCCGCAGCGTGCGCTCCGTCGCCAGGATCCGGTCGGCGAAGTCGTGCACGCCCTGCTTCTCCAGCTGCTGCTCGTACTCGCGGTACAGCGCCCAGACGGACCGGCGCTGGTCGATGGTGAGTCGGCGCTTGCGTCCGATCCGGGCGCTGTCGGCATACTGCTCGAACTGGGTCAGCCCACGCCCCTTGATGACGTGCGTGATCTCCTCTTCCCAATAGTCGGGCTTCGAGTCGATGAGCTTGAGAGGAGCGGATGCCGCGCGCCAGGCGTCCCACCAGGCGGTCTTCATCCGCTTGCTGTCCAGCTTGGAGTTGATGCCACGCTCGCTCAGCACCGAGCCGGCGAACTCGTACACGCCCCGGAACTCCACTCGGTCGACGACCTCCGGTGCCATGCGCTCGAGCGCGTTGCGCATCACGTCCGGCAGCGTGCGGATGAACGTGGTGAACAGGATCTTGCCGTCGGGTTTCGCCCGGGCCAGGTAGGCGGCACGGTGCAGGCCGACTACGGTCTTGCCGGTGCCTGCTGCGCCACGGATGCGGGCGGGGCCGTTGAAGCTGCGGCGCACGAGCTTTGCCTGGTCGGGATGCAGGAACGCCATCCATTCCTCGATCGGTTCGGCGAGCAGTCCCTCGAGCAGCACGTCGTTGACCTCTTGCTCGGTCATGAGGGAGTCGACGTCGATATGGCTGGGAGCGGCTTCAAGCACTGGTTCACGCACGACTGCGGCCACGGGCGCTGGGGCTCCGACAACGGGGAAGTGTTGCAGGGCCGCGCCGAGCACTGTGCTGACCTGGCTCTCCGTCATCCGATGTCCGCGCCGCACGATGTAGCGCACGATGTCGGCCTCACCGACGACATCTACCGAACCGACGGACTCCTGGATGCCCTTCCGGCCGGCGAGCACGACGACCGACTTGACTTCACCGGGCGCGAGGCCAACCGCCGCGAGTGCCGCTTCGGTGCCGTAAGCCAGATCGGCCAGTCCTTCGAACTCGTCGGTGACGTCGTCCTGGTCGCGAAAGACGCGGCCGCCGGCAACCATGACGTCCTTCCACCACTTCGTGTCGACGATGAAGACCCCGCTCGGCCCAACCACGACGAGATCGACCTGAGCACGGCGGCTGCCTGGCCACTGCCGGTCGGGCAGCAGGAAGTGCCCGTGTGCGGTGAGTGGCGCTAATAGTCGCGCGATGCGCTTCTCGGATTCGGCTGCGGCCATGAAGTTGCCTGCCTTCGAGCGTGACGCGATCGCCTCGCGTTCGTGTGCCGCCGCGAGCGCGAGCTGTCGCTCGCCCTCAAGCCGCGCTGATTCCCCTGCCGACATGCTCATTCCCCCGGTGAGTGTGGTTCAGGTTCATTGTGGCAGGGCATGGAGTGGTCGTCGACCAATGCGGCGACGAGTGCCGCCAGGCTTGCTTCTAGCCGACTTTGATCCAGTCACCGCAACTGCTGCTCTGGACCCCAGTAGAGGGCGCATTACTTGGCTGCTTCGATCGCGCCGCCAGGCGGGCGCGGCGCCCTAGCGCCGACGCTCCGCTATCGGCCATCATGGGCTCCATGACCGAACTGGTCTGACGAAGGTCGTCCACAGAAGGAGTCGAACGATGTCTCTCGCACGAGTCCAGAACTTCTCCATCTCGCTCGACGGGTTCGCCACCGGTGAAGGTCAGAGCCTCGAAACACCGTTCGGCCACGCCGGTGACAGGTTGCACGAATGGATGATCGCGACCCGATATGGCCGGGAGATGTTCGGGGGCCAGCCCGGTGGCAGCGGGGGCATCGACGACGCGTTCGCCCGCCAATTCGATTTGGGGATTGGGGCCGAGATCATGGGCGCCCGCAAGTTCGGGCCGCCTGAATGGCACGAGGACCCGGAGTGGAAGGGGTGGTGGGGTGCCAACCCGCCGTTTCACACACCGGTCTTCGTCCTCACCCATCACCCGCGCCCGTCGATCGAGATGGAAGGCGGCACGACGTTCCATTTCATCGACGCTCCGCCTGCCCAAGCGCTGGAAACGGCTCGCGAAGCTGCGGGTGGCCAGGACGTCCGCCTGGGTGGCGGGCCCAGCATGATCCGCGACTTCCTTGCGGCCGGGCTCGTTGATCACCTGCACACGGTGGTCGTGCCGATCCTGCTTGGCCGAGGCGAACGCCTCTGGGATGGGCTGGAGGGTCTCGAGAAGGGCTACGAGGTCGAGGCCACGTCCTCGCCGAGCGGGGTCACGCATGTGACATTCACCCGAGCGAGTGTTTGAAGCAGTGCATGCCGCGCGATCCCAACATCCCTGACGCGTTCGACGTTTATACGGTCGTCGTGCTGCGGCGGCCGGCCGATGCGCCGGAGATGTCGGACGAGGACGTCCACGCGCTTCAGGCTCGCCACCTCGCCTACCGCGCGGAGCTGGGGCGGCAGGGCGTGCTCGTCGTGAACGGGCCGTTCGACCAGCAGAGCGACCCGTCGTATCGCGGAATGTCGATCCTCGCCTGCGACCCAGCCGAGGCCGCACGACTGTCTGACGGCGACCCGTCCGTTGCGGCCGGTCGGCTCGCCTACGACGTGATGGAATGGTGGGTGAGCGCCGGTGCGCTTGCCTTCCCGCTCGCCGACCGTGCGGTGGGCGACCGCCGCTCGATGCCCAACGACTGACGCGTCACGCAGCATCGGTTGGATGTCGTCCTGACTCATGCCAGGCAGGAAACATGCTCTTTTCTTTATGAGCGGATGCGCGACTTCTCGCCGAGCTCGTGCCAATTGCGGTTGTGATAAACGAGCGGGCTCGACGGTTCCGCCTCCGGTCTATTCGTGCCCACGTTGGTCTGCAGGGCATGAACCGCGATGACCGTCGAACTGCCCGCCGTCATCCGGTTGATCACCCGACCGCGGATCCACACGTCGGCGTCGTGGAAGAGTGGTTCGCCGGTGACTAGTCGCGACCACTTCCCGGTGTCGGCAAATCGATCAATGCCGCTGGTGGCGCAGAGCTTCGCGATGTCCAGCTGGGCGGACCCGAGCAGGTGCACGACCACGGTGTCGGCGGACTTGATGACCGGTGCGCTGGATGACAGGTCTGACACTGAGAACACCAGCAGCGGCTCGATGCTCACCGAGAAGACCGACGTGGCGGTGAGACCCACCGGGCCAGAGCCATCGTCGGCGGTGACCACCGAGACGCCCGCCGCGTGATTGCGGAACGCGTGCTTGAACTCGTCCGGTGTCAGGGACAAGAAGCCGTTCAGGGTGCTGCGGTCGGCAGCCTGAAGCGCGCCAACGGGAGACTGTCGACCAGGCGAGGAGTGCTGCGGCATGAGCGGATCCTTGCTCTGACGGACGGAGGCACCGACGCGATGAAGCGCGGGTTGATGTCCATATTTGGTCAGTTTTGAGTTCTTGTGTGAGTTGTTACCGTTCGTGACGCCGGCCCCCATTGACGCCGCGGCGACGAATGAGGTCCGCTTGACCCATGGGCAGCGTGTTGTTCGTCACCTGGGATGGCGGCGGCAACGTGCCGCCGGCGCTCGGGATCGCAACCGAACTGGCAAGGCGCGGACATGCCGTGCGTTTCCTGGGGCACCCCAGCCAACGGGAAGCATTGACGGGTGCCGGGTTCACTGCCGAAGAATTCCGGCACGCGCGACTGTGGTCGGTGACCGAAGCCCACGCGGGGGGCATGACCGCCGCCGCGATGCGGTACGCCGGTGTCTTCACCGACCGGGGGATGGGCAACGATCTGGTTGAGTCCGTCGCACGGACGCCGACCGACCTTGTCGTCATTGACAGCCTGCTGTTTGGAGCGATGGCCGGCGCCGCACGCGCCGGCATCCCATATTCGCTGCTCGTTCACACGCTCTACAGCGCCACTTTCAAGACGTTCGTCCGCGGGCCGCTCGGGCTGAACGCCCGGCTGAGGCGATTCGACCCGGCGGCGCTCTACCGCTCCGCCGAGCACATCATCGCGGCGACGCTCAAAGAGATTGACCACGGCGCATCCCGGCGAATCCTCTACACCGGGCCGGTGCTGTCGGCTGCGGTTGGCGGTGCCGCGATGCTGGGTGAAGGCGCCGACAACAGCGGCGACCCGCTCGTTCTCGTCAGCCTGAGCACCACCTACATCAGCCGTCAGGCGGAGGCGCTGCAGCGCATCCTCGACACGGTCGACGGGCTGGCTGTGCGCGCTGTTGTAACCACTGGACCGGCCATCGACCCGGCCGCTCTCACGGCGCCGCTGAACGCGGAGGTGCACCGGTTCCTGCCACACGCTCAGGTGATGCCGACCGCGTCCTTGATGGTCAGTCACGGCGGTCACGCCACGACGATGCTGGCGCTGGCGCATGACCTGCCGCAGCTCATCATGCCGATGAACCCGTTCTTCGACCAACCGGTGATCGCCCGTGCATTGAGCGATCGGAACGCCGCCCGGACGCTGCCGAAGAACGCCCCGGTCAACGACATCCGCACCACAATCGAGCACATGCTGGCGGATCTGGACCGCTACCGGGGCAATGCGGCTCGGCTGGGAGCTCTCGTTCGGGCTCGGGATGGCGCGGCAGCGGCGGCTGATGTGCTGATGGCGGATGGCGCGCCGGCGTGAGTGCGAGAGGTGATGAGAAGCGCCCCGATCGGGGGATATCGCCTCGCTGATGGCGCCGCCAAGCTGAAGCAGCTCGAAAATCGCCGCATGGCTACCGCTCGGGTCTAATTCCTGATCTGTGGAGGGGCGTGCCGTGTCGGCAGTCATATCGAGGGTTCGCGCGTGGGTTGTCGGCCACAAAGTCGCGAGCATTGTCATTGCGGTGCTCACGGTGGCGCTCATCGCATCCGGCGCATTCTGGTGGATGCTGTTGATCGCCGGTCTCGCGGTCATCATCGTCGGGCTCATCGCGCTGGCCAAAGGCTCCGCGAAGCGCTTGCGGGTGTCATCCCGGCGAGGCGCGCTAGCCGTGCTTGGCGCGGGCGTCGCTATCGTGCTGATTGGTTCCTCGGCAACTGCGATGACTCTGCCTGCTCAGGATGCCGCGCCCGCTCAAGTGGCTGCGGAAGCTCCGGCCAAGAAGAAGGCCGCGCCGACGCCAACCCCAACGCCTGAGCCAGTTGTGACTGAGGAAGATGTGGTCGAGACCTCGGCCATTCCATTCGAACGAGTCACCGTCCAGGACGGAAACGTGCTCTCGGGAGTGACGTCGGTCACGACCGCCGGTGTCGACGGTCAGAAGCTGACGACGTACCGCGTGACATCCACGGACGGAGTTGAGACTTCGCGTCGGCTTGTGAGTGAGACCATCGCAGTGACGCCGACCGCTGAAGTCACGACTCAGGGCACAAAGGTTGTCGTGGCGGCGCCTCCTGCTCCCAAGCCGGCTCCTCCGGCTCCCGCTCCTGCTCCAGCTCCGGCTCCAGCTCCTGCCCCTGCGCCGCCCGCGGGTGGCGGTTGTGATTCGAACTACGCGGATGCGTGTGTGCCCGTTTCGTCCGATGTGGACTGCGCCGGGGGCAGTGGGAACGGACCTGCGTACGTCGCGGGGCCGGTGCGCGTGGTTGGAAGCGACATCTACGACCTGGATCGCGACGGCGACGGGATCGCCTGCGACTAAGTCGTCAGCATTGCTTGAAGGCAGACGGATGCCGCCACCTAACTGTGGTTCGGCGGCGGCATCCGCAGCTCGTCAAATTCTCACCGCAACCGGGTCATGTTCATGACCTGGTAGCTATCACGAACCTGCTCCATCTGCTGGCGGGCTTCGATGGTTTCGGCGTTCACGGTTGGCTGACGCGGCTCGACCTTAGTTGGGCGCCGACCCCACCGGATGAGCGCAAGGCCAAGGTGCATTGCGGCTCGGTCGAGCGGTCCCACCCGGCGCACAGCTTGCGTCGGAGGGTTGGATTGAGGCGGGTGATCATGGCGACCGGGAGCGGTCACCTGTTGAGTTTTCATGATGGTGGTGATTCCTTTGTCGTCGCGAATCCGGGCGTTTCAAAGCGCGTTCCGGGGTCGCGAATAGAGGGGTGGCCGCAAGAAGCAGCAAATGGGTGACGCGATTGTTCGCGTCACGCGCGGGGTGAATGACCTAAGCCAGCGGAATGCAAACTCCTGCTGAGGCTGTCTGGTCGGGCTTCGAAAGCGTCACCACCGTCTGGACCGGTGGGAACTGCTGCCCGGTCAGGCGATGAAGACGCCGACGAAGCCGGCGGTGGCGGGGATTGCGATTGCAATGTCCTGATTAATCACGCTGGGCTCCTTTCGTCATAGGGCGTACAAGGGATCACCGTAGCGGGGTTTCTGCCCCAGGCGCAACACTTTTTTCGCGGCATCCGTCGCGACATTACGAACTACGGCACACGGTCCCTTGTGCACGATGTCACGCGGCAGTGACACACCCTTGCGGGCTCCGGTTACCAGCCAGTCAGCTAGCCGTGCGGAAGTCAATTGAAGGCCCGAGCGTGACCATTGAACGCTCCCAGTTGGGGGAGTACCGTGGCGCCGGGAGCCGGCTCGACGGGCCCGCCCAGACGTCCAAGGAGCCGCGTGATGGATGGCCAGTTCAAGTCCAACCGGGTCACGACCGTTGCCGGCGCCACGCCGTTCAAGTTGCTGTACGACTATTACCGGCTGTCCAGCTATCAGGAGCGGCGACATCAACCCGGGGTGCTCGACTTCACCTTCGGCGATCCGCACGACCCGCCGTCGGATGCCTACGTCGAGATCCTGCGCGAATCGCTGATCCCCCAGCACGAGCTGTGGTTCGCCTACAACCTGGGCGACGCGCAGGCGGTCCAGGCCGCGACCGACTCCCTGCGACGCTATCTCGGCCTTCCGTTCGAGCCGAAGGACGTTCATCTCACGACTGGCGGTTTCGCGGCGATCTCGGTCGCGCTGAAGGTCGTCGGCGATCCCGGCGACGAGGTCGTCTACAGCCTCCCACCGTGGTTCTTCTATGAGGGCACCATCCTGGAAGCCGGTCTCGTCCCGGTCAAGGTGTCGGTCAACCGGGAGACGTTTGATCTCGACCTGGACGCGATCGCGTCGGCCATCACACCCCGCACTCGCATCGTCATTGTCAATAGCCCGAACAACCCGACCGGCAGGATCTACCCGGTCGAGACGCTGCAGCGCCTGGCGGCCCTCCTTGAGGAGGCGTCGGAGCGCAACGGGCGCCGCATCTTCCTCATCTCCGACGAGGCATATAACCGCATCGTCTTCGACGGGGCACGCTTCCGCAGCCCCGTGGAGTTCTACCCGTGGAGCTTCCTCGCCTACAGCTACGGCAAGACGCTGCTCTCACCTGGCGAGCGAATCGGGTACCTCGCACCGTCGCCGGCCATGCCAGAACGCGAAGGGATACGGGATGCAATCGAGGCCCTGCAGATGTGCGGCGGTTGGCTCTTCCCCAACAGTTCGATGCAGCACGCGCTGCCGCGCCTCGAGACGCTAACCTTCGACATCCCGCTGTTCCAACGCAAGCGCGACGTCATGGTCGAGGCGCTCCGGTCAATCGGTTACCGAGTCAGGGTGCCTGAAGGCACCTTCTACCTGTTCCCAAAATCGCCGCTTGAGGACGACGCGGCGTTCATCGCGGCCCTGGCCCGCGAGGGCGTCCTCGTGCTTCCGGGGCGGATGTTCGAAACACCGGGCTTCTTCCGCGTCTCACTGACGCCCACGATGCAGACCATCGAGCAGAGCATCCCCCGGTTCGCGGCCGCCTTCGCGCGGGCGGCCGAGACGACTCCGGCCAGCTGAGGGCGGTTTCATCCGTCGGACAGACTGCGCCTGGCTACGGCACACGTGAGTGACATATCCGATTAGGGCTTTCGATCATCAGTCACCGTGCATGCAATGCATGCGCGCGATATCCATGAGGAGGAGGTGGTCGAAAGTGGGCATTCTTACCGTGCGAAATCTTGACCCCGTTGTGCAGGCGAAGCTTCGGGAGCGTGCTGCCCGGAATGGCCGATCCATGGAGGCAGAGGCCAGGGCGGTACTCGCGGCCGCGGTCGCCCAGGACACCGAACCGACCGACCTTGCCGCGAGCATCCGTCGTCATTTCTCTGGCGCTGATGTCACTCTAGAACTGCCCGACCGCAGCGCGGCTGGGCAGCGTGAGATCGAACTCCCGCAATGATTGTGCTCGACACGAATGTGTTCTCTGCGCTCATATCGGCCGACTCGTCAGTGCTTGACCCGTGGCTCGCTACCGTTTCGGGCACTGACTTGTTCACAACGGTGATCACTCGTGCAGAGATCCGATATGGGCTCGAACGGCTGCCGCATGGCACGCGCCGCAAGGACTTGGCAGCCCGCGCAGACGCCCTGTTCGGCGAGATAGCCGATCGACTACTCGTCTTCGACGGTGCTGCTGCCGATCGCTACGGTGCCCTTGTTGCATCCCGTGAGAGAGGACGGCCGATCTCCGTTCCGGATGCACAGATCGCGAGTATCACGTTCATTCATCGCGCCACGCTGGCCACCCGGAACGTGAAGGACTTCGCCGACACCGGTGTGCCGGTCGTCAACACGTTTCCTAGACTGCCGCGAAACATCCCGCTCACGCACTCGTCCCCAAGTAGATGACTGCAATTCACACAACGCGCGGATGCTGCGATGAGCGTTCTGCCGACCGGTGAGCGACGAGGAGATGGTTGCTGGTGGACGGTGTGCGCACCAAGCTCACGCACGACCGGATGATGGCACTGCTGGCCTCGGTGCCCAACGCCAACCCGATCTCCGAACGTGACCGGCGCAACTCGATCAGCAGCGAGGTCATCCGCTGCACGCTCAACGGCGAGCCGGCGGTCGCTGTCGGAGCCGAGTACTCGGTGAAGACCAAGATCGGCGCCCTGCTCGATCTGCTCGACCTGACCCTCGCCGACGGTGAACTCCCCGAGCGGGTCACCGTGCTGATCGGCAACAACGGGGCGCCATCACATCGCGAGGCGATCGACGCGCTCTGCACGCTTCGGGACACCTTCACCGGCAGCACGCGGATTCGGCTGCTGACGGATGCCGCGGACGGCACCCTCACCGAGGTGGAGGACGGTGCACCGGACTTCTCCGCCTGCGCGAGTGCGGTCTCCTGGCTGCCCGAGCTCACCCGACTCGGCGAGGCCCCACCGCCGCTGATCGTCGACCTGATCAGCCGGGTCGGGCACCCGTCACTTCGCGCCTACCCAGACCTGATCGGCTGGCCGCAGTGGTCGCTTCGACTCGAAGGGCTGCGCGTCGGCTCCGCGGACGCCCACGGCGGATGGCTGGATGTCGGAGAGCTCGGCCGCTTCGGAGACCTCAGCGATCACCGCCTCACCTGGCTCACGGTGACGGGTGCCATGGCACGGATCGAGTTCACCGCCGACTCGCTGGACACGGCGGCTCAGGTGCTGGCACGGTTCGCCACGTCGTGGACCGGGTACGGCACCACAGCGCCGGACGCCGACGAGCACACGCTGGAGTCGCGGATCCTGCGGGGCGCGGTGCCGGTCGTCGTGGCGGATGGCGCCACCCTGCAGTCGGTGCGACCGGATGCCGTGGTCAACTGGGGCGCCCAGATCCCCACCCAATGGGGCGAATCGGGTGGCACCTCGCGGCGCTTCCTCGACGCCCTCCTCCGTGACGGCAGCACTCCTTGGGCGCTGGAGCTGAAAGCGCCCGCGGGTGGTGGCGTCGGCAGGTACTACCGGCACGGCATCGCCCAGGCGGTGCTCTATCGGCACTACATCCGCTCGGCCACGCCGCTGCACCCGTTGTTTGCCGGGCAGCAGCCGCCGCTCGACCCCACCGCGTGCCGGGCAGCGCTCGTCGTGCCGCGGCTGCAGCCCGGCACGGGCTGGCGCGATCGTCACCGCGCCCTCGCCAGCCAGTTCGATGTCGAGCTCGTGGAAGTGGACCCCTAGGCTGTGTACATGAACTTTGGTCAGGCAATTGCGAGCGGTTTTGCGAATTACGTCAACTTCCGTGGATACGCGAGCCGGTCGGAGTTCTGGTACTGGACACTGTTCACCACTCTCGTCTCGATGCTGACGAACTTCATCGATCCCGTGACGACGTGGGGCGACACGAGCACCGCGAACTCCCTGTGGTCGCTGGTCGTCTTCCTGCCCTCGCTGGCGGTCAGCGTGCGTCGCCTGCGCGACTCCGGTCGCCACTGGGGCTGGCTGTTCATCGTCCTGGTGCCGGTGGTCGGCTGGATCATCCTGATCGTTATGTTCTGTCAGCCGTCGCTGCCCACGCTCGCACCCTCATCCAACGGCGCGGCCGTCGCACCACCGATCGAGCGCTGACTAAGCGTCCTCCGGCTGGAACACGGCGACGAGCTCGGCCCAGGCATGCGCTCGCGCGAACACCGGTACCCGGTCACGGGGTGCCTCGGCCTTGACGACTTGACCACCGTCGACCGGTGCCCCGGTCCAGGCGTCCACCCATGACCCGGCAGGCAGGTACACCGGCCATGCCTCGACGTCGGGCTCGAGCACCGGGGCCACCAGCAGATCGTCGCCGAGGAGCCACTGCACCGGGTGCTCCCACACCAGCGGGTCGTCCGGGTGCTCGAAGTACAGCGGACGCATCAGCGGCTTGCCGCTGGCGAGCGTCGCGTGCGCCGATGCGGCGATGTACGGCACCAGTCGTTCGCGCAGCTGCACCAGCGCGCGCACCGATGGGATGACCGAAGCGTCCCCGGTCAGTTCCGCGATGTTCCACGGGGTGCGGTCCCGCGAGGGGGTGCGGTGGTGGTTGAACTCCGAGTGGTACTGCATGATCGGCACGAACACCGAGGCCGCCATCGCCCGCAGGTACAGCTCGGCGTCCGGCGCCGGGCCGGAGAAGCCCGCGACATCCCAACCCCAATAGACGATGCCGCTCGCGGCGGCGCTGAGCCCGGCCAGCATCGACCAGCGGAACGCCTCCCAGGTGGAGTTCTCGTCGCCGGCCCAGAACGCGCCGTGCGCCTGTGACCCGGTGAAGCCGGCCCGGCTGAAGGTCACCGGAGCCTTGCCGCACGACTCGAGCAGGCGGCCGTAGGCGGCGGCGTACGCGACCGGATACGTGTTGTTGCCGGCCGCACCGGAGCGCCCGTCGAGGTAGACGAGGTCATCGCCCCAGGCGTGCTCGCCGCCGTCGGTCTTGAAACCGTCGATACCGACCTCCTCGACCAGGTAGCGGCGTTTCGCCGTCCACCAGTCCGCGGCGCGCTCGTCGGTGAGGTCAGGCATCAGCCCGAGGGGGAACCACCAGCCGCGGTTCCGGTACGGACGCACCCCGCCGTCGGGCGTGCGCTCGCGGATCAGCACGTTCTCGCGCATCGCGGCCGCGGCATCCGCTCTCGCCTGCCCGGTCGGGTGCGGACGCATCTTGATCAGCGGAATCTGCCACAAGTGCAGTTTCACGCCCTGCTCGTGCAGTGTGTCGACCATGCCCTTCGGGTCTGGCCAGGCTCCGTCGGCGGGGAAGGTGAAGTCGGCCAGCCGCATCGGCCCACCGTCCTCCCGCACCTGATACTGGGCGTCGCGGAAGATGGTGAAGCTCGATTCGTCGCTCCACGCCTCGATCACCACCGAGCCGACCGGGATGTCGTGCTCGGCGTGCAGCCGCACCTGCTTCTCGACCTCGGCCTGCGTGTTCCACTCGTTGCTGCTGGCCCAGAGCCGGAATACCCAGTCCGGCAGCTCGGTCGGGCGACCGACCTCGTCGAGGAAGGCGGCGAGCACCTCGTGCGGTGCTCCCCGGTAAATGCCGAGCGAGATCGCGTCGGCGCCGGCCGGGGCATCGGTCTCGGCCTCGATCCAGAGCCGATCGGGGGTGGATGCGCCGATATCGAACCAGACGCGACGCGAGGTGCGCACGTGGAAGCCCCAGCCGTCGCCGCCGACCACGTGGCCGAACGGCATCGGCAGGTAGGTGCGGCGGTGCTCGCCCTGGCTCTTGTACTGCTCGAAGACCATCGAGTCGAGGGTGCTGCCGCGGTGGTCGAGGGCGTCGAAGCGCTCGCCGAATCCGGTGACGTGCTCGCCGGGCGCGAGCGGCAGGGCGAATCGCACCCGGGTGATGCGGTCGGCGTCACGCAGCACGGAGACGCTGCCGGGCACAACAGTTGTGGTCGGGTCGGCGACGATGGCGTCATCCGCCGCCTCCCATCCGGCCACCGAGCACTCGAACCAGCGCGTGCGCTCGACGCCGTCGGCGCGGTGCGCGCTGAACCGGTAGCGCAGGGTGCCGCCCGCGGGCACGGCGTCGGGGGAGAGCACCGTCTCCCAGCCGCCTTGGCTGCGCGCCAGTCTCGCCTGGGCGCCGGCGAGGTGGCCGCCGTCGACGGACTGGCCGCGTGACGAGCGTACGACCGGCTGCAACTCAACGAAGTCGGTGCGGGGATCGGATGCCGTGGTCACCAGCTCAAGCGAGACCCGGTCAACGTCGCCCGAGGTGCGCACGCCCAGCCTCAACTCCTCACCCGCCACCGGCAGCACCGGCAAGCGCTGCTCCGTGTCGTCGGCGTACGGATGTCCCGAACCATGTGGTCGATGCCGGATCATGCTTCACCCATTTCCGCTGCCAACCGCAGCACCATTGCGTGGCTCCATAACAGCGGGGTCGCCACGGTTCCCCACCGGTCAATCCATTCCTGCTCGAACTCGGGATCGAGCAGGTGTCGGCTCACCTGCTCGGGCAGTGAGCCGTCGGCGGTGACGGTCGAGACCGCCCAGTCGAGCATTCGCTGCGCCTTACCGCGCTCGCCGATCGCGAGCTGCGCCAGCCCAAGAAAGCACGAGAGCAGCGGCCACTGGCCCCCGCCGAAGAACGTGTCACCGAGAAAGCGGTGCACGCCACCGTCGACACACAGCTCGCGTTCGACGGCAGCGACCGTCTGCCGGGCGAGGCCCGAACTCGGATCAAGCACTGCCATCGGCCCAACCAGGGCGCTCAGGCTGCCGTCGACGGCGGAACTGCCCAGCCACTTCACCACGTGGCCATCGGCGACCAGCCGGTTTTCCAGAAAGACGCGAGCCGCGGATGCCGCAGCCGCAGCCTGCGCGCCAAGCTCACCGTCGACCAGCTGGTGTGCCACTGCGGCCTCGAGCCCACCGATGACGCAGCCCAGGGTGGAACCGTGGACCTGCTCCACGTGCTCTTCCCACCAGTCGAAGCAGGGGCGTGACCACGAGCTGATCAGGTAGCGGACGACAAGAGTCGCGGCATCCGCCCACCGCTCCTGAGTGAGACCGTGCCGGTCAGCGTGTGCGGTGACGGCCCACAGCCAGGTGCCGTAGCCGTCGAGCTGGAAGTCCCACCAGTCGTCGGTGCCGATCTCGCCGTCGAGGGTGAACCGGGTCGGCAGCATCTCGTTATCCGGCAGCGGGGTGCCCGCGTCGGCCGCCGCGATGATGCGTTCGATCCGCCCGGCGTGGCGCAGTACGGTCGCGGCGCACCAGTCGTGGAAGGCGCTCGCCGACGCCACTTCACCGACCGCCGACATGCCGTCGGCGATGAAGGCTCCGTCACGGAACCAGGAGTAGCCGCGGTAGGCGGAGAACGTGGGGCTGGCGGGATACGCGCCGGACGGATGCTGCAGCGAGCGGATGAGCGAGCGCGAGTGTTCGAGAAGCTCGCCGAGCGCGGTGGAGGTGGTGGCCATGAATCCTTGATTCGACGCAGGGTGGGCAACGGGAGGGAGTGGGGCGGGTGTTGGCCCGCCCCACTCGGGGAGTTAGCCGAGCAGCGCGTTCACGCGTTCCTCGGCGGAGGCGAGTGCGTCTTCGACGGTCTTCCGTCCGGCGGTCGCCTCGGTGAGCTCTTCGCTGATGATGTCCTGCATCTCGGCCTGGTTGGCGCCGATGGACGGGGAGAGCGCAACACCGTCGAGGGAGTCGAAAACGGCCTGACGGTTCTCGGGTGCGCCCTTGGTCAGGTACGAGTGGAGCTTGGTCTCGTCGGAGATCGGCGGCAGTTCCCAGCCGCTGTCGAGTCGCACGTCGACCATGGTCTCCGAGCTGGTCAGAAACTCGGCGAACTTCTGCGCGGCCTCGATGTTCTTGCTGCCGGACGAGACGGCGACGGCGTTCGAGAACATGGCGCTGGCCTGCTGGGTGTCGCCCGGTTCGACCGCGATGTCCCATTCGAACGCCGTGTCGGCGAGGGTGCCGAACATCCAGATGCCGGTGTGCCACATGGCGAGCTTGCCGTCGACGAACAGGCCGCTGTCGAAGTCGGGGGTTCCGGCGCCCTGCTCGGGCGTCGGCATGGTGATGCCGCTCTTGCCGACCAGCCACTCGGCCGCCTTGATGCCCTCGGGCGAGTTGAATGCGACCTTGGTGCCGTCGTCGGTGAGCACGTCGCCGCCGGCCTGGGCGACGGCTTTGTAGTACTCGTGGTAGCTGATCGGCTGGTAGTCACCCCAGACGCCCGCCGCGGCATCCGTCAGCGCCTTGCCGGCCTGCTGTTCGTCAGCCCAGGTCCAGTCGGCGGTCGGGTACTCAAGGCCCGCGGCGTCGAACAGATCCGTGTTGTAGAACAACACCACGTTCGAGAACGAGCTCGGCAGCGCGTACTGGGTGCCGTCGGTCTGATAGGCCTCGGCGAGCGAGTCCTGGTAGGCACTGGTGTCGACATCCTTGAGTTCGGCGAGCACGCCGCTCTCCTGGTAGGCGGCGTAGTTGGCAAACTCAATGTCGAACACGTCGGCCACGGTGCCGCCGGCGAGGTCGGTCTGCAGTGTTGTGAAATAGTCGGCGTAGGGCAGCGTGCTCACGTCGACGGTGATGCCAGCGTTTTCAGCTTCGAACGCGTCGATGATCGTCTGCAGGTTCTCTTCGTTGCCGTCGTTTGAGATGAAGTTCGAGTAGGTGATGGTGATTCCATCGCCGTCGCTGTTACCGGCGTCGGCGGTGCCGGAGCACCCGGTGAGGACGAGGCCGAGCGCGGCGGCGATGCCGACACCCGTTGTCAATGCTGTGCGATTCATGGTGATTCCTATCTCCTTCGATGGGGGTGGTGCGGGGTCACTTGATGCCGGAACTTGCGACGCCCTGAACGACGTACTTCTGGGCGAACAGGTAGATCGCGAGCATGGGAAGCACGCTGATGACCGAGCCGGCCATCATCACGTCCCACTGGGTGGTGTACTGCCCCTGGAGTCCGGCGAGGGCGATGGGCAGGGTCTGAAGCTCGGGGTCGCGCAGGATGATCAGCGGCCAGAGGAAGCTGTTCCAGCTGCTCATGAACGCGAACACGGTGAGGGTGGCGAGCGAGGGTCCGATCAGCGGCAGCACGATGGTGCCAAAAATCCGGAAGTGCCCGGCGCCGTCGATGGTCGCCGCCTCGTCGAGCTCGCGCGGCACCGCGTTCATCGCCTGGCGCAGCAGGAACACCCCGAATGCGCTGGCCACGCTGGGGAGAATGACGCCGAGGTGCGTGTTGATCAGGCCGAGGTCGCGCATCTGCACGAACAGCGGCACGATGAGCACCTGGATCGGGATCATCATCGTCGCGAGGTACAGGGCGAACACCAAATTGTTGCCGCGGAACGGCAGCCGGCTGAACGCGTAGGCGGCCATTGCGCTGGTGACCAGTTGCAACAGCGTCACCGACACCGCCAGTCCCAGCGAGTTGAGTACCACCTGGGCGAACGGCGTGTTCGAGAACAGCTCGGTGTAGGCGGCAAGCGACGGGTCGCTCGGAATGAGGTCGGGTGTCGCTGACAGCCCGGCGCCCGGCGACAACGATGTGCTCAGCGTCCAGAGGAACGGGAAGAACATGGCGACCGCGCCCAGCGCCACGAGCAGGGTGAGGGTGACGGCGCGCAGTCGAGAACCGCGACTATGCATAGTTCACCCACTTCTTCTGGGCCCGAATCTGCACGACGGTGATCCCCAGCACGACGGCGAACAGCATCCAGGACAGGGCGGATGCCTCGCCGGCCGAGCCATAGCGGAACGTGAGGTCGTACACCCGCATCACCACCACCTCGGTGGCGCCGGCCGGGCCGCCGCCGGTCATCGCATAGGCCTGATCGAACACCTGGAAGCCGTTGATCAGCGAGATGACCACGACGAAGAAGGTGGAGGGCGAGAGCATCGGCAGGGTGATGCTGACCAGCCGCCGCCACCAGCCGGCACCGTCGACGGTGGCAGCCTCATTGAGGTCCTGCGGAATAGCCTGCAGCCCAGCGAGCAGGATGATCATCACGAAGCCGAGGTCCTTCCACACCGAGGCGAGGATGATCGAGGGCATTGCCCAGGCCGGGTCGGTCCACCAGCCCGGGCCGTCGACGCCGACCCACGCGAGGGCCTGATTCACGACACCCACGGTCGGATTGAGCAGCCAGCGCCACATCAGGGCAACGACGATCCAGCTGGTTACCACGGGAAGGAAGTAGAAGCCGCGCAGCAGATTGCGCCCCGCGATCTTCGCGTTCAGGGCGAGTGCTAGCAGCAGACCGCCGACGTAGACGAGCGGCAGGTATCCGAGCAGGTAGTACAGCGTGTTCCCGAAGGCCCGGAGGGTTCTCGGATCGCCGAGCAGATCGAGGTAGTTCTGGAAGCCGACCCATTGCATCGGTGACAGCAGGTTCCACTGGTGCAGGCTCACCCAGAACGCGCCCACCATCGGGTACAGGGTGAACAGGGCGAGCGGAATCGCGCTCGGCAGCAGGAACAGCAACACGGTGCCGGCGTAGCGCCAGCGTTTCGCGCGCTTTCTTTTGCCCGGCTTAGGAGGGGCGGATGTCGCGGGCGCCGTGGGCTCGGCGATGACAGCGGTCTGGGTCATCGCGCCGCCAACCGGTCGCGCACGAGCTGACCTTGATCCCCGGCGAGGCCTTGGGCGTCGAATGGGGTCGCCAGCACGAGGCTGGCGGCGCCCTGCGCCCAGCGGTCGTCCTGCCAGCTCTCGACCGCGATCGGCAGCTCGCGCCTGCTCGGCATCAGCTGTCCGCGGAACGCCTTCTCGAAGCTCTCGGACCAGTGCGCCCACGACTCGGCGCCCTCACCCAGCACGATCAGAATCTCGGGGTCGACGGTGTTGACCACTCCGGCGAGGGCCCGACCAAGCAGTCGGCCGGCGTCGGCAAAGATCTCGCGGGCGCCGATATCGCCGCGGTCGGCAAGCAGCCTCAGGTCGGCGATGCCCGCCCCCGGTCCGATCACATTCGTGGCGCGGGCCTGGGCGACGAGAGCGTCCTGGCCGATGTTCGCTTCGAGGCATCCGTTCGCCCCGCACTGACAGCGCGGCCCGTCTTCAGAAACGGGGATGTGTCCGATCTCGCCGGCGCCGCCGCGGTGGCCGCGCAGCACGACACCGTCGGTCACGATGCCGGCGCCGATGCCGGTTCCGATGGTGACCACGAGCGCGTCGGAGAAGCCGCGCGCCTGACCGTGCAGGGTTTCGGCCACGGCGAGGGCGTTCACGTTGTTCTCGACTAGCACCGGCACGCCGAGAGCCCGGCGGAGCGAAGGCCCGACCGGCATCCGGGACCAGCCGAGCTGGGTGGAATCGACAATTCCGTCGGCCTGCCTCTCGACGCTGCCGGGCACCCCAATGCCGATACCCAGCAGGGCTGCGGCCGCGCTGCCGTCGATGAAGCGTTCGAGTGCCTGAGCGAGGTTCGGGATGGCGTCGCTATCGGCGGCGTCGAAGGGTTCGGTTGCCGAACGGGTGACGGCACCGTCGAGGCCGACCTCGACAATGGTGAGGTGGTCGGCGGCGACCTTGACGCCGATCGCGGTGCCGGCGTCCGCTTGCAGGCCGAGCAGCCGGGCGGGCCGGCCGCCTTGGGAGGGGCTGTACTCGAGTTCGCTGAGCAGGCCATCAGCGATGAGCTGTTTGCACAGCTGGGTGATCAGCGCGGGGGAAACGAGAAGGGCCCGGGCCAGCTCGGCTCGGGACGTGGGGCCCTGGGCGCCGATCTGAGCGAGAATCGCCGATCGCGTGACGTCTGTGCGCGCGTTTGGCTGTGCCACTCCGACCCCTTTGTTTAGAACTAAATGAAGTCTAAAACGAAGTTCTGGCGTACGTCAATAGGCGGCGACGGAGTGTGGTTCAACTTCCTCATAACCGAGCCGCTGAAGTTCGCCTTCGCGGCCGACGAGAACGCCGGTGTCGTCGCCGACGTCGTCGCGAACCTCTACGACCCCAGCGCCACCTTCGAAGACCTCAAGTGGAAGCGTGAAGCCTGGGGCGGGCCGATGGTGATCAAGGGCATCCAAACCCTCGACGACGCCAAGCGCTCCGTCGACTTCGGCCCCGACGGCCTGATCGTCTCGAACCACGGCGGACGTCAGCTTGACCGGGCACCGATCCCACTGCGTCTGCTGCCCGAGGTGGTCGACGCGGTCGGCGAGCAGACCGAGGTGATGATCGACACGGGCATCATGAACGGCGCCGACATTGTGGCATCCATCGCCCTCGGCGCGAAGTTCGCCTGGATCGGTCGCGCCTACCTGTGCGGACTGATGGCCGCCGGCGAAGAGGGCGTGGTTAAGACGGTCGAGATCCTCGAATCGGAGATCGTGCGCACCATGAAGTTGCTCGGCGTGAATAAGATCGCCGACCTGTACCCGGATCACGTGCGGCTGCTCGAGCAGCAGGGAATGCGCCAGGCGGTGCGACTGGTGTCCTGACCGGTACGGCGATCGCGAACGGCCGGTGAGCGGGTATCTCACCGGCCGTTCGCCCTAGGGAGCCGCCGCTGGCCTCAAGCTGCGCGGGAGCGGCATCCGCACATCATTCGTCCGTTGACGTGCTCAAGCGTCCGTCGCCATCGATCGTCCAACCGTCGGGCAGTCCCCGTGTGCCTTGTGCGAGCACCCAATCCGTGGTGCGCAGTGGAGTCATGCCCGCGTCGACGAGCTGAGGCCAGATCGCCCAATCGGCGGCGCGAAGGGTGATGCTGCCCGGTCCGCTTTTCTGCGGAACCTCCCGGATCAGCGGGTGCGGCTCTTTCAGATGGCCTTCCCGCAGGCAGAGCCGCAGCGTGTAGTAACGCTCCGGGGTGAAGCCGACCGCCTCGAAGGCGTGCGCGACCGGCACCCAACGGCTGATGGTCGTGTAGCTCCCGCGGTGAACCGCCGAGTAGGTCCCAACCGTGGCGGCAGCACCGATCCAGACCGGTTTGAAATCCACGAAGACCTTGCTCCACGCCACCCGGCGCTCTTCTGGAATGCTGCCCCACAGGTCGGCGGGGGATGGTTCGAGGCGGGGAACCGTGCCCATCTGCCCGGCGATGACATCCACCTCTGGATACAGTTCCGGAGCGGCCAGGTACTCGTCGATCGTGACCGTGATCGCGGCGGGGTTGTGGTGTTCGGCAGGCATGTGATGCCCCTTTCGGAAGGCGTTCGCCCTCCATCGACTTGCCCGAGACGGATGCCGCGGACCCGTTCTTCCCCTGGGGCACCCCAGTCGATGGACGGGGTTGCCGGACAGCCGGCCAGGTACCTCTGGCTGTCGCTCTTGAACGTGAAATCAGACTACGGTCGACCACCGACATCGGCGACCACACCGTAATCATCGCTGTGCGCGGAGTCCCGATTCTTGTACAAATTTGTGTACATATTTGGGACGGGTTGCTTTCAACGGACCTAAGAAGAACTGGCCTTCATGAAACCGGGGGTCCTCGGATATCGCAAGCCGATGTCGGTGGCCCGATCTAACCTGCTCATATCGAACACCTCTCGTGCCGGGAGTTGACCGCGACCGCGGTCCCGACACGAAGGAGACACTGATGAAAGCACTAGTGGCCACACGGCTGACCCAGGGCGCCCGCCGGAGCGACGGCACCGACTGCGTCGACGGCGAGCTGGTCTGGATGGTCGATGCCTGCGAGTACAGCCGGCGACAAGTCGACGGACCCTGCCTCTGCGGCCGGGCCTTCTCCGGCCTGCACTCGGACGGCTATACGACCACGGCGATGGTGCGCGAGCTCGCCGGATTCACCGAACGCGACTTCGAGTCGGCGCTGCGCTCGTGCTTCGCGGAGAAGGGCTGGTGCGCGTGCTGCCTCACGATGTCGGTGGAGGAACACGCCGCGAAGATGTTGAGCCTCGCCGCCCAATGGTCGGTGAACACGATTGTAGAGCGACGCCTCGACGTGGTGCAGTTGAGGCGGGTGGTGCCGATCGCCGGGGGAAAGTGACGCCGCGAAACATCGTCGGATCTCTATGATGGAGCAATGCCGACGCCGGTGGTCCTGGCCACGAAGCTCTTCATCCCTGCACCTCGACCACAGGCGGTTTCCCGGCCGAGGCTGGTCGAGCGGTTGAGCGACGGCCTGCGCGCCGGCCGCAAGCTCACGCTCGTCTCGGCCCCCGCCGGCTTCGGCAAGACCACCGTGCTCGCCGACTGGATCGAGAGCCTCCGGCAGCACGAGCCGGACACGCGCGTCGCCTGGCTGTCGCTCGACGAAGGCGACAGCGACCCAGCGCGCTTCCTGACTTATCTGCTCGCCGCCGTGCACGGCGCCGACGGAATCCCCTCAGACGGTCTCAACTCGGAGGCCCGGCAAGGGATGCCGGTTGAGGCGGCCCTGACGACTCTCATCAACGAGGTGGCCCAGTCGACGGTCGAGATCGTCCTGGTGCTCGACGACTTTCACACGATCGAGGCGGGGCCGGCGCGTGACGCCGTCGCGTTCCTGGTTGAGCATTGTCCGTCGAACCTGCACCTGGCCATCGGCAGCCGGGCCGACCCGCCGTTTCCGCTGGCCAGGATGCGGGGCCGCGGCGAGCTGACCGAACTGCGTGCCGCCGACCTGCGCTTCACCCCCGACGAGGCCGCCGCATTCCTCACCGAAATGGGACTCAGCCTGTCGGCGGACGACGTCGTCGCACTGGACACCCGCACCGAGGGCTGGATCGCCGGCCTGCAGTTGGCCGCCCTGTCGATGCGGGAGCGCAGCGACATCCGCGGCTTCATCGATGCGTTCACCGGCAGTAACCGCTTCGTCATCGACTACCTGGTCGAAGAGGTGCTGCAGCGCCAGCCCGAGCAGGTGCGCACCTTCCTGTTGCACTCCGCAGTGCTCGATCGGCTGACCGGTGCGCTGTGCGAGGCGGTCACGGGGCAGCCCGACGGTGCCGGCATGCTCGAGGCGCTGGAGCGGGACAACCTGTTCGTCATCCCGCTCGATGACCGCCGCGAGTGGTACCGCTACCACCACCTGTTCGCGGACGTTCTGCGCGCCCGCCTGCTGCAGCAGGACCGCGACCGGGTGCGCGCCCTGCATCGGCTCGCCAGCGACTGGTACGCACGCAACGACCTGGTCAACGATGCGGTAAAGCACGCGCTGGCGGCCGAGGACTTCGACCGGGCGGCGACCCTGATGGAGTGGGCAGTGCCCGCAATCCGCCGCGACCGGCAGGAGGCGACATTGCTCGGCTGGCTGAACGCGCTGCCAGAGGACGTCATCCGGCAGAAGCCTGTGCTCAGCGTGTACTTCGCCTACTCGCGGCTCGCGTCGGGAGCGCTCGAGGATGTCGAGCCTTGGCTGGCAGCCGCCGAGAGCGCGCTCGCCGCGGCGCCCGGCGCGACCGACCGCGGTCAGGAAGCGACGGTTGCCGCCGCCGCCGAAGCACCCGCCACCCCGTCGAACGAGGACGAACTGCGCGGCCTGCCCGTGACGATCGCGATGTACCGCTCGGCGCTGGCGCAGGCGCTCGGCGATGTCACGGGAACCGCCGAGCAGGCCGGGCGCGCGCTCGAACTGGCCGAGCCCGGTGATCATCTGGCGCGCGGCTCGGCGGGGGGAATGCTCGGGCTGGCGTCGTGGGCGCGCGGTGATCTGACTGCGGCGCTGCCAGCATTCTCCGAGGCGATGGCCGACCTGCGCTCCGCCGGATACCTGGCCGACGTACTGAGCGGCACGCTGATCCGAGCCGACATGTGCGTGGCGCAAGGCAGGCTGAACGAGGCGCGCCGGCTTTATCAGCAGGCGTTGACCTCGGCGGCAGCGCAGGATGTCGCGGGCGCCGTCGCACTTCCCGGACTGCATGCCGGGCTCGCCGAGCTGCACATCGAACGCGACGACCTGGATGCCGCAGCCTCACACCTGCAGCTCAGCAGCACGCTCGGCGAGGGCGCGTCCCTCAAGGAAACCCGGTATCGACGCTTCGTCGCGATGGCTCTGCTCAGGCAGGTCGAAGGGGATCCGGATGCCGTGGCCGACCTGCTGGGCGAGGCCGACCGGCTGTTTCTGCGCGGCTTCTTCCCCGAGGTGCGGCCGATTCCGGCGATGCGGGCCCGGATTTGGATCACTCAAGGCAAGCTCGCGGACGCCCTCGGCTGGGCCCGCGAACACGGGCTCGCCGCCACCGATGACGTCAGCTATCTGCGCGAGTACGAGCACCTCACCTTGGCCCGTCTGCTGATCGCCCAGCGTCGCGCGCGCACGGGGGAGAGCGACATCCGGAACACCATGGCCATGCTCGATCGTCTGTTGCCCGCCGCGGAAGCGGGCGGCCGTACCGGAAGCGTCACCGAGATTCTGATGCTGCAGGCTCTCGCGCTGGAGGCACAGGGCCAACTCACGCAGGCCATGGTGCCGCTGCGGCGGGCGTTGACCCAGGCCGCGCCGGAGGGTTACGTCCGCCTGTTCGCGAATGAGGGCGCAGCGATGGTGACGCTGCTTAACGAAGCGGCCAGGCGCGGGCTGTCGCCGGCCTACGTGCGTCGGCTGCAGGCCGCGCTCGGCGAGGTCGACGCGGTCGAGGCGCCGGGCGCCACATCGGCGGAACCGCTGGCCGAGCCGTTGAGCGAACGGGAACTGCACGTGCTCCGGCTGCTCGGCACCGAGTTGAGCGGCCCGGACATCGCCCGGGAACTGGTGGTGTCGCTGAACACGGTGCGCACTCACACCAAGAACATCTTCCGCAAGCTCGAGGTGACCAACCGGCGGGCGGCGATCCGCCGTGCCGAGCAGCTGAACCTGCTGGCCAAGCGGTGATCGCGCGGTGAACGCGGGCGAAGATCACCACCTGTGGTGATGACGAGTCACCACACGGCTCCGTAGCTTCTGACTGACGGTCGAGCAGGGTTCTCGATCGACTCGGACAGGAGCAGCAGATGAGCATCACGTCGTCGTCCACTCTGACGGCCGCGCAGCCGAAGCGCCGGAGCAGACCCGGATGGCTGGTGCCCGCGGGGCTGATCGTGCTGGCCCTGATTCCGGTGGTGATGGGCTCGCTCCGGCTGGTGGAGCTGGGCGGCGGCGCGGCTACGTTGCCGAACAACCCGCGGGCCGACGCGTCGCCGCTGCCGATCGTGATCCACATCGTCAGCGTCACCGTGTTCTCGGTGCTGGGGGCGATGCAGTTCGCGCCGGGGCTGCGGCGCCGTCCCGCCCGCTGGCACCGCATCGCCGGACGTGTTCTCGTCTTCCCTGCCGGGATTCTCGCCGCAGGGTCGGCGCTCTGGATGACCGTGTTCTACGCTCACCCGGAGGGAACCGGCGAGCTGCTCGTGGTGTTCCGGCTCATATTGGGTTCGGCCATGCTGGCCTCGCTGGTGCTCGGCCTGCTCGCCATCCGGAAGCGCGCAATCATGACTCACCGGGCGTGGATGACGCGGGCCTACGCCATCGGACTCGGTGCAGGCACGCAGGTGTTCACCCTGACGATCGGCCCGCTGGTGCTGGGCCCACTCACCGAGACCACTACCGCGTTGATGCACCTGGCCGGCTGGGTGATCAACCTCGCAGTGGCCGAGTGGGCGATCCGGCGGCGGTTGACGAGCCCGGCGACTGCTCGAGCGCGCGGGCGGGTGGCGGCGCGATGACCGGCTCGAACCGGGCGGCCGCCGACCGCGACGGGCAGCTGCGCTATGAGATTCGGCTCGACGGGCACCTCGATGAACGTTGGGCCGAGTGGTTCGAAGGCTTGAGCATCACCCGCGATGGCGACGGGACCACCGCCCTGTCGGGCCCGGTCACCGACCAGGCGGCGCTGCACGGATTGCTCGGCAAGGTGCGCGACCTGGGGATGACGCTGGTGTCGGTGAATGTGATCGGCGGAGGCGGAGGCGGAGGCGGTGGCCGTGGTGGCGGTGGCCGCGGCCACGGCGGGGTGCGGTAGCGCCGGTCAGGATTCGGCGCTGCCCTCCGCGATGGCGCGTTCCACCGGCGACCGCGTGTCGGCATCCGTTCGCCCGCTGGCCTCCTCGGCCACCCGCTGCTCGGCCCGCCGCTTGATCATTGGAAGGGCGAGATACCGGATCGTCACGATTCCCGCCGAGATGGGACCCCAATAGAGCCGGAACCGGCGCCGCGCCTCGGCGTCCGTGGTGCCGACGCGGGTGCGGGTGACCAGCAGGCAGCTGTCTGGACCGGTCGGTTGGGCCTCGATAGTCACCGCGATCTTGGCGTATCCCGGTTCGTTGAACGCGGCGAACTGGTCGAGGGGGAGTGATTCGAACTTCACGGTGCTGCGCCACGGCTGGGTGTATGCGCCGAGCACGAGCCGGTGGCCCGGGTCCCAGTCCAGAATCTGCCAGCCGAGTCCCTCCGTTTCGGCGACGAGGCCGCGCACTTTCGGCATCCGGAACGGCTCCCCGCCGAGCATCGCCGGGATCGCGCGGAGCCAGAGAATCGCGCGGATCGGTGGCGACTGCCACAGGTCGATGTCGCGGGCGACCGAGAACGCGATGGCCGCGGGGGCGTCGATGGCGATCTGGTGCCATTCGTCGACCTCCGGGTGGGGAATCACCTTGTCGAGTACCGGGTCCGGCGGCTGGCGTACCGGGTTGCCGTACCGTGCCCATCTCGCCGCACAGTAGCCCGCGGCCACGCCGACGAATGCGGCCACTGCCGTGCCGACAGCCTCAATCGGTTTCATGACTTCAGTATTTCGCGGGGCAGAACCTCAGGATAGGGATGCCGCAGGGCAGCGTCTGGGTGTATGAGGGGGCGCACGGATCGCGCACCAGATGCCGCGACCGCCCCCTATCCGCCGGACTGCGGGCGGGCGTAGCCTGAGCGAACACCCACCCTCGGTCGCTCATTGGAGACACCATGGCTGTCCTGCGTGCTTACCTGTCGGTTTCAGATTTCGACAGCTGGAAGGAAAACTTCGACAGCGATCCGATGGATCGCAAAGGATCCGGCGTCATCCGCTACTGGGTGCACCGCCCGATCGACGAGCCCACGATCGTGCTCGTCGACCTTGAGCTGGGCAGCGTGGAGCAGGCGAAAGCCTTGCTGGCGCGGCTCGAGGAGTTCTGGGCATCCGGACGGGCGCCGATCGTCGGCACTCCGCGCACGCAGATCGCTGAGACGGTGGATGTCGTGGAGCTCGGCGGATGACATGAAGCCGCGACGCCCGTTGCGCGGTGCCACCCGTCGCTTGCGACATCCGGTTCGCGATTGAGCCAGGTTGTCGCGCTTGAGCCACCGCGCGGTGGCTCAACCGCGACAAACGGGATCAGGTCAGTTTGCCACCAGAGTCACGCTCACCGGCGTCGCGTTCGCGAACAGGTCGAGCACCGGGCAGTGCGCGTCGACGACGCGGTGCAGTTCCTCGTAGCGGTCATCGCTCTCCGGCCCGGTGACGTTGATGGTCAGGCGCACGTCGGAGAAGCCGGGGCGCACGCTGTCGTTTAGGCCGAACAGCCCGTGCACATCGAGGTCACCCTCGGCCTGAGCGGTGATCGAGTCGATCTCGATGCCGAGGTTCTGCGCGTACAGCCTGTAGACCACGATCTGGCAGGAGATCAGGGCGCCGAGGGCGATCTCGACCGGGCTGGCTGCGATGTCATCGCCGGCCAAGCCGGCCGGCTCGTCGACGAAGAATTCGTGCGTGCCGGCGGAGATCCGGGAGGCGACGGCCCCCTCGCCCTGCCCGCCGACCTTGTAGGTCAATTGGGCGCTAGCGGGGCTGGCGGTGACCCGTTCGGTCCACGTGGTTCCTGCATCGATAAGTCGGGTTGCGCGCTCGTCAGCAGTGACTATGGGCGCGGCGGCGGCGGTGAGTGCTGCGGTGGCGGTCAGTGACATGGTGTCGGTCCTTCCATCGGGGGATGAGTGCACCCACCGTAGGAAGGATCAGCGGATGCGTCGAGGCTCGGGCGCACATGACGTAACAGGGCGAAACGGGAGGTAATCCGCTCGACGTATGGCGAAAGTCGTGCTTGCGGCCAGACCCGCCGCGGGTTGAGACTGCGCGACTGATCCAGTTTGTCGGGATTGAGCCACCGCGCGGTGGCTCAACCGCGACAGGCTGGCTCAACCGCACTGACCACCACGAGGGCGAGGGCGAGCTCGCGCGGACGGATCACTCCCAGCAGAGCCGCCCGCCTACGCCGAACCCGCAGTCCCGACATCCGGATCCGGACCCTCCTGCACCTCGACCGGCCGAGTGAACGGCACGTTGGCTTGCACCTCCGTGGCGCTGCGAACCGGGCCGAGACGGCGCCGGCGCAGCGGGTCGCGGCGCAGGTCGACGTAGAGCGACACGCACAACCCGATCATGATGATCACGAACGGACTGGCCGCGAGGATCGTGAAGGTCTGCAGCGCGCCCAGCCCGCCCACGAACAGCAGCACCGCGGCCACGGCGCCGGTGAGCACCGCCCAGAGGATCACCAGCGGTTTCCACGGATGGTTGCTGCCGCGGGTGGACAGCGTGCCGAGCACGAGGGATCCGGCATCCGCCCCGCTCACAAAGAACACCGCGGTCAGCACCATCACGATCAAGGAGGTGCCGATGAAGAACGGGTACTGCTGCAGGGTCGCGAAGAAGGCGGCCGCCTCGTTGCCGGTGCCGGCGATGTCGACGCCGTTCACCTGCAGGTTGATGCCGGCCCCGCCGAACACGGTGAACCAGAGCATGCTCACCCCGGTGGGCACCAGCAGCACGCCGAGCACGAACTCGCGGATGGTGCGTCCGCGCGAGATGCGGGCGATGAAGTTGCCCACGAACGGGGTCCAGGAGATCCACCAGGCCCAGTAGAAGATGGTCCAGCTGGCCAGCCAGTCGCCGCCGCCGAACACCGCAGACTGGAAGCTCATCGGGATGATGGTGCTGAAGTATGCGCCGATCGATTCCGGCAGCAGGTCGAGGATGAACACGGTGGGGCCGGCGACGAAGACGAAGGTGATCAGCACTGCGGAGAGCACCATGTTGGTGTTGCTCAGCCACTTGATGCCCTTCGACACCCCGCTCGCCGCCGAGAACACCACGCCCACGGTGAGCACGCAGATGACCAGGATCGGCAGCAGCGTGCCCGGATCATCGGAGAATTCGCCGGTGGCCAGCAGCGAGATTCCGGCGGCGATCTGCAGGGCGCCGAGGCCGAGGGATGTCGCGGAGCCGAACTTGGTGCAGATGATGGCGAGGATGTCGATGGGTTTGCCCCATCCGCGCCGCACGATACGGTCCTCACCGAGGATCGCCTGGAACGGTGCGCTCATCAGGTTGCCGCGGCCCATCCGGAAGGTGGAGTACGCCAGCGCCAGGCCCACCACGGAGTAGATGGCCCACGGGTGCAGCCCCCAGTGGAAGAACGTGTATGCCATGGCGGTGCTGGCCGCCTCCGCGCTGCCGGGTTCGGCACCGACGAATGGGGGAGGCGACTCCAGGTGCGTGACCGGCTCGTACACGCCGAAGAACATCAGGCCGATGCCCATCCCGGCGCTGAACATCATCGACACCCAGGACAGCGTGGAGAACTCGGCTTTCTCACCCTCGCGGGAGAGCGGGATGCTGCCGTACCGGCCGAACGCCAACACGATGGCGAACACCACGAAACCGGTCGAGCCGAGAATGAACAGCCAGCCGAGGTTGGAGGTGATCCAAGCGAGAGCGACCGCTGCCCCGTCGCCTACCTGCTGCGTGAACACCACGCCGAGTATGCAGAGCACCACGATGATGCTGGCGGCCACGCCGAACACGGTCTTGTCGACGCTTTCCCACCCCTTCCCCGATGCGGTGGGCAGGGCTTTCGTGGCGTCGTTCGACATGATGATCTCCGTCGACCTGTCGGGGGCACCCCGTGTGAGAACCCGATTCACGCAA
The DNA here is from genome assembly GCF_011751885.2 of Salinibacterium sp. ZJ450. Lineage (NCBI taxonomy): Bacteria > Bacillati > Actinomycetota > Actinomycetes > Micrococcales > Microbacteriaceae > Ruicaihuangia > Ruicaihuangia jiafui. The sequence continues at coordinate 1,058,780 of NZ_CP061771.1, forward strand.
CGCTACCCCCGCGGTGAGAGGGATGACTAGAGTGGCCGCTATGGCTGACGCCGATGAAGTCGAGCCGACCGAACTGGTCTACAACTCGCGTGAGGGAGACAACGGACGCACCGATTTCGGGCGTCATGGCGACCTGCCCAAATGGGATTCCCGGGTGGCTGCCTGGCAAGACTGCGAAGAGGCCAATGCGGCGATCAGCCTGTCGATGGCGGTGAGCGGCTTCGCGATCGACGTGAACTCCACGCTGGCCAGCGTGCAGAACGACCTGTACGACCTCGGCGCCGACCTCGCGGCGCCGTTCGATGATCCGGAGCCCGCGGTGGCGCGCATCCACGACGCCCACCTGGTGCGGTTGGAACGCGCGATCGAGTACTACGGGCAGAACGCTTCCGACCTCAGCGGCCGGGTGCTGCCCGGAGGCACCGTCGCCGCCGCGAGCCTGTTCCACGCCCGCGCGGTGGTGCGGCGGGCGGAGCGGATGACCTGGATCGCGTGGCAGCAGCACCGGCAGTCGGTTAACGTGCTCACCGCCCGCTACCTGAATCGACTGTCCACGCTGCTGTTCGTACTGGCCCGCAGCGCCAACGTGGAGCACGGCGACTCATACTGGCAGCCCGAGGCCTCGTACGTGGCGATGGAGCAGGAGCCCGAAGCGACGGATGCCGACGACCTGCCGACCCCGTAGCTAACCGTCTCGGAATACTTCGACCACCTGAGACGCTGCACCGGGTGTGAAGCGCATCGGATTCCTCTCCTTCGGCCATTACCAAGACGTACCCGGGTCGCTGGTGCGCACCGCACAAGATGCGCTGCTGCAGTCGATCGAGCTGGCGGTCGCCGCCGAGGAGGTCGGTGTCGACGGCGCCTTCGTGCGCGTGCACCACTTCGCCCCGCAACTGGCCTCCCCGTTCCCGCTGCTCGCAGCGATGGGCGCCCGCACCAGCCGCATCGAAATCGGCACCGGCGTGATCGACATGCGTTACGAAAATCCTCTATACATGGCTGAAGAGGCCGCGGCCGCCGACCTGATCAGCGGCGGCAGGCTGCAGCTCGGCGTCAGCCGGGGATCACCCGAGCACGCCATGAACGGCTACGAGGCCTTCGGCTACGTTCCAGCGGAGGGTCACACCGACGCCGATGACGCCCGCACCAAGACCCAGATCTTCCTGCAGGCGATCGAGGGCGCCGGCGTCGTCGCCGCCAACCCGCGGATGACCGGGCACTCCGGCGCGCTCGCCATCGAGCCGCACTCGCCGGGGCTGCGCGACCGCATCTGGTGGGGCTCCGGCACCCGAGCCACCGCCAAGTGGACCGCCGAACAGGGCATGAACCTGATGAGTTCCACCCTGCTCACCGAAGACACCGGCGAACAGTTCAGCGACCTGCAGGCCGAGCAGATCCAGGTGTTCCGCGACACCTGGACCGAGGCCGGCCACACCTGGACGCCGCGCGTCTCGGTGAGCCGCAGCATCATCCCGCTGGTCACCGACGAAGACCGGCACTACTTCGGCCTGCGCGCCCAGGTCGAGGGCAAGGACCAGGTCGGCCAGCTCGAAGGCACCCTCGCCCGCTTCGGCAAGAGCTACATCGGCGAGCCCGACGCGCTGGTCGAACAGCTGGCTCTGGATGCCGCGGTCGAGGCCGCGGACACCCTGCTAATCACCGTGCCGAACCAGCTGGGTGTCGACTACAACGCCAAGCTGCTGGAGAGCGTGGTCAAGTACGTCGCCCCGGCACTCGGCTGGCGGTAACGACTCACGACGTGGCGGCGGTGTCGCCAGACTCTTCATCCGGCGCCGCGATCACCTTCTGCACCAGACGCTCGATGTGGTCGTGCCAGCGGATCCGCAGGTCGTCGACCTGATTGCCGATCCCGGTGTGGGTGAGCACGATGCGCGCGCCGCCGGGGCCGGTCTGCACCTCCCAGCGCAGGCTTCCGCCGTTCGCGAGCTCGATCTCCACCCACTCGCCGTCGACGCGGCCGCTGATCTGGCCCGGACCGAGCCGGCCCGGCGCCAGCTGCTCAAGAGTGGTCGGATGCAGCACCCGCCACACCTTCTCGGGTGACTGCAACATCAGCTGTCGTTCGACCCGCAGGGTGTCGTGGCCGATCGTCGGCCGGTCGAGCCCGAACTCCTTCACATAGTCCTCGTAGCGCTCGATCGAGGGTGACGCCTCGCGCGCCGGCAGCCCGTCGAGCAGGTCGCCGAGCACCTCAAGGCAGGTGTCCCAGCCGTCCGCATAGGCTGCCGCGGCCGGACGGTCATCGAACTCGTGGATGAAGGTCAGCAGGCTGCCGCCGTCATCCGGCTGCACCTCGATCGTGATCGAGTTGTCACTCTCCCGTGACATTTCTTCCGGCGATGTCTCCGTGAAGGCCAGTCGGGTGCCGGGTGCCAGTTCGGTCACCCGTCCTGTGCTGGTGAAGTCGTCTCCGTAGTCGAACCGGATGTCCGTGCCCACAGCGGGCTCGAACTCCACGATCTGCGCCGGATACCACTGGCTCAGCTTCTGGGGATGGACCACGTACGACCACAGCTTCTCTGCCGAGTGCATGAACCGGCGCTGGATCGTCAGCGTCTGCCGTCCGTTGGTCTCGGTCAGAGTGGCCATGCAGTTCAGGTTACGCCGGGCGGCGCGGGTGTGGCACCCGGCTGCCCGTCAGCGCGCGCCGCCTGCTCCGCGACATCCGACGCCAACAGCTTGTGCAACAGCCGGTCCAGCGTGTCTGCCTCGTCGTCGAAGCTCGCCACGGGCTCGGCTCCGGCGGTTCAGGATGCCGCGGATCTGACGTCCGCCAACCGCTGAGTTCCGCGCTGGCCTGGCAGGGCTCCCATCAGGGCTCCCCACACCACTAGACGACTCGGTGCCCCCGTTATGGCGGGGGCGCCGAGTCGTTTTCGGCTGCGACGAGCGCCAGATTTGATGCCGGAGCTAGATCAGGCTGCGCAGCAGTTCCTCTACGGTGACGCCGTCGAGGCGGGCCCGCTGCTGCAGCCGGGTGTGCTCCTCGGTGGTCAGCGAGAGGCTGATGGTGTGCCACTCGTCCGGCTCGACATCCCCGTCGAAGTCGAACAGCGCCGGCTCGTCGGCCTCCACCGCCGCGGGCACGAGGGCTTCGACATCCGCCAGCGTCTCGGGTTCCATCACGATCTCGGAGATCGCGGCCGAGGCGGACGGGGCGGCGGTGGTGACCGCGCGAGGTGTCACGGTGACGCCCACGTCGGTGGATGTGTTCCAGCCCGGTCCGCTCGGAATTGTGAGGCCCCGCTGGTACGCCTCGGCCACAGCGCGGGCGCGGGCGTCAGCGGCCTCGTTCAGCACGTGGCCGACGTGGCCCTTTACCCATTCGAAGCGGTACTGCCGGCCGGCGATGGCCTCATCGAGCTCCTTGAGCAGTTCGAGGTTGAGCACCGGCTTGCCGTCGCCCTTGCGCCATCCCTTGGCCTTCCAACCGCGCATCCACTTGGTCACCGCGTTGATCACGTACTGGCTGTCGCAGAGCACGAGCAGGTCGTCATCGAGGTGGGCGGTGGCCTTGAACAGCTCGAGCACCGCCTTCAGCTCGCCCTGGTTGTTGGTGGCGTGCTTCCAGCCGCCGGCCCCCCAGCAGCCATCATCGACGTACCAGGCCCAGCCTGCGGGTCCGGGGTTGCCGAGGGCGGAGCCGTCAGCGGCAGCAACGATTGTCATGCGGGCCTTTCCATGGGGGACACCGCAATCGTATCCGGGCACACGATCGGCGCATTGTTCCGCAATCGGGACGGTTGACCGCTGGTCAGCGGCGACACGCGTGCCTATCGTCGTAATTAGCGCCAACCCCGCACCACCTTGATCAAGAGTGAGGCCACCATGATGCGCTCAAGCACCACCCAACCCTTCATCCGCCGCGCGCTGGCAGGCGCCGGGCTCGCCACCGCAGCGGCCCTGATCCTCGCCGGCTGCGGCGGCACCACCGGCGACGAGCCGGCCGCCACTAACGGTGGCGACAGCGAGGTCCCCACCGTGTTCGGCGCCTTCGCCACGCCGCTCGAGGAACCGTGGGACGGCGCCATCCACAACGCCCTGCAGGCCGCCGAAGACGACGGCGACATCCAGTACGACTACGTCGACAACCTGCACACCGCCGACGAGATGGAACGCGCGCTGCGCGACATCATCGGCAGCCAGGATCCCGACATCATCATCGGTGACGCGTTCGCCGCCGAAGAGGCCGTGCGGGCTGTTGCCGCCGAGTTCCCCGACACCGCGTTCGCGTTCGGCTCTGGCGGTGAGGAGCAGGCACCCAACTTCAGCGTCTTCGATAACTGGATGCAGGATCCCGCCTACCTGGCCGGCATGCTCGGCGGAGGCCTGACCACCAGCGGCACGATCGGGGTCGTCGCCGCCATGCCGATCCCCGAGGTCAACCGCATCGTGAACGGGTTCATCGAGGGCGTGAAGCAGACCAACCCGACCGCCACGGTCACTGTGTCGTTCATCAACTCGTTCTTCGATCCCGCCACCGCCAAGCAGGCTGCGGAGGCAGCCATCGCCGGCGGCGCCGACGTGCTGTTCGCCGAACGCGACGGCGTCATCGCCGCAGCGGCCGAGCACAGCCTGCCGGTGTTCGGCATGATGGTCGACCAGCAGGATCAGGCGCCCGAGTACGTGGTGACCTCGCTGCTGTGGAACATGCGACCGACCGTAGACGCGGTGGTCAAAGCCGTGGTGGATGGCAGCTACGAGGCCAGCAACCTGGCGGAGTACTCGTTCATGGTGAACGGCGGCAGCGAACTGGCGCCGATCAACGAGAACACCGCGTTCGAGATCCCCGCCGACCTGCTCACCACCGTCGAGGCGCGCGAACAGGAGGTGCTCGACGGCACCTTCGAGACGCCGATCAACGAGGAAGCTCCGGCGGGCTCGACCACCGTCGGGCAGTAGTGACCGACATGCCCGTGGGGGCGGTATCCACCGACACCGCCCCCACCACGGCCCTGGCCGAACTGGTCGGCATCACCAAGACGTTCGGGCCGGTCGTCGCCAACGACGCGATCGACCTGGCCGTGGCGCGCGGCGAAGTGCATGCGCTGCTCGGCGAGAACGGGGCGGGCAAGAGCACGCTCACCCGCATCCTCTACGGGCTCAGCCAGCCCGACGCCGGCGAGATCCGCATCGACGGGCGGCCGACCCGGATCACCTCACCGTCCGATGCGATCGCCGCCGGCATCGGCATGGTCACCCAGGAGTTCTCGCTGGTCGGCACGATGACCGTCACCGAGAACCTCATGCTCGTCGGGGTCGGCCTCGGGCGCATCAGCCGGGACGCCGCCCGGGAGCGCGTGCTCGCGGCGGCGGCACGCATCGGCGTCGCCATCAACCCCGACGCCATCGTCGAGACCCTGTCGGTGGGGGAGCGGCAGCGGGTCGAGATCGTGAAGGCGCTGTTCCACGACTGCCGCCTGCTGATCCTCGACGAGCCCACCGCGGTGCTGGTGCCGCACGACGTCGAGCTGCTGTTCGACGCCATCCGCCGGCTGACCGCCGAGGGCATGGGCGTCATCTTCATCTCGCACAAGCTGCACGAAGTGGTGGCCATCGCCGAGCACATCAGCATCCTGCGTCGCGGCAAGGTCGTGGCATCCGTGTCGGCGGCAGGACTGCAACCGCGGCAGATCGCCGCGATCATGGTGGGGGCGGATGTCGCGCAGACCAGCGACGAGGTGACGGCCGAGGCACTCGGCACCTCGATCGGGCTGAACACGCCGGCCGCGCTGCAGACCAACGGCGCGCAGCAGACCACCGCCGCGGAGCCGCCCGAGCCGCGGCCGCTCACCGCCCCGCCATCGCTCGCCATCGAGCACCTCACCCTCGCCGGCTCCGGCAAACCGGTGCTCGACGGGCTGAGCGTGACGGTGGCCTCCGGCGAGATCGTCGGGGTCGCCGGCGTCTCGGGCAACGGGCAGACCGAACTGATGCAGGTGCTCTGCGGCAGGATCGCCGCCAGCAGCGGAACCGTGCGGGTCGGCGCCACCGACATCACCCACCTCGACGTCACCGCGCGCATCAGCGCCGGACTCGGCCGGCTCACCGAAGACCGCAGGGGCAGCGTCATCCCGAGCCTCACCGTCGAGCAGAACCTGGTGCTCGAAGACCTCGACCGCTTCCGCCGCGGACCGTTCCTCGACCGCCGCCGGGTGCGCGAGCACGTGCGCGCGTTGATGGACCGCTTCGACATCCGCGCCAACGCCCGCGACCCGATCCGCAGCCTCTCCGGAGGCAACATGCAGAAAGTGCTGTTGGCGCGGGCAATCGCCCGCAACCCGCGGGCGCTGGTGGCCTCGCAACCGACGCGCGGGCTGGATGTCGCGGCCTGCGAGTACGTCTACTCGCAACTGCGCGCGCTGCGCGATGACGGCGCCGGGGTGCTGCTGATCTCCGAGGACCTCGACGAACTGATCGGCGTGTGCGACCGGATCGTGGTGATCCTCTCCGGCCAGATCGTCGGCGAGCTGGCCGCCGCCGACGCCACCCGGGAACGGCTCGGCCTGCTGATGACCGGGGGAGGCGCATGAAACTGATGCTGCGCGCCCGCGAGTCCCGGTGGCTGGCCCCGGCCGCGGTGCTGCTGGCCGTGCTGCTGACCCTCGCGATCACCGCCGGGCCGATCCGGCTGGCCGGCGCGAACCCGCTCGCGGCGTACGAACGGTACACCCTCACCCCGCTCACCACCGCGGGCGGCATCGGTGAAGTGCTGCTGGCGGCGACCCCGCTGATCTTCACCGGCCTGTCCGTGGCGATCGCATTCCGAGTCGGCTACTACAACATCGGCGCGGAAGGCCAGTTCCTCGCCGGAGCCGTGGCGGCCAGCATCCCGGGCCTGTACCTGCCCGACCTGCCCGCCGTGATCGCCCTGCCGCTGGCGCTCGCCGCCGGGGCTGCCGGCGGGCTGCTCTGGGCGCTGCTGCCGGCCTGGCTGAGACGCACGGTGGGCATCGACGAGGTGGTGACGACACTGCTGCTGAACCCGGTCGCGCTGCTGCTGATCCAGGGACTGCTGAACGGCCCGTGGCGCAACTCGGCCACCGGGTTTCCCGACTCCGACCGTTACGGCCCCGGCTACGACCTGCCGGCTGTGGTGCCGGGGTCTCGGGTGCACTGGGGGCTGGTGATCGCGATCGTGCTGGTCGCCGTCACCTGGATCGTGATGTCGTACACGCCGCTCGGGCTTCGGCTGCGCGCGGCAGGACAATCGCCGAATGCCGCAGCCTTCAGCGGCATCCGGGTGTCCACCCTGCAGTGGCGCAGCGCCCTCGTCTCGGGTGCGGTGGCCGGGCTCGGCGGCGCCAGCCAGGTGCTCGGCGTGCAGCACCAACTCACCGCGAGCGTCGCCAGCGGCTACGGCTACACCGGGGTGGTGGTGGCGTCGCTCGGTGCCCTGACCGCCGGTGGCGTGCTGCTGGTGGCGTTGCTGCTCGGCGACATCGCCGTCGGCGCGCAGAACGCGTCGATCGTCCTGCAGCTGCCCACCCAGATGGGCGCCATCGTCAGCTCCACGCTGCTGCTGGCCGTGGTGTCCGTGATGGCGTTGCGCCGCTACCGGCTGGTGCTCGGCCAAAGGCGGCGCCGATGAACTTCCCGCTGATCGCGGTGATCGCCGCGACGTTCACCATCGCCACCCCGCTGGTCTGGGCGGCGCTCGGCGCCGTCGTGAACGAGCGCACCGGTATCCTGAATCTAGGAATCGAAGGCACCATGTACGCCGGCGCCTTCGTCGGGTTCTTCATCGCCGCGACCACCGGCTCGGTGTGGATGGCGCTGCTCGCCGCGATCCTGGCGGGGGTGCTGGCCGGGGCGCTGATGGGGGTGCTCACCGTGACGCTCGGCGTGAACCAGCACGTGGCCGGCATCGGCACCACCCTGCTGCTGGTCGCCGCCTGCGACTTCACCAACCGGCTACTGTTCTCCACCGGCACCCAGACCACTACCGAGAAGTTCGATCGACTGTTCCCGGGCAGCGGGGTGTTCGCGCAGTACCCGCTGACTTACGTCGGCTTCCTGCTGCTGGCGCCCGCGCTCTGGTGGGTGCTGCGCTCCAGCGGGTTCGGGCTGCGGTTGAACGCCGTCGGCGAGAACCCGGAGGCAGCGGATGCCGCGGGCATTCCGGTCGCGGGTACCCGGTATGCCGCGCTGATGATCGGCGGCGCGCTCATGGCGGTCGGCGGATCGTTCCTCACCGTGTCGCTGCTCGGCAGCTTCACCCTGGACATCGTTAGCGGACGCGGCTGGATCTGCATCGCCCTGGTGATCTTCGGCCGCTGGAAGGTGTGGCCGGTGGTGGCCGGCGCGCTGCTGTTCGGGGTCGCCGATGCGCTGCAGCTGCAGCTGGCGATCACCCCGCTGTTCAGCCAGGTGCCGAACGAGTTGCTGATCGCCTTCCCGTACTTGGTGGTGATCGCCGCCCTGGTGATCGGAGGCCGCGGCGTGCGGTACCCGGGCGCGTATCTCACTCCGTATCGGCGGGCGTAGGCGCGCGGCATCCGATGATCGCGGCATCCGATAATTCAGACCAATCTCGACCAATCCTGACCAACCCGAATGGAGACCCTGATGGCCCTCACCGATTCCGAGAAGCTGGCGCCGGCGCTCGCCGAGGCCAAGGTGGGCCTGGCCGAGGGCGGCATCCCGATCGGCGCCGCCCTGATCGTGGACGACGAGGTGATCGCGGTCGGGCACAACCGGCGGGTGCAGTCGGGCAGCGCCATCCACCACGGCGAGACCAACTGTCTCGAGAACGCCGGCCGGCTGCCGGCGAGCGTGTACGCCCGCGCCACGATGGTCACCACCCTGTCGCCGTGCGACATGTGCACCGGCGCCATCCTGCTGTACGGCATCCCGCGGGTGATCATCGGCGAGAACAGCACGTTCTACGGCGGTGAGGACTACCTGCGGCAGCGCGGCGTGCAGGTCACCGTGCTGAACGACCCGGAGTGCGTGGCGATGATGACCGAGTTCATCGAGAAGAACCCGGAGCTGTGGAACGAGGACATCGGCGAGGAGTGATGCCACCGGCCGAGCCTGAAACCGTTTGAGCGGCAGATACGTCCGCTCTGAAAGACTGGCCCCGTGCCAGCGTTCAGCCGAGGGACCGGCGCCCGCCCTGGGGCGCATTCCGGTGCGGTCACCGTCGAATCCCGCGCGCTGCTCGCGGCGGCGATTGCGCTGCTGGTCGGCGCGCTGGTCGGCGTGATCGTGTTCAACGGCCAGCCCGCTGCGCTGTTCGGCACGGGATCGGTGGGACTGGTCGCGGCGATCACCGGCGTCGGCGTCGCGCTGGCCGCGTTCGTGGTGTCGTACACGCTGTCTTTCCGCAACCCCGCCAATGCGTGGCGCCGCACGGTGGCGTTGCCGCGGCTGGTCCTCGACATCGTGGCGCTGGCGTTCACGCACGCGGCGATCGTGCTGCTACTTACCCTCGTGGTGTTCTCGCAGCTGCAGGGGGCGTTCCTCGGCCTCACCCTGGACGCCTGGACGGCGAGCCTCAGCACCGGGATCGTGGTGGCCGCGTTCGGGTACTTCGTGTACCTCTCGGCATCCGGCATCACCACCTACACGCTGTCGACGCTGCTCGCCGTGTTCCTGATCAGCGGGGCTCTCACGAGCATGCTCACCGCCAACGATGCGAACTGGTGGCAATACAACTTCAGCTCGCTGGGTGCCGGCGACGGGCTGTCCCCGACGGCGTTCAACCTCACCATGGTGATCTCGGGGGTGGTGATCACCACCCTCGCCGACTATCTCGCCACCGACCTCGACGGCTGGGCCAGGCGGCATCCGCACTATAAGCGCTGGCGGATCGCGGCGCTGCGCTGGGCGCTCGTGGCGATCGGCGTCTGCCTCATCGGCGTCGCCCTGGTGCCAGTGAGCCTGTCCGAAATCACGCACAACATCTTCGCCACCGGCATGGTGGTGATCTTCTTCGCGCTGGTGCTGGGCATCCGGTTTCTGATCCCGGGATTCCACGCCGCCTTCTTCGCGGTGACCACCGCGGTGCTGGTGGCGCTCACCATCGCAACGGTGCTGTTCTTCCCCGTCGGCTACTACAACCTCACCGGATTCGAGCTGATCTCCGGCGCGCTGGTGTTCGTCTGGCTGATCCTGTTCACCCGCAACGTGGGCGCGGCGCTCGCCGACAACGGCGACCAGGCGTCGGCACCTGTTTAGGGCACCGTGGACTGCTCCATCACCTGCCGCACCTCCACGGCACTCTCCAGCACCGCCGCCAGGCTCGACGCCAGCTCGAGCGCGCGGCCCTCGTTCGGCACCAGCACCACCCAGTACCGGGCGAGCGGGCGATCCGCCCGGTTGAACGCGCCACGGCCCACTCGCGTTGACCCGTCCACCCATTCGACCAGACTGGCGGATGTCGCCGGCTCCAGCACCTCGGAGTAGACCAGTTCGCCGTGCTCGGCGAGCTCATCGTCGAAGCGCACCATGAACCCCGCCATCCGTTCGATCCATTCCGTCGACTTCAGGTGCAGCTCGTGGGGTTCGCCGAACACCAGCAGCATGAACTTCATCGTCACTCCCGGGCGGTGCTCTGCCCGATCCGAAGGGGTTGCCCGTTCGGATGGGCCCGTCAGGCCTACGCTACCGATCTGGGCCGGAGGGGTCACCCCCTGTTCGCTCCTCCCGCGGCACTGGAAGGACCGATTTGGAGACCTCACCTCCCCGCGTCACGCTAGCGCCGCATGAATTCCGCCACCAGTTCTCCGATGAGCACGGCTGTGGCGGCGGGCCCGCGCAGCGGCGCCGACGGCAGGATTGACGTGTCGGCCACCCGCAGTCCGGTCACCCCGTACACCCGTCCATACTGATCGACCACCGAAGCCGGATCCTCACCGGGCCCGAACCTCGCGCTGCTGCTGAGATGCATCGCCGTGGTGAGGTGTCGGCGCAGCCACCCATCCAGGTGCGCATCATCGTGGAGCGTCGCGTTATCGATCGGCCCGTGCTTCACCAGACGAAGGAACGCCGGCGTTGCAAGCAATGCCGCCGCGGCCCGGACCACCTCACGCATCCGTCGTCGGTCCACCTCGTCTGCGAGGTAGTTGTAGCGAATCCGCGGTGGCATCCGCGGATCGGCCGACTTCAGGCTGATCGTCCCGTGCGATCGGACGGACTGGACGGATGCCAGAAACGCCAGGTCGCGCGTCTGCTCGCGCAGTCCCAGCAGCCCGCTCATCGGCGTGACGAATTGCAGAATCTCCAGGTCACCCGGCAGCTCGGAATCCTCGGACGTCAGGTTCAGGCTCATCGTCATTGTCTGCGTCGCCGACCCCTGCAGCTCCGGCACGGGCGTCCACGCCAGCGGCACGTTGGGGTGGTCGCTGAATTCCGAGCCCACGCCCGGCAGGGCCTGCACCACTTTGATGCCGTGGCGGCGCAGCTGGTCGGCAGGGCCGATCCCCGAGAGCAATAGCAGGTGTGGCGAGGTCACTGCTCCTGCCGCGAGCACCACCTCCCCGCCGTGGATGACGGAGATGTCGCCGAGACTGTCAACCTCGACGCCGACGGCTCGCTGTCCCCGCATCACCACACGGCGCACCGAGGTCAGGCCGCGGACGGTCAGATTGGGGCGATGCCGTACCGGGTTCACGTACGCGATACCGGTGTTCCACCGCATCCCGTCCGTCACGTTCATGGGAACCGGGCCGTAGCCAGGTGCACCGTCGGCGTTCTTGTCCGCCTCTTCCGGATAGCCGAGTTCCTTGGCGGCAGCGGCGAACGCCACGCTGGCGGGATGGTCGAGCGATGGCCGAGACACGAGCATCGGACCTGACCCACCGTGCACCGGCGTGTCACCGTACTGCAGGTCGGTTTCCAGCCGGCGCCAGACCGGAAGGACCCGCTCGCTGCTCCATTCATTGGCGCCGCCGGCAGACCATCGATCGAAATCCTCGCGGCGGGCGCGCACGAAGTACCCGCCATTCACCGAGGTGGAGCCGCCGAGCACGCGTCCTCTGGCGACGGTGTACGGCCGGTCACCGGTGAGATCCGCCCGGAAGTTCCAGACGTGGGGATGTCCGGGCACTGCGCCGCGCAGCGAGCGCGCGTCGAGCAGCTCCGCCGGGAAGTCATCGGTTCCGCTCGGCGTGGGACCTGCCTCAAGCAGCAGCACGGTGCGGTCCGGATCCTCTGACAGTCGCGCGGCGAGCGGAGCGCCTGCGCCGCCCGCTCCGATCACGATCACGTCGTAGACGGTCACCGGTCGGACGCAGGGGGCACGAACAACCCCTCCATTGTGAGAAAGCCGGCGTCGATCAAGGCGAGCAGATCGGCGTGCTCGTCTTGGAGCCACAGGTCGTATGCGGAGAGCGCGATGCCGAGGCAGACCCGCGCGATTGTCTGTGGCTGCAGGCTCTCCGGCGGCAGGTCGAGGCGCCGGGCCACATATTCGGCGACCACTTGCCGCCACGATTCGTACCGCAGCGTCGAATGTGCCAGCAGGGTGGGCACCCGCAGAAGCAGCTCCATGCGCTGCCGGTGGTATGGCACCTCCGCGTCCGGAAGGCGGTTGAACTCCATCACCGCCTGCCGCAGCGCGTCCACTAGGGACGCCTCGTCGGGCAGCGCGGCAAAGTGTCGGCGCATGCCGTCGAGCATCACGTCAAAGTCGCCCCACGGCAGATCATTTTTAGAGGGGAAGTACCGGAAGAAAGTGCGGCGGCCGATGCCCGCCGCCGCCGCGATGTCGTCCACCGTGGTGTGATCGAAGCCCCGCTCGATGAACAATTCCAGCCCGACATGGCTGAGTTCAGCCTTGGATGTCGAGCGCGCTCGACCGTGGTGTGCTGCATTGCGCACGTCGGTCGGTTCCGTGAACTCCATTGGGCGACTCTTCCAAATTGGCACTGGGTGCCACTAGTATGACTCGGAACAGCGCGACCGCCGAAGAAGTCGGATCGACATGAGGAGCATCCCATGAATCGCAATGTTCACCCCGTGCCCGCGGATTCGACCGAGGTCGACGACCTCATCGAGGCTGATCCGCTGGTAGAAGAAGTTTCGATCGACGGCATGTGCGGCGTGTACTGAACGCCATGCACACCGTCGATTTGGATTGTCCGTGGCAGCTTCACCCGCAGGTGTCGGTTCGGCCGGAGCCATTCGGAGCCCTGCTGTACCACTTCGGAACTCGCAAGCTGTCGTTCTTGAAAGACCGCACCCTGCTGGCAGTGGTGCAGTCCCTCGCTGTGTCGGCGACCGCCCGTGACGCCTGCATGTCGGCCGGGGTCACCGACACCGAGCTGCCGCGGTACCAGCGTGCGCTTGGCACCCTTGCGACATCCTCGATGGTCATTGAGAGGGCGTCATGACGATTCTCGACACCCCGCCAGCCCCCACCCGCCTGGTCGACCTATTCGAGTACGGGCTGGACGCGCCCATTTGCCTCACCTGGGAACTCACCTACGCATGCAACCTCTCCTGCGTGCATTGCCTCTCAAGCTCGGGCCGCCGCGATTCGCGCGAGCTCAGCACCGACGAGTGCAAGGCCGTGATCGACGAACTGGAGCGCATGCAGGTGTTCTATGTGAACATCGGCGGCGGCGAGCCGACCGTACGCCCTGACTTCTGGGAACTGGTCGACTATGCCACCGCTCATCATGTCGGGGTGAAGTTCTCGACCAACGGCGTCAAGATCACACCGGATGTCGCCACCCGCTTAGCCACCAGCGACTACGTCGACGTGCAGATCTCGCTCGACGGCGCAACCGCCGAGGTCAACGACCATGTGCGCGGCCCCGGCTCGTATGACACCGCGCTGCGAGCGATGCAGAACCTCGCCGACGCCGGGTTCACCGGCTTCAAGATCTCCGTGGTCTGCACCCGCCAGAACATCGGACAACTCGATGAGTTCAAGGCGATCGCCGACCGGTTCAGTGCCCAACTGCGCCTCACCCGGTTGCGCCCGTCCGGTCGCGGGGCCGACGTCTGGGACGAACTGCACCCGACGCAGGGTCAGCAGCGGGAGCTCTACGACTGGCTGGTGGCGCACGGTGACGACGTGCTCACCGGCGACTCCTTCTTCCATCTCTCTGCATACGGCGAGTCGCTGCCCGGTCTGAACCTGTGTGGGGCGGGCCGTGTTGTCTGCCTGATCGACCCGATCGGCGATGTGTACGCATGCCCGTTCGCCATCCACGACGAGTTCCTTGCGGGCAACGTTCGCTCACCGGGCGGCTTCGCCGACGTGTGGCGCAATTCCGAGCTGTTCACCCGACTGCGCAACCCGCAAACTGGCGGCTCCTGTTCCTCCTGCGCGTTCTTCGACACGTGCCGGGGTGGTTGCATGGCGGCGAAATTCTTCACCGGGTTGCCGCTCGACGGCCCTGACCCGGAATGCGTGCAGGGCTACGGCGAGCAGGCGCTGCTTGCTCGCGACGCCGACGCCACGCCGAGATCCTCAGTCGACCACTCGCACCGCACGTCACCGCCGCGCCCGCGCACGACCACGAAAGTGCCGCTGACGCTCAGCATGCGGCCAGTGGAACGGCCTCCGGTGAGCGCGTGCGCAGAAGATCCACTCGCGGGGTTCAGCCTGAACCTCTAGAGAAATCAAGAACACCGAAGGGAGCACGCAATGGGGCGTGTAGACGGCAAGGTCGCATTCATCACCGGAGCAGCACGTGGCCAAGGCCGCAGCCACGCGATCCGGCTCGCCCAGGAGGGCGCTGACATCATCGCCATTGACGTGTGCGAGGACCAGCCGAATATCCCATACAGCGGTGCCACCGAAGAGGACCTCGCCGAAACGGTGCGGCAGGTCGAGGCCCTCGACCGTCGCATTATTGCCACGAAGGCTGACGTCCGTGATTACGGCCAGCTGAAGAAGGCTGTGGATGACGGGGTTGCCCAGCTGGGGCGCCTCGACATCGTTGAAGCCAACGCGGGTATCGGCTCGGTGCCCACCCGCGCCGAGGATCTGACCGAAGAGCAGTTCATGGACATGCTTGACGTCAATCTCGCGGGAGTCTGGCGGACTGCCAAGGCGGCGATCCCACACATCAAGGCGGGTGGTCGCGGCGGGTCGATCATCCTCACCAGTTCCGCCGCCGGGCTGCAGGCCTACCAAAACGTTTCGCATTATGTGGCGGCCAAGCACGGCGTCGTCGGTCTGATGCGCACGCTGGCGCTGGAACTCGCCCCCGACATGATCAGGGTCAATTCGATCCACCCCACCCAGGTCGACACGCCCATGATCATGAACGAGGCGACCATGAAGCTGTTCCGGCCCGACCTCGAACACCCGACCCGTGACGACTTCGCACCAGCCTCGCAGAGCATGAACGCGCTGCCGATCCCGTGGGTCGAGTCGGTGGACATCAGCAATGCGGTGCTCTACCTCGCCTCGGACGAGGCCAGGTACATCACCGGAGTCGCCCTGCCGGTGGACGCCGGCGCGGTCATCAAGTAGCCACAAGCAAGCGTCAACCGAAAAGAGGAGGACGTCATGGGACGTTTGGATGGCAAGGTGGCGTTCGTCACCGGTGCGGCACGAGGGCAGGGTCGGAGCCACGCGCTGCGGCTTGCTCAGGAGGGTGCCGACATCATCGGCATCGACGTGATGGATGAGATCCCCGGCGCACCGTATGCGTCGGCCACCGAAGAGGACCTCGCCGAGACCGTCCGGCAGATCGAGGCCCTCGACCGCCGCATCATCGCCACGAAGGCCGATGTGCGCGATTTTGGCCAGCTGAGGGAAGCAGTGGACGACGGGGTGGCTCAGCTCGGTCGACTGGACATCGTCGCGGCCAACGCCGGCATCTTCACCCTCGCGGGCAAGGCCGAGGAGCTCAGCGACGAGATATTCATGGACACCCTCAACGTGAACCTCGCTGGAGTCTGGCGCACCTGCAAGGCGGCGATTCCGCACCTCAAGGCAGGAGGCAACGGCGGCTCGATCACCCTCACGAGCTCGACCGCCGGGATCAAGGGGTTCCAGAACTTCGCCCACTACGTGGCATCCAAGCACGGCGTCGTCGGCCTGATGCGCACGCTCGCGCTGGAGCTTGCCCCGGACATGATCCGCGTCAACACCGTGCACCCGACCTCGGTGGACACCGACATGATCCAGAACGAGACGCTGTACAAGCTGTTCCGGCCGGACCTTGAGAACCCCACCCAGGACGAGTTCGCCGAGGCGTCTACCGCGATGAACGCGCTGCCCGTGCCGTGGGTCGACCCGGTCGACATCAGCAATGCCGTGCTGTTCCTCGCTTCGGACGAAGCCAGGTACATCACCGGCGTGATGCTGCCGGTGGACGCCGGCGCCACCACCAAGTAGCGCGACGGCGCAGGAACGACATCACCCGTAACAAACCAACCAAGTAACGACAAACGAAACTAAGGAGCACGCAATGGGACGTTTAGACGGCAAGGTCGCATTCATCACTGGAGCGGCGCGAGGGCAGGGGCGAAGCCACGCGATCCGGCTGGCTCAGGAAGGCGCCGACATCATCGGCATCGATGTCATGGAGGAAGTGCCAGGCGCACCGTATGCCGCGGCGACGGAGGAAGACCTGGCGGAGACCGTACGGCAGGTGGAGGCGCTTGACCGGCGCATCATCGCCACCAAGGCCGACGTGCGCGACTACGACCAGGTGAAGAAGGCGGTCGATGACGGCGTCGCCCAACTGGGACGACTCGACATCGTCTCCGCCAACGCCGGCATCTCAACGCAGATGGCCCCGTCCGAGGAACTCAGCGATGAGATCTTCATGGACATGCTGGACGTGAACCTCGCCGGCGTCTGGCGCACCTGCAAGGCGACCATCCCGCATCTCAAGTCGAGCGGACGCGGCGGCTCGATCATCCTCACGAGTTCGGACGCCGGCCTGTTCGGGTACCCGAACATCGCCCATTATGTGTCGGCCAAGCATGGGGTGGTCGGCCTGATGCGCACCCTCGCCCTCGAGCTCGCGCCGGACATGATCAGGGTCAACTCGATTCACCCCACCACGGTGGACACGCCGATGATCGCCAACGACGCCACCTACCGGCTCTTCCGGCCCGACCTCGAGAACCCGACCAAGGAGGACATGGGTGAGGCAGCGATCCAGATGAACGCCCTCCCGATCCCGTGGGTAGAGGCACTGGACATCAGCAACGCCGTCCTGTTCCTCGCATCCGAGGAGGCCCGGTACATCACCGGCGTCCCACTGCCGGTCGACGCCGGCGCGTTCGTCAAGTAGTGATCTACCAGGCGTCAACAACAACCCGGTGAAGGAGCGCCAGCCGCATGACTGACACGGCGACCACCCTCGAGGAGAATCCAGTGACTACCCACAACCTCGCAGACAACAGACGCCGGGTGGCGGCGCACCTCGTCGGCCGCGAGCGTGAGCTTGAACTCACGCTCGCGGCCGTCGCCGCCGGTCGCGACATCGTGCTGGAAGGCCCGCCGGGCACCAGCAAGACCACGATGTTGAAAGCCATCACCGAGGAATGGGGCATCCCGCTGCTGTTTGTTGAGGGCAATGCCGATCTCACTCCGACCAAGCTCGTCGGCCACCACAACCCGGCTCGGGTGTTGCGCGAGGACTACAGTGCAGACAACTTCGTCGCCGGTCCGCTGACCGAGGCAATGCGCACGGGCGGGTTCCTCTATATCGAGGAATTCAACCGCGCCCCAGAAGACACCCTGAACACCCTGCTCACCGCGATGGCCGACCGGTCGCTCACCATCCCGCGTGTGGGCACTATCAAGGCAGCACCCACGTTCCGGGTGATCGCGTCGATGAATCCGTACGACAACGTGGGAACCTCCCGACTCTCCACCAGCGTGCACGACCGCCTGAACCGCCTTTCGATCGGCTACCAGGATGCCGAGGCAGAGCGCGGGATCGTCGCGCTCCGCGCAGCAACCGGTGCCCTCGGCGAGCAGCTGATCGCGGACGCTGTGGCGGTCACCCGCGCGACTCGACGACACCCCGACATCCGACAGGGCAGCAGTGTCCGCGGCGCGATCGATTTGGTGCTGGTCGCCCGAGAACTCGCCGAACTGCGCGGCGTGGAGTCACCGGATGACAAGGGTTACCGGGAACTCGCATACGACGCCATGGTGGTCGCGCTGTCCGGTCGCATCCACCTCGACGACGCCGTCGAGTCGACGCCCGAGCATGTGCTGCGGGAGATCTGGGAGGACCACTTCATCCTCGAACCGGCGCAGGCGGCTCCGGGGTGAAGAGCCGTCGAGGCGGACACGCCCCTGAGACGCGAGTCGACAACACCGCGTCAGATGTCAACCAGGCCGCTCAGGCGCACCCCGAAGCAGCTGGAGGAGGAACCCGTGGTGTTCGAGGCGGTCCCCGGTAAGGGCGGCACCGCGATGCGCGCGCGACCGTCGCCGCGGACCGGCGCGGCGCCGAAGCGTCCGGGCACCACCGAAACCGGGTTCACCGACGACGAGGCGCGCTTGCTGACACCCGATGAGCAAGCCAGCGTTGACCCGCTCGTGCGGGCGCGCGCCCGGCAGATTGCCGCGCGGCTCTCGGTGCCGCGGCCCCGCACCGATTCCTCGTCACATCGCGGTGTCGGCGACCTGGCCAGCCTGCCCTACCGCGGCGGCTCCGACGAGATCGACCTCGACGCCAGCATCGAGATGCTGGCGGAACGGCCGGTGCCCGACGACGAGGACATCATCGTGCGCGAGCGGGTGCGAACCAGGCGCTCCGTCGTGCTCGCCGTCGACGTCTCGGGATCGATGAAGGGCGAGCGAGTGCAGACCGCCGCGGCGACCGTCGGCGCGCTCGCCGCGGAACTGCACCGGGACGCCTTGGCGGTGATCGCATTCTGGTCGGATGCCGCGATCCTGCTGCCGCTCGGCCAGGAGGTGCAACCCATGGACCTGCTGGAGTCGATGCTGCGCATCCCGGCCCGTGGCCTGACCAACGTGGCTTTCCCGCTGGAAATCGCGGCCAAGCAGCTGGAACGAGTACCGGCCCGCGAGGCCAGGGTGCTCCTGCTCTCCGACTGCGTACACAACGCCGGCCCCGACCCGAGGCCATACGCAGCACGGCTGCCGCGGCTGGATGTGCTGCTCGACATAAGCGGCGAGAAAGACATTGAACTCGGCCGAGAACTGGCACGCCTCGGGCATGGTTCGCTGCACCTGATGCGGAGTCACCGCGACGTGGCGCCCGCGCTGAGCGAGCTGTTCCGCAGCTGAGAGAGCTGAGAATCGTGAGGAGACGATGATGTTCCAGAACCCGTGGTTCGAGACGGTCGCCGAGGCGCAGCGCCGCGCACGTAAGAGGCTGCCGCTTCCCGTGTACAAAGCGCTGGTCGCCGGGTCCGAGAAGGGCGTGACGTACCGCGACAACATTCGGGCCTTCAGCGAGCTCGGCTTCGCGCCGCACGTCGCGCACGTACCGGCGACTCGCGAACTTTCGACCGAGGTGATGGGCCAGCAGATCTCACTGCCGGTAATCATCTCGCCCACCGGAGTGCAGGCCGTGTATCCGGAGGGCGAAGTCGCGGTCGCGCGGGCGGCCGCCAATCGAGGCACGGTGATGGGGCTGAGTTCGTTTGCGAGCAGGGCGATCGAAGACGTCGTGGCCGCCAACCCTCAGACGTTCTTCCAGGTGTATTGGACGGGCACCCGCGACGACATGCTGCACCGAATGGACCGCGCGCGGGCCGCAGGTGCGAAGGGTCTGATCGCAACCCTGGACTGGTCGTTCTCAACCGGGCGCGACTGGGGGAGCCCAGCCATCCCGGAACGCCTGAATCTGAAGGCTATGATGCGATTCGCGCCGTCGGCAATAGTCCGCCCGCAGTGGTTGCTCGACTACGTGCGATCGGGCCGTCTGCCTGATCTGACCGCGCCGAACCTGGACCTGCCAGGAGAACCGTCACCCACATTCTTCGGGGCATACGGCGAGTGGATGCAAACCCCGCCGGCCACCTGGGACGACGTGGGATGGCTGCGCGAGCAATGGGGTGGCCCGTTCATGCTGAAAGGCATCACCCGGGTCGATGATGCGAAGCGGGCCGTCGACGCGGGGGTGACCGCCATCTCGGTGTCGAACCATGGCGGCAACAATCTGGACAGCACGCCGGCCACGATCCGTGTGCTCCCCTCGGTCGTCAAGGCGGTGGGGGAGCAGGTCGAGGTGTTGTTGGATGGCGGCATCCGTCGCGGCAGCGATGTGGTGAAGGCGGTCGCGCTCGGCGCTCGAGCCGTGATGATCGGCCGGGCGTACCTCTGGGGGCTGGCAGCGAACGGGCAGGCGGGCGTCGAGAACGTGCTCGACATCCTGCGCGGTGGGATCGACTCGGCCCTGATGGGGCTCGGACGCGCCTCCATTCACGACCTCGTGCCCGAAGACCTCTCCATCCCGCAGGGATTCACTCGAGTGCTCGGCGGACAGGTCTCCGGCGACTCGCTCCTGGTGGAGCCTGCCGTGAAGCGGTCGCGCCCGACCATTTCTGGTGCGGCGCAGGTTCCTGGTGCCGCAGAGACAGCGCAGTAGTGGAAGGGCATGTTTCAGATGGCGATACAACTCGCACAGTCAACGTGGATGTCGCTTTCGACACGGCCGCTCGTTCTGGTGCCGGTCGGATCAACCGAGCAGCACGGCCCACACCTGCCGGTCGACACCGATTGCGTGATCGCGAGGGCGGTCGCGTGCGAAGTCGCCGACCTGCTGGCCCCCGATCAGTCGACCGTCGTCGCCCCCACGATCGCGTACGGAGCAAGCGGTGAGCACGAGGCGTTCCCAGGCACCGTCTCGATCGGGCAGACAGCGCTTCGGATGCTGCTGATCGAGCTGGTGCGCTCGCTGTCGAGGTGGGCCGGCCGCATCGTGCTGATCAACGGGCACGGTGGCAACGTTGCCACCCTCGCCTCCGCGGTGGCACAACTGAGCGCCGAGCAGCACGACATCGCCTGGACATCGTGCGCGCTGTCCGGCGCCGACGCCCATGCCGGACGCACTGAAACCTCTCTGATGCTGTATCTCGCCCCGCACAGCGTGGTGATGTCCCGAGCCACCCCAGGTAACACGTCACCGCTCAGCGTCCTGATGCCCGAGTTGACCCGGGGCGGCGTTCGCTCCGTTTCCCCATCCGGTGTTCTTGGTGATCCGACTGGAGCAAGCGCAGCGGAGGGCGAAACGCTGTTTCACGCGATGGTCTCCCGCGCCCAACAGAGCGTCGAGAGCCGGGCTCCGGACGACCGCAGCCGTCTGGCGCACCCCATGGTCGAGGCATCCGCCGGGTCGGTCTCGTGACGCTGCCGCGCGGATTCAGCGTGCGACTGAACCACCGGGTGCGGGTCAAGGACGACGGGCGCGTGCTGGTCGGCGGCGCCCCGACGCGAGTGGTGTACCTGTCCGAGGTCGCCCGCAGGCTGCTTGTGGGCGGCATCCTTCGTGTCACCGACGACACCACCGAGCGGCTTGCCGATCGGCTCCTCGAGAACGGCATGGCCGACCCGGTTCTGGCCGCGCTGCCCGCCGCGGCGGATGCGTCAGTCACCGTCGTCGTGCCTGCCCGGGATCGCCCAGCCGCCCTCGACCGGTTGCTGGGCAGCCTCGGATCGGGCATCGAGGTGATCGTTGTCGATGACCAGTCGCTGCGCCGCGACGACATCGCTCATGTGGTCGGCAGGCACGGAGCCCGGCTCGTGCGGCTGCCGATCAACGTCGGGCCAGCCGGCGCGCGCAATGCTGGCCTCCGGTTGGTCAGCAGCGAGTACGTCGCCTTCATCGACTCTGACATGGTGGTGGACCCGAACACGATTCCGATGCTCGCTCGGCACTTCGCAGACCCGGCCGTGGCCTTGGTCGCCCCGCGCATAGCCGGCCTAGTCGAGCACGGCAGAGCCGGCTGGGTGAGCCAGTATGAGGAGGCGCGATCTTCCCTGGACCTCGGCCGTTATCCGAGCATCGTGCGTCCCCGTGCTCCGGTGTCCTGGCTGCCCGCTGCGTGCCTGCTCGCCCGAGTCGAGGCTCTCGATGGCGGGTTCAGCGACGACATGCGAGTCGCTGAAGACGTTGACCTGGTCTGGCGGCTTGCAGGCCGCGGCTGGCGCGTCCGCTACGAACCGGCGGTGCAGGCACAGCACGAACACCGGGTGCGGATCGGCGACTGGCTCGCGCGCAAGACGTTTTACGGTACGGGCGCGCATTCCCTCGCGCTGCGGCACGGCCACAACGTGGCCCCCGCGGTGCTCTCAGCGTGGAGCGTCGCAGCTGTGCTCGCACTGCTGGCGCAACGGCGCTGGTCGCTGCCGGTGGCCGGTGCCATTTCGGCGATAACGGCGGTGCGAATCGCGTCGAAGCTCGGGCGCAGCAGCCATCCGATGCGGCTTGGTCTGTGGCTCACCGGCAGTGGGCTCGTGAGCGCTCTTGCCCAGACCGGGGAATTGCTGCTGAGGCATTGGTGGCCTATGACGGTTGTTGGCTGCCTGTTCTCGAAACGTCTCCGACGCGCTGTCCTCGCCGCGGCAATCGCTGATGCCGTGGTGGAACATCGACGCACCGACTCGGCACTCGATCCAGTTCGCTTCGGCGTTGCCCGACGACTGGACGATCTGGCGTATGGGACGGGAGTATGGCTGGGGGCTGTGCGGGGGAGATCGGCGAAAGCCCTACTGCCGGATGTGCGGAGTCGGCGTTGACTGGGCAGTCACCCTTCTTGCGCTACTGTTGTCAGCCCGTTTTTCACCCCTCATGAATTGGAGAACCGACGAAAGAGCCGCCGGTGGCGGCAGGGGTGCGCGAGCGCGGGGCCTACGATTACTGACATGACGACTATCGACACCCAACTGATCACCGAAGCAGCGCTGCTCGAGTCGGTTCCGAACCAGCTGTTCATCGGCGGCGCATGGGTCGACGCCGAGGACGGCAAGACCATCGACGTGTCCGACCCGGCCACCGGTGAGGTGATCCGCACGATCGCCGACGCGTCGGTCGCCGACGGGGTTCGGGCACTGGATGCCGCCGCGGCGACCCAGACAGAGTGGGCGGCCACCCCGCCCCGGGTGCGCGGGGAGATCCTGCGCAAAGCGTTCGATCTCCTGCAGGAGCGCAAGGAGGACTTCGCGCTGCTGATGACCCTCGAGATGGGCAAGCCGCTCGCCGAGGCCCGCGGCGAGGTCGCCTACGGCGGCGAGTTCCTGCGCTGGTTCAGCGAGGAGGCCGTGCGAATCGCCGGGCGCTACGGCACTAACCCCGAGGGCACCGGCACGATGATCGTGACCCAGCGCCCCGTGGGACCGGTGTACCTGATCACCCCGTGGAACTTCCCGCTGGCGATGGCCACCCGCAAGCTCGGCCCGGCACTCGCCGCCGGCTGCACCGTGGTGATCAAGCCCGCGACGCTGACCCCGCTGACCACCCTGGCGCTAGTGGCGCTGCTGGAGGAGGCCGGACTGCCCAAGGGTGTGGTGAACGTGATCACCACCACCGCCACCGGCAAGCTGTCCGAGACGCTGATGGCCGACCCGCGGCTGCGCAAGGTGTCCTTCACCGGCTCGACCCCGGTCGGGGTGGCGCTGCTCAAGCAGGCCGCGGACAATGTGCTGCGCACCTCGATGGAACTCGGCGGCAACGCCCCGTTCGTCGTGTTTGAGGACGCCGACCTGGACAAGGCGCTGGACGGGGCGATGATTGCGAAGTTCCGCAACATCGGCCAGGCCTGCACCGCCGCGAACCGGTTCATCGTGCAGGACAGCATCGCCGACGAGTTCGCGGCGCGGCTGGCCGAGCGGGTGAAGGCGATGAAGATCGGCCGTGGCACGGAAGAGGGCGTCACGATCGGCCCGCTGATCGACGGCAAGGCGGTGACCAACACCACGCGCCTGGTGGATGACGCGGTCGCCAAGGGTGCGGAACTGCTCGCCGGTGGCTCGGCGATCGAGGGTCCGGGCAGCTTCTTCGAACCGACAGTGCTCGACCGGGTCGGCGACGGCATGGCGATCAAGGTCGAGGAGATCTTCGGCCCGGTGGTCTCGATCATC
The DNA here is from genome assembly GCF_011751885.2 of Salinibacterium sp. ZJ450. NCBI lineage: Bacteria > Bacillati > Actinomycetota > Actinomycetes > Micrococcales > Microbacteriaceae > Ruicaihuangia > Ruicaihuangia jiafui. The sequence goes on from NZ_CP061771.1 coordinate 1,082,790, forward strand.
CGGTTCAGCGACGAGGCCGACGCCATCCGGATCGCGAACGACTCCGAATACGGGCTGGTCGGCTACGTGTTCACCGAGGACTTCAAGCGTGGGCAGCGGCTGATCGACCAGATCGACACCGGCATGATGGGCCTGAACGTGGGCGTCGTCTCCAACGCGGCCGCCCCGTTCGGCGGAGTCAAGCAGTCCGGCCTCGGCCGCGAGGGCGGTGCCGAGGGCATCCACGAGTACCTGGAAACCAAGTACACCCTGACCCCGAACCCGTACAAGTAGGTCGCGAGTGCTGCGCGGGTCGGCCTCGACAGGTTCGAACGCGGTGTGCTGAGGTCTGGCGTTTAGTCCTTCCCGACCTCCGGGAAGAACCGATTGCCAGACCTCACGCGTGAGCCCTACTCGTTCGCGTGAGGCCCGGCTGCTGAGGTCTGGCGTTTGGTTGTTCCTGACGCGTGGGAAGGGCCGTTCTCCAGACCTCACTCGACCGCGCGCACCTTACGCGAGCGCTCACGCCTCATCTCGCGCGCTTACGGCTCCAGCAGCGCGCGGATATCGTCCGCGGTCAGGGTGGAGCTGAAGGTGGCGTCGTCATCCATCACCGAGTCGAACAGGCGCGCCTTGCGCTCCTTCAGCGCCATCACCTTCTCCTCGATGGTGCCGGTGGCGACCATCCGGTAGACCATCACGTTCTGGGTCTGCCCGATCCGGTGGGTGCGGTCCACCGCCTGCGCCTCGGTCGCCGGGTTCCACCAGGGGTCGAGCAGGAACACATAGTCGGCCTCGGTCAGGTTCAGGCCGAAGCCGCCGGCCTTCAGGCTGATCAGGAATACCGGCGCCGCGCCATCCTTGAACCCGTTGATCACCTCGGCCCGCCGGGTGGTCGACCCGTCCAGGTACGCGTAGGGGATGCCCTGCGCCTCGAACCGTGCCGCCGCCTTGCCGAGGAATGAGGTGAACTGGCTGAAGATCAGCGCCCGGTGCCCCTCGGCGAGCACATCCTCCAGCTGCTCGAACAGCGCGTCGAGCTTGCTGGAGGGCACCGACGCGTACTTCTCGTCGATCAGCGACGCGTCGAGGCTGAGCATCCGCAACAGGGTCAGCGAACGGAACACGATGAACCGGTTCTTGTCGAGGTCGTCGATCAGCCCGAGCAGCTTCTGCCGTTCCCGCTGCAGGAACGTGTCGTACAGCTTGCGGTGCCGCGGCTCGAGGTCGATCGGCAGCACTTGCTCCTGCTTGGCGGGCAGATCGGATGCCACCAGCTCCTTGGTGCGCCGCATCATCAACGGGCGGATGCGGCGACGCAACTTGGCCAGTTGCGCCGGGCTGCCGACCCCCTCGATCGGCCGCTGGTACTCCTCGGCAAAGCGACTGGCCGACGGAAACAGTCCCGGCGCCACAATCGCCAGCAGCGCGTGCAGCTCCAGCAGCGTGTTCTCCATCGGAGTGCCGGTGATCGCCAGCTTGAACGGGGTGGACAGCTCGCGGGCGCAGATGTGCACGCGGGCGGTGCGGTTCTTCACGAACTGCGCCTCGTCGAGGATCAGTCCCGCCCAACCGAGCGCCTGATACTTCTCGAAATCCAGCCGGAACAGCGCATACGAGGTGACCACCAGGTCGGCGCCGCGGGTGGCGTCGGCCAGCGACATCCGACTCTTCGCCTCGGTGGCTGTGATGGCGGCAACCGTGAGTTCCGGCGTGAAGCGCCCCGCCTCGCTCACCCAGTTCGACACCACCGAGGTCGGCGCCACGACGAGGAACGGGCGGATGTCGCCACCCACCTGGCGCGCGTGGGCGACCAGCGCGAGGGCCTGCAGGGTCTTGCCAAGGCCCATGTCATCGGCGAGGATGCCGCCGAGGCCGTGCTGCCAGAGGAACGCGAGCCAGTGGAAGCCCTCCTGCTGGTACGGCCGCAGCTCGGCGTTCACCGTCGCGGGCAGGGGAGTGGGGTCGATGCTCGTTAGGTCCCGCAGACCGCTCACCGCCGACCGCCAGCCCACCGCTTCGTCGGTCTCATCGGCGAGATCCTCGAAATCGGACCACAGGCTCGCCTGGTAGCGACTGATCCGCACGCCGGTGTCCCACTCGTCCAGCGTCTCGGCTTCGGCGAGCAGCTCGCGCAGCTGGTCGAACACCGGCTGCTTCAACGACAGGTAGCTGCCATCGGTCAGCAGCAACTTGGGCTTGCCCCGGGAGAGCGCCGCGAACAACGGCCCGAACGGGATCTTCTTGTCCTTGATGGTGACGATCACGCCGAGGTCGAACCAGTCGCGCTGGTCGGTCTCGACGGTGCTCACGGTGAGCTTCGGCGGCTCGGTCAGCTCGCGGTAGTCGGGCTTCTCGCCGAGGATGTCGACCCGGATGCCGTCCAGCGCCTCAAGGGTCGGCAGGCTGCGGTCGGCGAATTCGGCGGCATCGATGCCCTTGAGAGTGGTCGCCGGTTCGAGCGGCCGTTGCAGCACCTGCTCGGCGGCGGCCAGCAGCTCGCGCTCGGTGTCGGGATCTCGGTCCGGGTCGTCGGCCGCCGCCGTGCCGCGGCCGGTGCTGAGGCCACCGCCGGGAGCGCCGTCGAGCGGAATCCGCCCGGTCTCGTACTGCCAGTGCCACTGCAGCTTCAGCGTGTGCTTCGGGGCGAACTGGGCGGTGAGCACGAGGGTGGGCGGCAGCAGCTCGGGCAGCTGCACCGACGCGTCGGAGCTCGCGATGCTGACCCGTCGGCGCAGGGTGGGGAAGTAGTCGCTCAGGAACTCTGGCACGTCGGCGCTGGGGATCACGACCGCTCCCGGATGTCCGAGCAGCCGGCGGTGCTCGTCGGTGAGCGTGTCGGTGGTCGGTGCGAGGGTGATCGCGAGGGTCGGCTGGAAGGAGTAGCAGTACACCCCGTGATCGGCGATGGCGCCGGCGGTCTCCGGCGGGTGACGATGCCCGTCGATGGTGAGGAGGGCAGTCAGATGTAGGTCGGAGTCTGGTGCGTCGCGCACCGCATCGAGGCTCACCGCGGCGTGCTCGCCGAGTGTGACGGTGCCGCCCTTCTTGCTGCTGAGGAACGGAATGTCGAGCCGCCGGGCTTCGTCGAGCACGTTCCAGAGCAGCGGGCTCGGGAAATCGTCGAGGTAGAGCCATTCGGCGTCCTGGCCGAGGTAGGTGCCGCGTTGCGCCCGCTGCAGGGCAAGCAGTTCGGAGAACACCCGGTGGTGCTCGGGGTTCAGGTTGAGGCGGTTCACCTGGTAGCCGAAGCTGCCCCAGGTGAGGTTGCCCTTGACCCAGTTGCCTGCGGCGCTCTGCATCGCCGGGCGGATGCCGAGCCGGAGCTCGCCGCGGCTGGCGGCGGTGGCCGGCCGGGCGGTGGCGCCGCGCCAGCGGTCCCGGGAGCGGGGCGTCTGTTCCCGCAGCTCGAACTGCAGACCCATCGCCGTGGTCTGGTCGGCGGCGGTGGCCCCCGGCGCCCCGGTCAATGCGTCGAGCGCCGATTTCCAGGCCGGCTGGTCGCGGGTGGCAGCCTGGGTGGCCTGCAGGGTGGCCGGGACATCCTGGTCTTGGCGCAGGTGCTCGGTGTTGCTGGCGAGCAGGGTGGCGGCCACATGCTTGCAGTCGAAGGTCATCGGGCAGCTGCAGTCGCCGGTGGTCGGGCGGCTGAAGCCCTTGCCCGCCGGGATCAGCTCGATGCGGCAGCGATACGGGCGTGGCCCGGTGCCCTGCACCTCGCTGAACAGCTGGCCATCGGCGGGATTCCAGTGCAGCGCCGACACCGCGCCACCCTTGGCGTAGGGGCGGGCGCGCTCGTAGGCGTCCTTGCCGACCAGGCGGATGATGTCGACCGCCGCCACCAGAGGAAGCGTGTCAGCCGGCATGGCTCCATGATCTCACGCGGGCGGATCGCCTAGCGGCTGAGCAGGCCTGCGCGCTCCGGGTTGTCATCGAACCACTGGCCCACGTACCAGCACATGGGGATGACCCGGCGGTCGCCCGACTGCTCGACGTCGTTCACCGCGAACTCCACGAGCTCGCCGGCGAACCCCTTGCCGCGATGCTTCGGCGCGGTGAACGAACGGGTGAAGGAGATCGCGTCGGCGGTGAGCGCGTAGTCGAGCACGCCGACCAGCTCGCCATCGAGGTGGTAGGCGTAGCGGCGCGCGTCGGTTTCGTTGGTGAATTCCTTGGCCATTGGTCCAGCGTATCGCCGCCCGCGTGTCACAATCTGGGAAGGCAGAGAAGCTAGGAGACTCACGTGAGCGCGCTGACCGGTCGGCCCATTCGGGCGGGCGTCATCGGATTCGGCCTGTCGGGTCAGATCTTCCACGCACCGTTCATCGCGGCGAACGACGACTATTCGCTTGATGCGATCGTCACGGCCAACCCGGAACGTGCCAAGCAGGCGAGCACGATGTACCCCGGTGCGCGGATCGTCGCGACGCCAGAGGAACTCTTCGAGCTCGACCTCGATCTCGCGGTGATCGGCACGCCGACTCCCACACACGTGGAACTCGGCCACGCCGCCCTCGACGCCGGGCTCGCCCTGGTGATGGACAAGCCGATGGCGGTCACCGAGCGAGACGCGATCGACCTGATCGAGAAGGCCGAGCGGCTCGGCCTTCCGCTTGCGCCCTTCCAGAACCGGCGGTGGGACGGTGACTTCCTCACCGTGAAGGAGCTGATGGCATCCGGCGCGCTGGGCACCGTGCACACCTTCGAATCGCGGTTTGACCGTTGGAAGCCCACCGTCGCGAAGGCGTGGAAGGGGGAGGCTACGACCGCGCAGGGCGGCGGCGTGCTCTATGACATCGGACCGCACCTCATCGACCAGGCGCTGCACCTGTTCGGCCCGGTGGCAGAGGTACACGCCGAGATTTCCACGCGCCGCCCCAACGGCGCCGCCGACGACGACGACTTCGTGTCGCTGCTGCACGAGTCGGGGGTGCGCTCCAGACTGTGGGCGACGGCGTGGGCCGCCCAGGCCGGGCCGCGTTTCCACCTGCTCGGCACAGAATCGGCATACACGAAATGGGGACTGGACTCGCAAGAGCCCGCACTGTCGGCCGGTGCCCGGCCATCCGACCCCGACTACGGGGTGGAGCCGGAATCCGCCTGGGGAGTTCTGGGCCTGGACGGGGCGCTGCAGAAAGTGCCCGCGGTGCGCGGCCAGTACGACACCTTCTACGCCCTGCTCGCCGACGCGCTGTTGCGCGGTGCGCCGCTCCCGGTCGATCCGCGCGACTCGGCCACCGTGATCGGCCTGATCGAGCGGATTCACACCGGCAATGTCGGAGGCCCCCGCTAGCCTCTAGCCATGTTCCTGCTTGAGAACCGCGTCATCTACAGCGCGAGCGACCTCACCGCCGCGGCCACCTGCGAGTGGGCGTTGATGCGACGGCTCGACGCCAAACTCGGCCGCATCGACGCGGTCGAGGAGCCGGAAGACGAGATGTTGCGGCGCACCGCGGCGCTCGGCGACGTGCACGAACAACGCACCCTCGAGCAGTTCAAGCTCACCCGCACCGTGGTCGAATTCACCGAACGGCCCGAGGTCACCCAGCTCGCCGCGGCCGCGGCCGAGACCGAGCGCGCCCTGCGCGGCGGCGCAGACGCCCTCTACCAGGCCACCTTTTTCGACGGCCGGTTCCTCGGCTACGCCGACTTCATCCTGCGCGGAGCCGACGGCGGCTACGAGGTGTACGACACCAAACTGGCCCGCCGCGCCAAGGTCACGGCGTTGATGCAGCTCGCGGCATATAGCGAGCAACTACAGCAGCTCGGCATCCCCACGGGGGAGACGGTGTATCTGCTGCTCGGCGACGGCCGTACCAGCGAGCACCGGTTGCGCGACATCCTGCCGGTGTATCGCAAGCGCCGCGCCCGACTCGAGGCGATGGTCGACGAGCGGGTCGAGGAGGGTGTCGCCGCCGCGTGGGCCGATCCTCGGTATGAGGCGTGCGGTCGGTGCGCAGCCTGCACCGAGCAGGTGGAGCTGCACCGCGACGTGCTGCTCGTCGCCGGAATGCGACGCACCCAGCGGGCCAAGCTGAACGCCGCCGGCATCGCCACCATCGACCAGCTCGCCGAGGCTGCCGGGCCGATCACCGGAATGTCGGATGCCGCGCTCACCGGTTTGCGCGCCCAGGCCAGGCTGCAGATCGGCGGCTGGCTCGATTTCGAGGTGGTGGAACCGGCCGCGCTCACCGCGCTGCCGCAACCCGATCCCGGCGACGTCTTCTTCGACTTCGAGGGCGACCCGCTGTACCAGGAGGGCGCTGCGCCGACCAAAACAGTCTGGGGCCTGGACTACCTGTTCGGACTGGTCGAACCGGACGAGACGTTCCGCGCGTTCTGGGCGCACGACCTGGCCGAGGAACGGCAGGCGCTGCTCGACTTCCTCGCGTACGTCGACGAGCGCCGTACCCGGTATCCGGGCATGCACATCTACCACTACGCCTCATACGAGCGCACCCACCTGCTGAGCATCGCCGCCCGGCACGGGGTGGGCGAGGAGGCCGTTGACGACCTGCTGCGCAACCACGTGCTGGTCGATCTGTATCCGGTGGTGCGGCAAGGCTTGCGCATCGGCACTCGCAGCTACTCGCTGAAAAAGCTCGAGCCGCTGTACATGGGTGACGACGAACGGCACGGCGTCGCCAACGCGGCCGACTCGATCACCGAGTACGTGCACTCCCGAGAGCTGTTTGCCGCCGGAGAGACGGATGCCGCGCAGCTGGTGCTCGACGACATCGCCAGCTACAACACCTACGACTGCGTCTCCACCCTGCGGCTGCGCGACTGGCTGCTGGCCCGCGCCGCCGAGAACGCCGTTGACCTGGCCGTGCCCGCTGAGCTGCCGATCCCGGTGCCGCTGCGCGATCCCGACCCGGTCTACGTGGAACTCACCGCGCTGCTCGCCGAGGTGCCGCCCGCCGAACGCAGCGCCGACCACACCGCGCTCGCGCTCGCGTCCGCCGCGATCGACTACCACCGCCGCGAACAGAAGTCCTTCTGGTGGGACCACTTCACCCGCCTCCGCGCCCCGGTGAGCGACTGGGCCGACACCCGCGACGTGCTGGTCATCGACCAGCCGCCGGTCGTGGTGGAGGACTGGCACCTCTCCGGTCGACAGAAGCTGGCCAGACGCATCCTCAGCGTCACCGGAACACTGGCCCCCGGCAGCAAGATCGGCGTGGGCTCCAGCCCATACGTGCTCTACGACCCGCCATTCCCGCCGATCACCCCGAGCAGCGAGCCGGGCGCGCGCACGACGCACAACAAGACGACGGTGCTCGACATCATCGACGAGTCGATCTTCATCATCGAAGAGAAACTCGAGGCCGACGCGCCGCAACATCAGGCGCTGCCGATGGCACTCACTCCGGCGCAACCGCCGAACGCCGGCACGCAGGTGGAGGCCATCTCCGAGTGGGGTCGCCGGGTGCTGAGCTCCTGGCCGGAGCCGCTGCCGGATGCGGCGTTCGACATCCTGCGCCGGGTGCCCCCGCGCAGCACCCGCTCGACCGGCACAGGCGACTCCGCCCGCACTGCCGGCTCCGCGAACGGCGGCTCGATCAGCGACAGCATCCGCGACGACCTGCTCAGCCTCGACCGGTCCTACCTCGCCGTGCAGGGCCCTCCGGGCACTGGCAAGACCTACACCGGCTCCCGGGTGATCGCCGACCTCGTCGCGAACCACGGCTGGAAAGTGGGCGTGGTCGCCCAGTCGCACGCCGCGGTCGAGAACATGCTGCGTGGGGTGCTCGACGCCGGGCTTGACCCCAGCCTCGTCGGCAAGAAACCGAAGAACGGCGACGGCGACCACCCGGTGCCGTGGACCCCGCTCGATGGCACCACGATCGGCCCGTTCGCCCAGCAGTCCGGCGGCTTCGTGCTGGGCGGTACCGCCTGGGACTTCAGCCACGCCGGCCGGGTGCCCCGCAGCCACCTCGACCTGCTGGTGATCGACGAGGCCGGGCAGTACTCCCTGGCCAGTACGATCGCCGCGGCCGTCGCCGCGAAGCGCCTGCTGCTGCTCGGAGACCCGCAGCAACTGCCGCAGGTCAGCCAGGGCACCCACCCGGAACCCGTCGACGTCTCGGCGCTCGGCTGGCTCACCGACGGGCACAGAGTGCTGCCGCCGGAGCTCGGCTACTTCCTCGCCACCAGCTGGCGCATGCACCCCGCGGTCTGCGCCCCGGTCTCCGCGCTGTCCTACGAGGACAAGCTGCGCTCGCACCACTCCGACCGTCACCTTGACGGCATCGAGCCGGGAGTGCACCCGGTCGCCGTACCGCACGCCGGCAACTCAACCTCCAGCGACGAGGAGGCAGACGCCGTCGTCGAGCTGGTGCGCTCCGCCCTCGGCCGCGACTGGTCGGAAGGCGGCGACATCCGCCCGCTCGCCCCGGAAGATGTGATCGTGGTCGCCCCGTACAACGCGCAGGTGGGGCTCATCCATGAGCGCCTGCGTTCGGCGGGCCTGGGCCGGGTACCGGTCGGCACCGTCGACAAGTTCCAGGGGCGCGAAGCGGCCGTCGCGATCGTGTCGATGTGCGCGTCATCCGCCGACGACGTGCCGCGCGGCCTGGAGTTCCTGCTGATGCCGAACCGGTTGAACGTCGCCATCTCGCGGGCACAGTGGGCGGCGTTCCTGGTCTACTCCCCGGGCATCACCGAGTACCTGCCGCACAACGTGCACACCCTCGCCGACCTCTGCGCGTTCATCACCCTGGTCGAACCGGCCCCGGTCGCCGCGAAACTGGACGCGTAACCGCAGCCTCTCGACCGGTCCGCGGCGGGGGAGTAGCGTCATCGGCAACCAGTCGAGGAGCCATCATGCCCGCACTCGCCAACTACGGTCAGGCCATCGCCGCCACCACGCTAGCGCTCCGCGACACGCTCGCGCCGGGCCAGCAGGTCACCGCCCAGCATCCGGCGGTCGCGCACACCTCGGTGAGCGGCGTGTCGGCCAACCTGTTCCTCTACCGTGAGGAGCTGCTCGGCTTCCACGAGGGCAGCGAGCCCCGCGGACTCAGCCGGCTCATCGCCCAGTTGTATTACCTGATCAGCGTGTTTCCCGCCGATGATGCCGACACCTCGGCGGCCAGTCACCGCGCATACGGCAACGTGCGCGCGGTGGTGGAACGGCAGCCGGTGCTGTCCGTCATGGTCGGCGGGGAGCGCATGCAGGTGCAAGTGCGGGTCACCCCGCTCGACATCGACGACCTCACCCGGCTCTGGCTCGCCGCGAACACGCCCCTGAGGCTGTCGTTCGCGGTGTGCGCCACGTTCACGGTGGATGCCGCCGAACGCCTGTCCGTGGCGTCAACCCTGTACGACGTGGTGTCGCTGACACCCGGCTCGATCGCGGTCTTCAGCGGCACGGACATCGAGGAGAAGCGATCGGCGGTCGCCTCCGTCGCGCGCGAACTCGACCGCCCGACGATCCGGGTCAACCTGCGCGAGGTGGTCAGCGAGTACGTCGAGGCCACCGAACGCAACCTGACCCGCCTGTTCGATGAGGCGGAGCAGCGCGACGCCGTGCTGATCCTCGACGAGGCTGACCCGCTGTTCGGCACCCCCACCGAGCTGGGCACTGCCCACGACCGGTACTCCGGGGTCGACCCCGACTGGCTACTCACCCAACTCGCCCGCGCGCCGGGACTCGTGATCATCGAGGTGCTGCAGCCGGCACCGGTGCTGGCCCGGCACACCGCGGTGGAGGTGCACTTCCCGCCGCGAGACCTCTGAGCACTCCCGCATCCGCGTCTAGCATCGACAGGTGCCTTCGTTCCGCGTCACCATCGCCATCGGTTCCCTCCGGGCGGGCACGGCCCCCGACTCCGTGCTGCCGACCGCGGCGGATGCCGCCGCCGAACTCACGGTCGTCGAGGCATCCGACATCAGCATCGTGGCCGGAGAGCCCCGCATCACCGTGCGTTTCGAGGCCGAGGCCGCCGATCTCGCCACCCAGATCGGTGACGCCGTGGTCAGCGCGGTCTCGGCGGTCGCCGAACCCCGCCGGTGGTCGGTGACCCAACGGGTGGGTGGCCGCTGGGAGCCGCTCGGCTGACCCCATTGCCGCCGCTGCGGCACTGGACCAGTCTGGGACGGTGACCGACGACAACCGGGCTGGCCGCGACGGGGTGCTGGCCCGCAAGACCAGCGAGTTCGATCGGGGGCTCGGCTTCTATGATGCGATCTACGCCGTCGCGATCACCCTGCTGATCGTGAACGTCGACGTGCCCGAACCCGACGCCTGGCATGACCTGTCCTCGCTCGCAGCCAGCGGCCTGTTCTACCAGCTCGCCGGGTTCGCCCTCAGCTTCCTGGTGATCGCGGTGTTCTGGCGGGTGAACGTTCGGCTGGTGCAGCGCCTGTCGGCCCTGGACCCGGCAACCACCACCGCGAATCTGGTGGCGGTGGCGCTGGTCGTGCTCGTGCCGTTCACTACCCAGGGCATCAGCGACCCGGAGACGGCCGGCTTCGCGCTGCCCACGGTGTTCTACGCGGTCAACCTCGCGGCCGTGTCGGTCGCGCAGACGCTGATGTTCCAGATCGCCCGGCGCAAGGGACTGGAGATCAGGCCGCGCGGGCGGCGCGAGAACCGGATCTTGCTGATCGACCAGCTGACGACCCCGCTGGTGTTCCTCGCATCCGTGCCGATCGCCCTGTTGTGGGGAGCGGATGCCGGCAAACTGAGCTGGGCGTCGCTGCTGCTGATCGGCCCGCTGTCGGGCCGGCTGGCCATCCGCGCCATCCAGTCCGGCCAGGCCGGGCCCTGACAGCCCGCGTCAGCCCTGAACGAGTGGTCGCTCCGCCGCGCGAGCGAGTTGTTCGTTTGCCGTGCGCACGAACGCCAGGAACTCGTCGGATCCCGAGATCGTGTACGCCACATCCGCCGGAATCCAGAGCAGCGCCGACATCATCACCTCGTAGCTGTCGCCGCCGATCGGCCACTCCGTGCGCCGGTCAGACAGCGCCGTCGCGCCCCGCGCCCACGGCCCGAAATACGCCTGCACCGCATCCAGCGGCATGTCCAGAATCACGGATGCCGCGTGCCGCTGCCGCACGGATGACACCGCGGCCTGCACGAACTCGGCAGCGTCGGCGGCGGGCAGCTCGCGCGACGAGAAGTGCACGCGGGTGCCGAAGAACCGCGCCATCCGGTCGACCCGCAAGGTGCGCCAGTCCGCCCGCTGCAGGTCCCAGCAGACCAGGAACCAGTTGCGTTCCGCCGCCACCAGCGTGTTCGGTTCGACAACCCGGTCGGACTCCGTGCCGCCGGCTGCCGTGTAATGGAACCGGATCCGCTCCCGGTCGCGGCAGGCGAGGGCGAGCTGGCCGAGCAGCTCCTGCGACACCGGGGTGCCGCGCGGGGTGGTCGGCTGCACGAAGCCGGCCAGCGCGTTCACCCGCTGCCGCAGCGCGGACGGCAGTACCTGCTCGAACTTGGCCAGAGCGCTCAGCGTGGTGTGCGCCCCGTCGACGAGTCCCTGCGTCGCCGCCACCCGCAATCCGATCGCCATCGTCACCGCCTCCTCGTCGGTGAACAGCAGCGGCGGCAACGCCGAACCGGCCTCCAGCCGGTAGCCGCCCGCGGCGCCGCGGGTCGCTTCCACCCGGTAGCCGAGCTCCCGCAGCCGTTCGATGTCGCGCCGCAGGGTGCGTTCGGTCACCTCGAGCCGCTCCGCCAGTTCCGGGCCGGGCCACTGCCGGTGGGTCTGCAGGAGGGTGAGGAGGGCGAGCACTCGGGAAGTTTTTTCCGCCATGACCCCAGTTTCCTCGCAATCAGGACGAAAACTGACCTAATGCCCGAGAATCATGGCCGTCATGACGACAGACACCATGATCCAGGCCCGTGGACTCACCAAACAGTTCACGGTCAAGAAGAACCGGGTGGATGCGGTCACCGACCTCAATCTGGATGTCGAGCGCGGCGAACTGGTCGCCTTTCTCGGTCCGAACGGTGCGGGCAAGACCACCAGCCTGCGCATGCTCACCACCCTGCTACCACCCACCGCAGGCACCGCCGTAGTCGCCGGCTTCGACACCCAGAAGCAGCCCGCCGAGGTGCGCCGACGCATCGGCTACATCGGCCAGGGCAACAGCGCCGGCCACTACCAGCGGGTGCGCGACGAGCTGCTCAGCCAGGGCGCCTTCTACGGCATGACCCGCGCCGCCACGGCGAAGCGAGCCGACGAGCTGATCGAATCGCTCGGACTGGGTTCCCTCGCCAAACGCAACGTGCTCGCGCTCTCGGGCGGGCAGCGCCGCCGCCTCGACATCGCGATGGGACTGATGCACTCGCCGCAACTGCTGTTCCTCGACGAACCGTCCACCGGGCTTGACCCGCAAAGCCGCGCCAACCTGTGGCAGCACATCATCGACCTGCGACGCGCCCGCGGCACCACGATCTTCGTCACCACGCATTACCTCGAGGAGGCCGACCACTTCGCCGAGCGGATCCTCGTGATGGACCACGGCCGCGTCATCGCCGACGACACCGCCCCGGCGCTGAAGACCACATTGGCCGGTGACGTGATCACCCTCGGGTTCGATTCCGAAACGGATGCCGCGGACGCCAGCGCCGTGACCGGCCGGGTAGCCCGATCCGAGCCCACGGTGCAGGGCCGCACGGTAGAGCTGACCGTGCACCACGGCGAGCGAGTGCTTCCTCCCGTGCTGCGCGAGCTCGATGCGTCCGGACTCGTCGTCGTCACCGCCGAGCTGCGGCAGCCCACCCTCGACGACGTCTTCCTCGCGCTCACCGGCCGCAGCCTGCGCGAGGAGGCCGACACCACATCATCGCCGGTTGAGCCTGTAAAAACCCGTGCCGGAGATGTCGAAACCCAAGAGACCTACGAAGAAGAGCGAGCCACCCGATGAGCACCTCACCCGCCCCCATTCCCGTCGACGAGTCGGTCGGCCGCCTGAACCCGGCGCGCGACACCTGGAACGTGTTCGTGCGCGAGCTCCGCCCGGTGCGCCGCGACCCGTTCTCATTGATCTTCAGCCTGCTGCAGCCGCTGGTCTTCCTCGGACTGTTCGGGCCCCTGCTGATCGGCGGGTCCGACCTGCCGCCAGCGGAGACGCTGCAGTGGTTTGTCCCCGGCATCCTGGTGATGATCGCCCTGTTCGGCACCGGCGTCACCGGGTCGAACCTGCTGTACGAGATGCAGACCGGGTCGCACGAGCGCACCCTGGTGGCACCGATCTCTCGCGCGTCGCTGCTGATCGGCCGATCGCTCAAGGAGATGGCGCCGATCATGGTGCAGGCCGCGGTGATCGCTCTGGTGACCATCCCGTTCGGGTTCACCGTGAATCCGGCAGGAATGCTGATCGGGCTGGTGCTGCTCGCGCTGTTCGGACTCGGCTTCGGCGCTCTCAGCTACACGCTGGCGCTTGCCAGCCGCAACCGCGACTGGATGTTCTGGGCCGTGCAGCAAGCCACAATCTTCCCGCTGATGATCCTGTCCGGGATGCTGCTGCCCCTGGCCAACGGCCCACACTGGATGCAGGTCGCAGCAGGGTTCAACCCGCTCAGCTACGTCGTCGCCGCGGAACGCGCGCTGTTCGCCGGCGACCTCCTAGCCCCCGCGGTGCTCTGGGGCTTTGTGGCCGCGCTGCTGCTGGCCCTGATCGGGCTCGCGCTCGGCATCCGCGGCATCAAGAAGAGCCGCTAATTCACCACACCGACTCACCGCACCAACTCACCACACCGAAAGGACGACAACGATGGACATGAAGATCGAACTCCTCGCGGTACCGGTCAGCGACCTCGATCGCGCCAAGGAGTTCTACGTGGACAAGATCGGCTTCAACGCCGACTACGACATCCCGGTCAGCGACGAGCTGCGCTTCATCCAGCTCACCCCGCCGGGGTCGGCCTGCTCGATCGTGCTCGACACCAACATGACCACGATGGCGCCGGGAACCGTGAAGGGCATCCAGATGGTCATCGCCGACGCGGATGCCGCCCGCGCCCTGCTGGTCGAGAAGGGGGTCGACGCCAGCGAGGTGGATGAGCAGGACTGGGGCCGCTTCGTCTACTTCGAGGACCCCGACGGCAACAGTTGGGCGTTGCAGCAGATTCCGGCGCGCGACTGAGCCCTCCGCGAAACCTGCGGCTGCGACATCCGGAACGTTCAGCAGTCGGGTCTAGTCTCAAGACATGACGAACACTTACCTGCCATATGACGTTCTGATCGAAACCGCCAGCGGCGAGCAGACCACCCTCGAAGAGCACAAGGGCAAGGTCATCCTCGTCGTCAACGTGGCCTCGAAGTGCGGGTTCACGCCGCAGTACGACGACCTGCAGGAGCTGCAGCGCACCTACGGCGATCGCGGCCTGCAGGTGCTCGGCTTCCCGTGCAACCAGTTCAAGGGGCAAGAGCCCGGCTCGAACGAGGAGATCCAGGAGTTCTGCCGCACCAGCTACGGCGTCGAGTTCCCGGTGTTCGCCAAGATCGACGTGAACGGCGACGACCGGCACCCGCTGTACGACCAGCTGGTGCAGGCTCAGGATGCCGCGGCCGAGGCCGGCGACGTGGCGTGGAACTTCGAGAAGTTCCTCGTTGCAGCCGATGGCACGGTGACGCACCGCTTCCGGTCGAAGACCAAGCCCACCGACGAGGTCGTCGTCGCGGCGATCGAGCAGCTGCTGCCGCGCTAGCCTCCCGCGAAACGACGGGCCCTCGGGGGCTGGTTGGATAGGGGGATGGACTTTATCGACGACTTCGCCGCCTTCATCTCCGCCTCTCCGTCGTCGTACCACGCGGCCGCCGAGGTGGCGCGGCGGTTGGACGAGGCCGGATTCAGCCGGCAGCAGGAGTCCGCCGAGTGGGATGCCCCGAGCCGCGGCTACGTGCTGCGCGACGGCGCCGTGATCGCCTGGGTGCGGCCGGGCGACGCCACCCCCACCACGCCGTTCCGTGTGCTCGGCGCGCACACCGACTCGCCGGGCTTCAAGCTGAAGCCGAAGCCCACCCTGCGCCGGCAGGGCTGGCTGCAGGCCGGCGTCGAGGTGTACGGCGGGCCGTTGCTGAACTCCTGGCTCGACCGCGAACTCGAACTCGCCGGCCGCCTCGTCACCCGTGACGGCCGCGAGCACCTCACCCGCACCGGGCCGTTCCTGCGCATCCCGCAGCTGGCGATCCACCTCGACCGTGGGGTGAACAACGATGGCCTCACCCTCGACAAGCAGCGGCACACCGCGCCGGTCTTCGGTGTCGGCACCCAGGGCGACCTGATCGCCACACTGGCGGATGCCGCCGGCGTCAGCGCGCACGACGTGGTGGGCTACGACATCCTCACCGCCGACACGCAGCCGCCGCGCCGCTTCGGGCAGAACGACGAGCTGTTCGCCGCCGGCCGGATGGACAACCTGTCGTCGGTGTTCGCCGGCCTCACCGCGCTTCTGGAAGCGCCGCAGGATGCCGCGCACACCAGTGTGCTGGCCGCGTTCGACCACGAAGAGCTGGGCTCCGCGTCGCGCTCCGGCGCGAGCGGCCCGTTCCTCTCCGACATCCTCACCCGACTGTCTGGCGGCACCGAACGGCAGCGGCTGCAGGCGTACGCCGACTCCTGGTGCGTGTCGGCCGACGCCGGGCACGGCATCCACCCCAACTACCCGGAGCGGCACGACCCCGAGAACACGCCGATGCTCGGCTCCGGTCCGCTGCTGAAGATCAACGCGAACCAGCGCTACGCCACCGACGCGCACGGCGCCGCCCTATGGGCGCGAGCCTGCACCGAGGCGGGCGTGGCGACGCAGGAGTTCGTGTCGAACAACACCATCCCGTGCGGTTCCACGATCGGACCGCTCACCGCCACCCGGCTCGGCATCCGCACCGTGGATGTCGGGGTGCCGCTGCTCTCGATGCACTCGGCTCGCGAGCTGGCGCACACCGGAGACCTGGCCGCGCTGGGCGCGGCGGTCGACGCGTTCTTCGCCGGCGTGTAGCCGCGGTTTCGCCGCGCCAAGCTGCGCGGCGCCTTCGAGCGCGCCCAAAACGGCCGAGCGCGGCCGTCCCGGCGGGCCTTCGGCGGTGAGCGCCGCGAAAACGGCCGACCGCGCCCGCCGCGGCGGCGGCGCTCGGCCGTTTTCGCAGCGTTCACGTTGGCGGCCGGGCTCGAGCTACCCCTCAGCTCACGACGAGCTGATGGTGCCGGTGTGGGGCGTGTCGTCCGCGGAGGTGCCCACGAAGACGGTGTACTCGCCGCGCACCGGCCGGAAGCTGCGGGCGCCGTAGTCCCACACCGCGAACGGATGATGCGTGGCATCCGGGTCGATCGTGATCGTCACCCGCTGTGACTCGCCAGCCTTGAGGAACACCTTCTGGAATCCGACCAGTCGCTTGGGCGGTTGTCCCGGCGCGGGGATCCCGAGGTAGACCTGCACCACCTCGGCGCCCGCGGTCGCCCCGGTGTTGGTCAGTGACGCGGTCACGGTGACCGGTGCGTTCACGCTGTCGGGCGCATCGATTGAGACGTCGGCGAGGTCGAAGCTGGTGTAGGACAGGCCGAACCCGAAGCCAAACAGCGGCTGGATGCCTTGCGCCTGGAACCAGCGGTATCCCATCTCCAGCCCCTCGGAGTAGCGGATCACCGGGTAACCGTCACCCTCGTCGGTGCCGGGGTACCGTTCCGGATGACCGGCCTGAAGCGTGTCATCCTCGGATCGGGGATACGACGTCGGCACCTTGCCGGAGGGATTCACGGCCCCGAAGAGCAGGTCGGCGACCACATGTCCGTCTTCGGCGCCCTGGTTCCACACCTCCAGCACCGCCGGCGCCTGGTCGATCCACGGCATGAGCACGGGGTTGCTGTCCTTGAGCACCACGACCGTGGTCGGGTTGATGCCGAGCAGTTCGGTGAGCATCCGGTTCTGATCGTGCACCATGTTCGCGTCGGGCTGGTCGGCGCCCTCGGTGGCCACCAGGCCCGCCATCAGCACCACCACGTCGGCGTCGGCGGCCGCCTTTTTGGCGGCATCCAGGTTGGCGAGGTCGTTGGCGACGGTCACCTTCGTCAGCACCGCGGGCGAGCCGAGGTCGGTCAGCACGTCCTGCATGCCGTCCAGCGGCGTAACGGTGTACAGCGGGATCACCTTCGAGGATCCGCCGCCGCCCAGGCAGGCGTCATCCACGAAGCTCGACTGCCCGATGATCACGATGGAGCCGCCGGCGTGAGGATCCAGCGGCAGCAGCCCGTTGTCGTTCTTGAGCAGCACGGCCATTTGCGCCCCGATCGTCCGCGCGATCGCGCCGTGCGCTGCCGCGTCGATCTGGCCGGGCTCGTAAGGTCGGTCGAACTGACCGAAGCGGAACATCTGGGTATACCGGCGCACCAGGGCCCGATCGACGGTCTCGATCTCGAGGCTGGTGTCGCTCAGGGCGGCTTCGATGTTCGATGCGTTGAGCCACTTGGCGTCGGGCATCTCGTGGTCGAGGCCCGCGTTCAGTGACGGTGCCGCGGAACGGGTGGACCAGAAGTCGGATTGGACGTAGCCGTCGAAGCCCCACTCGGTGCGCAGGATGTCGGTGAGTGCGTACCGGTACTCGGTGGCATACACGCCGCGCACCCGGTTGTAGGCGCTCATCACCGCGGCGAGCTCGGCGTCTTTGACCACCATCTCGAACGGCAGCAGGTAGAGCTCCCGCATCACATGCTCGTCGACCTCGACACTGGTGCGGAACCGTTCGTACTCCTGGTCGTTCAGCACGTAGTGCTTGGCCATCGCGATCACACTATGCGCTTGAATGGCCGTGGTCACGGCCACCCCCATCACGCCGGAGAGGTAGGGGTCCTCGGAGAAGTACTCGAAGTTCCGGCCGGCGATGGTGGTGCGGTGCAGGCACAGGCCGGGGCCCTCCAGCACGTGCTGGCCCAGCGTCGCGGTTTCCGAGCCGATGATGCCGCCGTATGCGTATGCCAACGGGGGGTCGAAACCGGCGGCGAGGCCGATGGTCATCGGCAGGGAGGTGGCCGGCGGGCTTGGCGTTCCGTCGCCCATTCCGACCCCGACGGGACCGTTGGTGATCCGGAACCGGGGGATGCCGAGTTCCTCGATCGCCGCCACGTGACGCTGCACCTGGATCTGCGCGGCAAGCTGCTCCATCGCCTCCGCGGACTCCGCCGCCTGTGCGGACAACGCGTAGATGTCGATGGTCTCCATCGCGCCATGCAGCTGGGCGATCTTCTGCTCCAGCGACATCGCCTGAACAAGCTTCTCGGCCCGTTCACGAGGTGACAACGCGGCATCCTGCCAGGGGAATGAGGCATCCGACACAGTGACTCTCCTTCGTTGGGAGCTTGCTCAGGTCGTGGTCATAGTACGGGCTCAGGCTTCAAACCAGCCGACGATTACCCCTGCTGAGCGAGGGCGAACGGCAGCACGGCGCCGGCGCCGGCCTGGCGCAGCAGCCGGCCGGCCACGGTGAGGGTCCACCGGCTGTCGACCAGGTCGTCGACCAGCAGCACGGGTCCCGCCGGCAGCTCGAACGGCACCGCGAAACGACCCCACACCGAGGAGAGCCGGTAGGCGCTGTTGCCGCCCGGTTCACCGCGCGGTCCACCGTCGACCAGCTCGAGCGCGCCGACGTAGGGCAGCCGTCCGGCGCTGGCGAGGCCGCGGGCGACGGATTCGACGAGTAACGGATGTCGCCGCGATGGCATGCTCACCACGGCGGCCGGGCGTGCCTGCCAGTCCCATTCGGCCAGCACCCGCACGCAGCCGTCGATCAGCGCGGCGCTTGCCGGAGCATCCTCCGCCCCCGGTGCGAACAGTGCCCGCAACGGCCCGCCCCAACCCAGGTCGCTCAACCGGGCAAGCGCCCGGCCGGGCCGCAGCCGTTCGGCCGGCGGGATGTTGCCGCGCACGCCGAGCGAGGTTCCCACCGGCCACTGGGCGCGCGGGTCGATCACCACGCCGACCCGGTCGAGTGACTTCGCCGCGGTGGCCGCCGCATCCGACTGAACCTCCCGAGGGAACCAGGAGCCGGCGCAGTTGTCGCAGCGTCCGCACGGCACCGCGGTGTCGTCATCGAGGGCGCGCTGCAGAAACTCCATGCGACATCCGCCGGTCGTTTCGTAGTCGAGCATCGCCTGCTGCTCGGCGGCCCGGGCGGCGGCGATGCGGGTGTAGCGTTCCGCGTCGTACACCCACGGTTCGCCGGTGGCGACCCAGCCGCCCTTGACCCGGCGCACCGCGCCGTCGACGTCGAGCACCTTGAGCAGCAGCTCCAGCGGGGTGCGGCGCAGGTCAACGAGTGCCTCAAGAGCGGGCGTGGAGATCGGCTCGCTGCCGAGCGCGCTGATCACCGCGGTGGCGCGGCGTTCGTCGGGCATCGACGCGGTGGCGAAGTACTGCCAGATCGCCTCGTCTTCGACACCGGGCAGCAGCAGCACGTCGGCGTTGTCGGTGGCGCGACCGGCGCGGCCCACCTGCTGGTAGTAGGCGACGGGGGAGGAGGGCGCGCCCAGGTGCAGCACGAAGCCGAGGTCGGGTTTGTCGAAGCCCATACCGAGGGCGCTGGTGGCGACGAGCGCCTTCACCTCGTTGGTCTTCAGCTGCTGCTCGAGCTGCTCCCGCTCGGCCGGGTCGGTCTGCCCGGTGTACGCCCGCACCGCGTGACCGGCGTCGCGCAACAGCCGGGCGGTGTCTTCGGCGGCCGACACGGTGAGCGCGTAGATGATGCCGCTGCCCGGCAGGTCGCCGAGGTGGCTGAGCAGCCAGGCCAGCCGTTGCCCGGAGTTCGGCAGCCGCAGTACCCCCAGCCGCAGCGAGGCGCGGGCGAGCGGGCCGCGGATGGTGGTGACACCCGTCCCGTCGGTACTTGTCGAGTCCGTGCCGAGCTGCTCCGCGACATCCGTCACCACACGGCTATTCGCCGTGGCCGTGGTGGCGAGTACCGGAACGCCGGCCGGCAGTTGGCCGATCAGGTCGCGCAGCCGGCGGTAGTCGGGCCGGAAGTCGTGGCCCCAGTCCGAGATGCAGTGCGCCTCGTCGACCACCAGCAGCCCCACCCGCTCGATCAGCGCGGGCAGCTGCTCGTCGCGGAACGACGGGTTGTTCAGCCGCTCCGGCGACACCAGCAGCACGTCGACCTCGTCGCGCTGCAACCGGGTGAGCACGTCGGACCACTCGTGCGAGTTCGACGAGTTGATCGACACGGCGCGCACACCGGCCCGGGCGGCTGCCGCCACCTGGTCACGCATCAGCGCAAGCAGCGGCGAGACCAGGATGGTCGGGCCGGCGCCGCGCCGTCGCAACAGCAGCGTTGCCACGAAGTACACCGCCGACTTGCCCCAGCCGGTGCGCTGCACCACCAACGCCCGCCGGCGATCGTCGACGAGGGTCTGGATGGCCTCGAACTGGCCGTCGTGAAAGTCTGCGGCATCCGAGCCAACCAGGGTTCGCAGGATGTCGAGGGCGTCAGCACGGGTGTCGGTCATCCTTACAGCTTGACAGGAACAGCCGACATCCCCTCGACGCGCGGGGTGCGGCTGCGCATACTGGAATCCGTGTCATCGAAGGTGGCCGCCGTGCCAACCGCAGAACTCTCGAAGCGACAGCTCCGGTTGACCTTCCTCGGCCTGATCCTCGCCGTGCTGCTCGCCGCTCTGGATCAGACCATCGTCGCCACGGCATTGCCCACCATTGTCGGAGACCTGAACGGGCTGCAGCACATCTCGTGGGTGATCACCGCGTACATTCTGGCGGCGACCATTGGCCTGCCGATCTACGGCAAGCTCGGCGACCTGTTCGGCCGCAAGTACGTGTTCTTAATCGCGATCGGCATCTTCCTGCTCGGCTCGGTGCTCTCGGGGCTGGCTCAGGACATGACCCAGCTGATCGTGTTCCGCGCGCTGCAGGGCATCGGCGGTGGCGGCCTGTTCATCGGCGCGCAGGCGATCCTCGGCGACGTGGTCTCGCCGCGGGACCGCGGCCGCTACATGGGATTGATCGGTGCAGCGTTCGGGGTGGCCTCGGTGAGCGGTCCGCTGCTGGGCGGGTTCATCACCGACAACTGGGATTGGCGCTGGATCTTCTACATCAACCTGCCGATCGGCGCGCTCGCCATCGCGGTGATCATGACCTCGCTGCACACCCCGCGCCCGGAGCCCCGCAGGGTCAGGTTGGACTACGTGGGCACGGTGCTGCTGGCCGTCGCAAGCACCGCCATCATTCTGCTGACCAGTTGGGGTGGCATGACCTACGGCTGGAACAGCCCGGTGATCATCGGCCTGGGCGGCACTGCGCTCGTGGCCGCTGTGCTGTTCGTGCTGGTCGAACGCCGGGCGGCCGAACCGATCATGCCGCTGGCGCTGTTCCGCAACCGCAACTTCACCCTGTCGACCCTGATCGGCATGGCCGTCGGCATCGCCATGTTCTCGACGATCGCCTACCTGCCGACGTTCCTGCAGATGGTCAACGGGGTGAGCGCCACCGCATCCGGGCTGATGATGCTGCCGATGACGGCGGGCATGCTGATTGCGTCGATCGGCACCGGGCAGCTGATCTCGCGAACCGGGCGGTACAAGGTGTACCCGATCATCGGCCCGGTTATCCTCGCCACCGGCCTGCTGCTGCTGTCCCGCATCTCGGACAGCACGCCGTACTGGTTTACCGCACTCGGGATGCTGGTGATCGGTCTCGGCGTCGGCTGCATGATGCAGAATCTGGTGCTGATCGTGCAGAACAGTCTGCCGCGCGCGGTGATGGGCACCGGAACGTCGACGACGAACTACTTCCGCCAGATCGCCGCGACCTTCGGCATCTCGCTGTTCGGGTCGATCTTCATCTCCCGGCTCGCCGAGCAGTTGCCCTCGGGTGCTGGGGCGCCGGTGCGCGACATCAACGCGCTCAGCCCCGCGGTGCTGCGGGCGCTTCCGGCCGGTGCGAGGGAGGCCATCGCGCACGCGTTCGCGGTAGCGCTTCCGCCGGTGTTCCTGATCGGGGTGCCGATCGTGGCTGTCGCGTTCGTGCTCGCATTCTTCATCCAGGAGATCCCGCTCTCCGAGTCGCCGGGAGCCGGGGTGCCGGGGGCTGGGGCCCGAGAGGTGGGGTCCGCGGAGGCTGGGGTCGCCTAGCCGTGAGCCGGGCAGCCGGAGGCCCCCGCCGGATAGCCCAGGCCGCGTCTGATCCAGCTTGTCGCGATTGAGCCACCGCGCGCTGGCTCAATCCCGACAGGGTGGCTCAAACGCCCTCACGCCCCGCAGCAGGGAGGCTCAAACGCCCTCACCGGCGCGGCAGAGTGGCTCAATCCCGACAGGGTGGCTCAAACGCCGACCTCCGGAACGCAGCAGACTAGTACCCGTGACCGACTTCCTCCACGATCTCGCGCAAACCCTCGATTCCGATCAGATACTCACCGGCGACGCGGCCACCGAGTACCTGCGGGACCGCTCGGACGGCACGGCGATCGGTGAACCGCTCGCGGTCGCGCTGCCGACCAGCACCGAGCAGGTGGCCGCGGTGGTCATCGCCGCCGCCGCACACGGCGTGCCGATCGTGCCGCAGGGCGCCCGCACCGGGCTCGCCGGAGCCGCGAACGCCAGTGCCGGCGCGCTGCTGCTATCCACCGAGCGGATGACCCGCATCCTCGAGGTCGACACCGCCGACCAGGTGGCCACCGTGCAGGCGGGCGTGCTCACGATCGATTTGGACAGGGCAGCGGATGCCGCGGGACTGTTCTACCCGCCCGACCCGGGCTCCTACGAGACCTCCACCATCGGCGGCAACGTCGCCACCAACGCCGGCGGCATGCGATGCGTCAAGTACGGGGTGACCGGGGACTTCGTGCGGCAGCTGACCGTGGTGCTCGCCGACGGCCGGGTGCTGCGCACCGGTCACCGTACGGTCAAGGGCGTCGCAGGGCTGGATCTCACCTCGCTGTTCGTGGGGTCGGAGGGCACCCTCGGCATCATCACCGAGGTCACCGTCGCGCTGCTGCCGAAACCCGGCCCCTCCAGCGGAGTGCTCGCCGCATTCCCCACCGAGGCGGCCGCGCTCGCCGCCGCCGACGCGATCATGGCAGGCGCCCGACGCCCGAGCGTGCTCGAGTACCTCGACCGGGGCTGCGTCGCGGCGATCACCGCGTACGACGCGACATCCGTTCTGCCGCAAACTGCCGAAGGGGTGCTGCTGCTGCAGTCCGACGCGACCGGACGCGCAGACGCGGATGCCGACGCCTACGCGGCGATCGCCACCGA
This sequence comes from Salinibacterium sp. ZJ450, assembly GCF_011751885.2. Classification (NCBI taxonomy): domain Bacteria; kingdom Bacillati; phylum Actinomycetota; class Actinomycetes; order Micrococcales; family Microbacteriaceae; genus Ruicaihuangia; species Ruicaihuangia jiafui. The sequence continues at coordinate 1,105,977 of NZ_CP061771.1, forward strand.
GCACGGCGCCACCCTGGTCGAGATCGCGCACGACCAGGAGTCGCTCGGGCACGTGATGGCCGCCCGGCGGCTGTTGCACGCCGCGGTGCGCGCGGTGAAGGGGGCGAGCCTGAACGAGGACGTCGCCGTGCCCCGCTCGCAGCTGCCCGCGCTGCTGCGCGGCATCCGGCTGCTCAGCGACGAACTGGGCATCGCCATCGCGACCGGCGGTCACCTCGGCGACGGAAACCTGCATCCGGTCGTCTGCTACGACCCTGCCGACCGGGCTGGCGTGGACCTCGCCATCGAGGCATACGGCCGCATCATCGACCTGGCCCTGTCCCTGGGCGGCACCACGACGGGCGAGCACGGCATCGGCGTGCTGAAACGAGAACAGGCGAGGCAGGAACTCGGCCCAGACGTGCTCGACGCGCAGTGGGCGATCAAACGGGCACTCGACCCTGCCGGACTGCTCAACCCCGGAAAGAAGCTCCCCGACGCCTGACGCCTGACGCCTGACGCCTGACGCCTGACGGCTGACGCCTGACGGCCCGCCCGGTTCGGGCACCGGCACCGGCACCGGCACCAGCCCAGCCGGGCGCGGCACAATGGATGGCATGCCCGTCCCCGTCATCCGCGTCGCCCTGCGTCACGCGGATACCCGCGACCACGAACTGCTGGTCGACTCGGTGGCGGCGTTCGCCGGGGTGCCGGCATCCGCGGTACAGCTCACCGTGCACTGCGCACGCTGCGGCAGCGCCCAGCACGGCAAGCCGCAGGTGGCCGCGCCGCGAACGGCCGCCGGCTCGCCGCTGCAGGCCAGTCTCAGTCGCACCGTGGGTCTGGAAGCGGTGGCGGTGACGGATGTCGCGCCGCTGGGCCTCGATATCGAACGGGTTGACCGGGTGGCGCGCGCCCCGATCGACCTGCATCCCCGCGAGCAGGCCGCGCTGCTGCGGCTGCCCGACGCCGAGCGGGCCGAGCGGCGCACCCTGCTCTGGACCGCGAAGGAAGCGGTGCTGAAGGCCACCGGGCAGGGCCTGACCATCGACCACGCCGCACTCGAGCTGACGGTCTCCGCCCGCGGAGCGGTCGCGCTCGCCGCCTGGCCGGATCAGCTTGCGCTGCGCGAACCGCCGCAGATCAGCGTGTTCCCGCTCGCGGCGGGCGTGCTGGCGGCCGTCGCGCTTCTCAGCACGACGCCGGTCACGGTGCAGGTCGCCCGCTAGTCACGCCCGCCGGTTGGTCAGCGTCGGCCGCCAGTCACACATGCCCACGCGGCAGCCGCGGCAGCGAACGGTCAAACAGCCAGGCCCGGAACAGCCGCGCCAGCGGCCGCGCGGTGAACCCCGCGGCGTGCTCCATGAACTGCTCGGTGGTGACGGTGCCGTGGCGATGTCGCACGGTCCAGGCGCGCAGCATGGCGAAGAACGCGTCGTCGCCCATCGTCAGCCGCAGCGCGTGCAGGGTGAGCGCGCCGCGTTTGTACACCCGGTCATCGAACATCAGCTCGGGGCCGGGATCGCCAAGCAAGATGTCCTGGCGCAGCGTGCTCAGCTTCGTCCAGTAGTGCGTGGCCAGGCGGTGCGCGCTCCACCGGCCGGAGTCCTCTGCCCACAACCATTCGGCGTAGCAGGCGAACCCCTCATGCAGCCAGATGTGCTGCCACGATGCGGCGGTGAGGCTGTTGCCGAACCAGGAGTGCGCCAGTTCGTGCGCGACCAGCCGGTACTCGCCCTTCAGCCCGTCGACGTGGTTGCGTCCGAAGATCGACATGCCGTGCGCCTCGAGTGGGATCTCCAGGTCGTCGTCGGTCACCACCACGGTGTAGTCGGGGAACGGGTACGGGCCGAACATGCGCTCGAAGGTGGCCATCATCGCCGGCTGATCGGCGAAGTCGGATGCGAACTCCGGTGCCAGGTCGGCGGGGATCCACGCCTTCATCGGCACCTGGCCGAGCGGGGCGGTCGTCAACGGGTGCGCCGAGTAGTACCCGATCTGCACGGTCGCCAGGTAGGGCGCCATCGGCTCGGTCACCTCGTATACCCACTGGGTGCGGCTGGCCTTGACTCGGGATGCCACGAGCTTGCCGTTCGCGATCACCCGGTACGGCGTCTCCGCCGTCACGGCGATGCGGTAGGTGGACTTGTCGGCCGGCCGGTCGTTGCACGGGAACCAGGTGGGTGCCCCGTTCGGCTGGCTGGCGACGAGCACCCCCTCCGACAGCTCTTCCCAGCCGACGTCGCCCCACGGGCTGCGGCGTGGGCCGGGCGACCCCGAGTACCGCACGGTCACCGTGAACGCTGCGCCCGCGTCGATGGGCCTCGCCGGTGTGATGGTCAGTTTGCCGGATACGTCCAGGAACCGGGCGGCGCGCTGGCCGTTCACCGACACCTTCGCCGCGACCAGGCCGACCAGGTCGAGGGTGAACGTCTCGAGTCGCTCCGAGGCATCCGCGCTGATCGTGGCGATGCCGATGAACCGGTTGTTCGCCACCCGGTAGTCAATGTCGAGGTCGTAGTGACGCACCGAATATCCGCGGTTTCCGCTGCCAGGCACGTACGGGTCGACGGCGGTCGGACCGGCAGAGGAGTTGAGCGCTTTCACGGTCGTCGAGTCTGTCACGCCCGGGACTCCGGGTCGGCCCAGGGTGCGATCGGGTTGCCTGCCCAGCGGGTGGAGTCGGGCACGAACTCGCCGCGCATCACCAGTGAGGCCGGTCCGACGGTGGCGCCGGCGCCGATCGCGGCGGCCGGCAGGATCACGCTTTGCGGGCCGAGGGTGCCGCCTGTGTCGATCTCCACGGTGTCGAGCTGCATCACCCGGTCATGGAACAGGTGGGTCTGCACGACGCAGCCGCGGTTCACGGTGGCGCCGTCGCCGAGTCGCACCAGGTCGGCCTCGGGCAGCCAGTACGACTCGCACCAGACGCCACGGCCGATCTTCGCGCCAAGCGAGCGCAGCCACCAGGCGAGCGCCGGGGTGCCGGTCGCCGGCACCGCGAACCACGGGGCCGCCACCATCTCAACGAAGGTGTCCGACACCTCGTTGCGCCAGATGAACGACGACCAGAGCGGATGCTCGCGGGCCGCAATGCGACCGACGAGCAGCCATTTCGCGGCAGTGGTGATACCGGCGGCCACCGCCCCGGCGGCGAGCATCACCGCGCCGGACAGGGCAATCGCCCACCAGGCACCCCATTCGGCGAGCATCCACTCGAGCACCACCAGCACGCCGAGGCCGATCGCGGTGGTGACAACCACGGGGACGAACCGGCACAACTCCCACAACAGCCTGGCCAGCTTCAGGCGGCGGGGCGGGTCGAAGGTGCGCGTCTCGTCGAACTCAGCGACCGCGCGCCGCAACCGCACCGGAGGGTTGCCGAGCCAGGACGACCCAGACTTGGCCTTGCGCGGGGTGGCCGACAGCACCGCGACCAGGCCGTTCTTCGGCACCGACCGACCGGGCGCAGTCATGCCGGAGTTGCCGAGGAACGCACGCCGGCCGACCTTTACCGCGCCAATGCGCAGCCAGCCGTGCCCGAGCTCGTACGAGCCGATCATGGTGTCGTCGGCGAGGAACGCATGGTCGTTGATCGTGGTCAGGCTCGGCACCAGCAACACCGTGGACACCTCCACGTTACGGCCGACCTTCGCCCCGAGTAACCGCAACCAGGTCGGCGTGAACAGGCTCGCGTAGAACGGGAAGAGCAGGGTGCGGGCAGCATCCAGCAGCCGTTCGGTGCCCCAGACCTGCCAACCCACCCTGCTGCGCACCGGGTAGTGGCCGGGTCGGAGGCCGATGCCGAGCAGCCGCACCACGATCACGACCAGCAGCGCGTAGGCGACACCGGCAACCGCGACGGCCACCGGAAGCCAGACCAGCGCGCGCAGGGCCGCCTCGCCGAGGGTGGCCGAACCCTGGATGCCGGCTCCGACGACCAACGCACCGAGCACCACGCTGACCGCGGGGAGCGCGGCGAGCAAGATCGAGCTGAGGCCGAACACGGGCACCCAGCGGCTGCCGCGCGGCGGGCGCTGCTGGGGCCAGTCGTGTTTGGCCTTGCCGGTGCGCTCGGCCGGTGACCCGGCCCAGAGCTGCCCGGCCGGGACCCTGGCGTGCACCGCGGAGCCGGCGGCGATCTCGGATCCCTTGCCGACGCGTGTGCCGGGCAGCAGGATGCTGCGCGCCCCGACGGTGGCTTCGGCGCCGATGCCGATGGCGCCGAGGCGCAGCAGGTCGCCGTCGATCCAGTAGCCCGACAGGTCGACCTCCGGTTCGATCGAGGCACCTGCGCCGATCTTCAGCATGCCGGTGATCGGCGGTAGGGAGTGCAGCGCGACGTCTGGGCCGATCTTCGCGCCCAGGGCTCGTGCGTAGTAGCTGATCCACGGGGCGCCCGCGAGGTTCGCCGCGCCCGCCAGCTGCGCCACTTGTTCGGCCAGCCAGAGTCGCAGGTGCACGCTGCCTCCGCGCGGGTAGGTTCCCTCGGTGACACCGCGTAGCAGCAGCCGGGCGGCCACCACGGCGATCCCCATCCGTCCGAACGGCGTGACGAACAGCAGGAACCCGGCGATCAGCCACCACCATGACACGGTGGGCACCCACGGCATCGGGCTCACCAGCGCGAGCACGTTGTTCGCGGTCAGCAGGTAGATGGTCCAGCGCAGGCCGACGAGCACGTGCAGCGGGATGCCGAGCAGGGTCTGCGCGAGCTGGGTGCCGCGTCCGGTCGGGGTGACCGTGCGCGGCTCGCGGGCGTCGCTCGGCACGCGGGAGTCGAGCTCAGCGGCCAGCGCGCCGATCCTCGGGTGGTCGTAGATGTCGGTGACCCGGGCTTCCGGAACCCGGGCTCGGATCGCGGAGATCAGCTGGGCGGCGGTCAGTGAGCCGCCGCCGTGGCCGAAGAAGTCGTCATCCGGTGAGGTGACCGGCATGCCCAGGATGTTGGTCCAGTGCTCGGCGATCCACCCGGCGGTGGGGGTCAGTGCTGCCGCGTCCACGGTCAGGTTCGGCAGAGGCCAGGGCAGGGCGGCCCGGTCGACCTTGCCCGAGGTGCGGGTCGGCAGCGAGTCGACGAGCGCGAGCAGCGGCACGTTCGAGGCGGGCAGTTCCTCCCGCAGCCGGGTCATCGCGGCATCCGTGTCGAACGGGGCGGTCGGATCGATCGGGGCGATGTATCCGACCAGGATCTTGTTGCCGGCCGGAGTGGTCTGCACCACGGTGGCGCCGCCGGCGACGCCGGGCAATTGGCTGAGGGCGGCATCGATCTCGCCGAGTTCGATGCGGCGGCCGCCGAGCTTGATCTGGTCGTCGGCGCGGCCTTGGAAGATCAGCCCCTCCGACTCGAAGCGCACCAGGTCGCCGGACCGGTAGGCGCGCGTCCACCCGAGCGTCGGCATCGGCGCATACTTCTCGGCATCCTTCGCCGGATCCAGGTAGCGGGCAAGTCCCACGCCGCCGATGATCAGCTCGCCGACCTCGCCTTCGCCGACCGGGTTGCCCTCGGCATCCACCACGGCCAGATCCCAGCCATCAAGCGGCAAGCCGATCCGCACCGGGGATTCGCCGGTCAGTTTCGCGCCGCAGGCCACCACGGTGGCCTCGGTGGGGCCGTACGTGTTCCACACTTCGCGGCCCTCGACCGCGAGGCGGGCGGCGAGTTCGGGCGGGCAGGCCTCGCCACCGAAGATCAGCAGGCGCACCAGCTCCAGCGACTCCGGCGGCCACAGCGCGGCGAGGGTCGGCACGGTGGAGACGATGGTGATGCTGTGGGCGATCAGCCACGGGCCGAGGTCGACGCCGGAGCGCACCAAGGAACGCGGCGCGGGAACCAGGCAGGCGCCGTGGCGCCAGGCCAGCCACATCTCCTCGCACGAGGCGTCGAAGGCCACGGACAGTCCCGCGAGAACCCGGTCGCCCGGTCCGATCGGATCATCCTGCAGGAACATGCGTGCCTCGGCGTCGACGAACGCCGCGGCCGAGCGATGGGACACCGATACCCCCTTGGGCACACCGGTCGAGCCGGAGGTGAAGATCACCCAGGCGTCGTCATCGGGTTCGACGGTGCCCACCATCGGCATGCTGCCGGTCGGGGAGCCGAGATTCGGGATGCCGCTGGCCGGCGGTTCCCGATCATCAAGTTCGGCGGGGGCGCGGTCACCGTACACGGTGAGCAGGCCGTCGGCGCCGATCACGCCCACCACACCGCCCTCCCGGAACACCAGGTCCGCGCGCTCTTCCGGGTCATCGGCGTCGACCGGCACGTAACTGCCCCCCGCCGCCATGACAGCGAGGATCGAGATGTACAGCGTGCGCGTCCCGGACGGAATGCGGATGCCGACACGGTCACCGCGGCGGACGCCGGCGAGGCTGAGCCTGGCGGCCGAGGCGTTGACCTCGCGCAACAGTTCGCGGTAGCTCAGGGAGCCCATCGTGTCGGCCAGCGCCGAGGCCTGCGGATGCGAGCGCGCGGTTGCCCGCAGCACGTCGATCAGGGTGCGCTCCGGCGGAGTGCGGTCCGAGGAGAGCAGTAAGGCCTTCGTTGTTGTAACCGTCACTGCGCATCTCCTGTCGCCCCGCGAGGTGGTGGCTACCGCGCGGAGAATATCGGCAACAAGTTTACGGCGGGTAAACCGAGGGCCGCTCTGCGAACGCGGGAAAGGCCCGCTCGGAGCGGAGTTGAGAACCGCTCCGTGCTTGTGTTTCACAATGTGACAGCCCAAGATGACGCCCCGGCCCGAGAAACCTACACTCCTTGAAACGCCATATCGGCGTCGCCCGTCAGCAGCAGTAATTGCAGCGGCATCGTAAAGGAGGTCAGGATGACGAATCTCACGCGAGTGGTTCACACCATGCAGTGCAACCACGCCGAAGGTGGCAGCGCGTGCGTCAACCAGGGGGCCGGTCACACGATGCAGAGCATTCAGCGGGCAGTGGTGGCGGCGACTCCGAGCAAGTGGGCCGACGCGATCGTGCGGCACGCGACATCCGACGGCTGGATCGCCATCGACCTGCTTGACGGCGTGGTCAACGACGGCACAGTCACCGACGGCGCGCTCAACGGCGGCGGCACCGTCTGGCTGTGGAATCACGAAGACCTCACCGCCACGGTCACGCCGGGTCAGCCGGTGGCGTTGCACACGCTGTACAACGCGCTCGCCGTGGGCAGCGCGCGAGTCAGCGTCTTCAAGCTGTAGGCAACTCGAAGCTAGGGTCTGCCGATCCGGGATCGGCGACAGATTCTGCGGAGTGAGATCCGGGCGCTAGCTGGCGGGCATCATGCCTTTCATGGCGTCCATCATCTTCTGGCAGGCCATCGCGCACTGACGGCAGACTTCGGCGCACATTCGGGCGTCGTCGTGCATCTCGGCGAACTTCATGCACTCGTCAGCGGCGGCGGTGCACATGTCCATCGTGGCTTGCATCATCGACGAGAAGCTCGCCATGTGCATGCCGTTCGGGCGCATCATCATCCGCATCATCGTGTTGGTGACGTCTGCCGTGTTCATGCACATGTTCACGCACATCGACATGTCGGCGCCGCTCATCATGCCGGCGCACATGCTGCATGCCTGCTCGGCGGCCGAACAGGCTTCGATACACTCCTGCATCACCGACATGTCCATGCCCTGCATCGGCATGTCCTTCTGGTGCATCTCCATCATCTGCATGGTCATGTTCATCATGTGATGTCATCCAGCCCGGAGTTGCCGCGCGCCAGCTGGTGCTGACGCGTCGATACGGCACCCCCACCCTCTCGGATGCTACCTCCGACCACCGCGATTGTCAGGGGGACAATCGCGGTGGTCAGCGTCGGCGTGGGCGGCCGAGTGCGCGAGATCGTCAGTCGGCGGTTCGTCCGGCGTCGTCGGTGTTCTCAAGATCGGTGTTGTCGAGGTCGGTGTCTTCGAAGGTGATGTCTTCGGGGACGACGGTGTCGAGTTCGGTGTCGTCAAGATCGGTGTCGAGGTCGATGTTTGTGAGATCGGCATCGTCGAGGTCGATGTCGTCGGGGAGCACGGCCGCCTCGTTGACGATGTCGTCTTCGACGAAGTAGTCGTTGCCTTCTGCGTCGTACGCGGTGACGTCCTCGTCATCCTCGATCTCGATGTCGACGATGTCGTCGCTGGGACTGATGTCGTCGCCGTCCCTCTGGTGGATGGTGCCGTCTGCCGCGGCGCCGTCGTCATTGCGATCGGTCATTGTCAGCTCCTCGTCTCAGTTGTGCCGGTCGCGGCGGTCCTTCTCGTCCTCGGTCAGCTCCCTGCTGGCAGAGTGGGCGTCGTCCAGAGGGACTGTGGGTTCATCCGGCACGAGTGGCTGCGGTTCATCCGGTGCGTGGGGCTGCGGCTCGTTGGGCGCCAATGGCTGTGGTTCCTCGGGAGCCGGCGGCTGCGGTTCTTCCGGTGCGGTTGGGCCGGTATCGGTGACCCCGTCGGGTTGGTTCTTATCGGTGTCGCTCATGGTTCCCTCCTCTTTGAGGCAACGCTAAACGCGCCGCCCGCCCACCGCGCCAGGTTTCCGGCAGACGCTCAGCTACCGCACCCGCAGCAGATCGTGCTTCTCGATCGCGCGCCGGGAGAGCACCTTGTAGCCCTCCTGTTCGAAGAACACGGTGACCCGGTCGTCTTCGTTTCGCATGACCACACCGTCACCCCAGTCGGGGTGTCTCACCGCTGCCTGCAGCGGGAACGGCTCGGCGGCGATCGAGTCCGGGTCATCGAACTCGGCCGCTCTGCCCGAGGCGCAGGTGTCGCAGTTGCCGCACGGCTCGTCCAGGTGCTCACCGAAGTATCCGAGCAGGAACTGTCGGCGACATCCGAGAGTCTCGGCGTAATTGCGCATCATGGCCAGGCGGGACTGCTCGATCCGTTCCCGCGACTCGGCGGCCTCGAGGGCGCGTTCGGCGGCGCGTTGCGGCTCGATGCGGGCGGTGGCCCGCACTCCGCGTCGACCGGAGTTGGCGACATCCGCCTCCTGCAGCAGATTGACCAGGCTGCTGGCACGTCGCGTGCCGAGGTCGAGCCGGCTGGCGAGGTCGGCCAGTTTCATCGGCGAATCGGATGCCGCGAGTGTGGCGAATACGCGGGCGAGGTCGGCGGGGTCGGGGGCTCCGGAGGCGAAGAAGCTGCGCAGTCCGAGATCTTCCTGCCGGTAGTGCAGCGTGGTGGTGGCGGGTGCGGCGGCGCGGCCGGCGCGGCCGATCTCCTGGTAGTAGGCGTCGAGCGACTCGGTGATGGCGGCGTGCACCACGAAGCGCACGTTCCGCTTGTCGATGCCCATGCCGAAGGCGCTGGTCGCCACCACCACGTCGAGCCGGTCGTCGAGGAACGCCTCGTGCACCTGCTCGCGCAGACTGGAGCGAAGACCGGCGTGATAGGCGGATGCCGCGAGCCCACGCTCGCTCAACGCGGTCGCATACCGTTCCGAGTCTCGGCGCGTCGAGACGTAGAGCAGCCCCGGTTTCGGCAGCGCCAGCACCTGCTCGATCACGGCGTCGCGTCTCTCCCGGTCATCGGAATGCCGCTGAACCTCGAGCCGCAGGTTCGGGCGGTCGAAGCCGCGGGTGAGCACAAGCGGCTGGCGCAGGTGCAGGCGGTCGACGATCTCGTCACGCACCGGTGCGGATCCGGTGGCGGTGAGGGCGCAGACGGTCGGGTGTCCGAGCTGGTCGATCACCTCGCCGAGGCGCAGATAGTCGGGCCGGAAGTCGTGACCCCACGACGACACGCAGTGCGCCTCGTCGACCACGAACAGGGTGGGCCGCTTGCTGCGCAGGCGCTGGATGACCTCGGGTTTCGCCAGTTGCTCGGGGGAGAGCAACAGGAACTCGGCGTCGCCCGCTTCGTAGCGCTGCCAGGCGTCGTCGTTCTCCCCGTCGCTGTTGCCGGAGTTGACCGCGACGGCGTCCGGCGCATCGGGCGCGTCATTCAGCCCCGCCACCTGATCGTTCTGCAGGGCGATGAGCGGGGAGACGACGAGGGTTGGCCCGTCGTTCAGCAGCCCGGCGAGTTGGTAGATGGCGGACTTGCCGTAGCCGGTGGGCATCACCGCGAGCACGTCGGTGTGGTTCAGGAGCGCTTCGATGGCGTCGAGCTGGCCGGGGCGAAGACCCGGCCAGCCGAAGGCGCGCTGGGCGGCTTGGCTGACAGCTTGGCTGACACGGTCCGCGACATCCGTCATGGCGCTCCTCTCGCCGCCTCAGTGTGATCGGCGGTCGGGGAGGGCGTCAAGGTGCTGGACAACCGTGTGGACGGTCGCTCGCTGGGGCGAGTAGGACCCACGGCGCGCGACGGATGCTCGTGGGCCGCCCTGAAGCGTGCGTTCCGGAGGGCATGCTGCGAACACCCCGGCGTGTCGTGTCACTTTTGGACGGCGTGTCGCCGCATGTCCTCCGCAGGCGCCCACTCGCTGGCGCCGCCTCCGTCATTTCCGGTCGGCCGCACGAACTTCAGTGGCACCCGGACGGGGAATCGTGCGCTTTTCGCGCAAGCGATACGGTACGTGAAGCGCTTTCGGCTTCCGAAGGACGCTGCCAAACGTGGGAGCGCAAGAATGATCGAGATGTTGACACAGTCGTTCGCAGCAGCGGCAGGGACCATGATCCTCGTGTTCCTGGTTCCCATCATTTGCGCTGTCAGTATCGGGCTAATCTACATCGGGCTGATCCGGAAGAAGCCGGGCGCCGTCTTCATCGGGGTGGCGTTTCCCACCGCGGCGATTGCACTGGGCCTTGGCATGCGGGTATCCGGGCTCTCGGACCCGCAAGTCGCATCAACGGCCGCTGGCGGTATCGACGCAATGTTCACAATGTTCCCCACCGCGCTGATGATCGCTGGCCTGTGCTTTCTCGTGGGTGTCCTGCCGGGAATGGTGAAGGCCACCCGAAACCGCTAACGACGCACACGCAGAGAAGGGCATCACAACAGTGGCCTACGAAATGACCGAATGTCCGATGTGTGAGAACTATGAAGCTCACATGCGCACGTCCGATGGCATGCTCCACTGCGCGTTGTGTAATACATCGTGGGGCGGCGCACCAGCCAGCGCGCACGGCGCTTCCGGCTGGCCGCCTCTGCCCAGGCACATACCGACGGGCCCCAACGATGCTTCAGGCTGGCTACCTCTGCCCCCGCCCGTCCGATAAGGGCTCTGACCGGGGCGATAGGCTCCTCGCCATGACAACAGCCGGGGTAGCGCGGTGATCCCGTACGAGTTCAGCGCGCCACTGGAGGCCGACCGGGTCAGCCTGCGGATGCTCACCGACCAGGACGTCGACGTGGTGCATTCCTACCAATCCCGCGAAGATGTCTGCCGCTACATGCTGTACGAGCCCCGCGACCACGCCACGGTGGTCGCGAAGGTCGCGGAGTGGTCGCAGCACAGCCGCCTGGAGCAGGACAGCGACTACCTGCAGCTGGCGGTGGAACGCCGCAGCGACCGTCGCGTGCTCGGCGATCTCTACTTCACCATCAAGAGCGTCGCCAACCAGAGCGCTGAGATTGGCTGGAGCCTGCACCCCGACCACCAGGGGCAGGGTTACGCCAGCGAGGCGGCATCCGCGATGCTGGATGTCGCGTTCCGGGTGATGCGGCTGCATCGGGTGGTCGCCGAGCTCGACCCGCGGAACGACCCCTCGGTGGCGCTGTGCCGACGGCTCGGGATGCGTGAGGAGGCGCGCTTCGTGGAGGACCTGCGGTTCAAAGGCGAGTGGGCCGATACCGGCGTGTACGCGATTCTGGCGCGCGAGTTCCTGGCGCGTTAGTCGCTCGCGACGGCCGGCAGCGGTGCTTGCAGCGCCGCGTGCGACGCTGACTGGCGGGCCCTGACCGGGAACTGCCGGGTCACCACCAGGATGGCGATGAGCGCTGCCATCACTAGCCAGCCGGTGTAGCCGAGCACGCCGGTCGCCGCAGGGTCGATCTGGTGGCCGGCGGCGACGATGAGGGCACCGAGACCGCCCGCGCCGTTGATGAAGCCGTGGGCGAGGGCGGCCATCCAGACGGTTCCCGAGGCATCGCTCACCCAGCCGAACAGCACCGACATCAGGATGCAGGCGACGATCATGAAGACGAGGGCGGCCACCGCGGGGTAACCCGGGTAGTTGTAGCCGAGCAGGATCACCGGCGCATGCCAGAGCCCCCAGATCACCCCGGTGAGCAGCGCGGCGCCCCACTGCCCGAAGCGGTCGGCCAGGCGGGGCTGCAGCCAGCCGCGCCAGCCGAGTTCCTCACCGAGCGCGGGAATGACATTGATCAGCGGGGCCACGAGCAGCGCTGCCATCTGCACGACGGCCAGCGTCTGGGCCGGGATGGGCTGGTCGCCGGGAAGGGTGTCGAGGTACGCGGCGAGTCCGCTGAAGCCGACGAGGTCAACCTGGAACACACCGAGGGCGGCGGCGACTCCGAGCGCGGCGACGGTCAGCAGGATCGGGCCGAGCCAGGCGATGACGATGTATGGCAGCATCCGGCGGAACGGACGGCGCGGGCGGAGTGTGGTGAGTCGGGCGAAGCGCTCGCCGCTTGGCAGCAGCCATTCGGTGACCCGGGCGGCAATGGCCGGCACGAACATCATCACGACGAGCAGGGGCAACGCGCCGGGGGTGGCCAGGCCCTGGCCGCTCAGCCAGAGCGGCGACGCGATGAGCCAGGCGAGCCCAAGCGAGAGCAGCAGGAAGAGGGCGATCGGGTGCATTCGCCGGGTTTTCGGCCGCGCTGAAGAAAGGTTCGTCATGGGGATGTCCTTCTGGGTAGGAGGTGCGGGTGCGCTTGAGGGTGACGAGGAGTGCGGATTCGGGAGGTTTATAGAACGGTGAGCGCGAGGCCGGCGCCGAGTGCAACGGCACCGACGACGACCAGCACGATCTCGGTCGCGGCCAGGTGGGTCTTCCCGAACCGCACGGCGCTCATGTTGATCACCGAGTGCACGGGCAGGGTGACCAGCACGAGCCAGGGTGAGGCGAACAGCAGCAGCGTGAAGCCGAGGTGAAGCGCGGTGGCGCTCACGCGCTCGAGCGCTCCCCAGAATCCGTTCTGCGGCTCGGTCATGCCGAGGTCGCGCAGCGCCTGTTGGGCCTCAAGCGACTTCGGGTCATCCTTTGTCATCATGCTGGCGAGCACGAACATGTTGACGACGATGAACAGCACCTCGATGGCGGCCCAACCCCAGCCGGCCCACAGGACGTCGTCGAGGGTGTCAATGGCGAGGAGGACCAGCGCCAGGCGGACGAGCTCTTCCGCCGGACCGGAGAACCAGCCGACGATGGTCATCGCCCGGTCCTTGCCAGCCAGTTTCATGGCGATCAGGGCGACCGGCTGCCGCAGCACCAGCGCGAGCATCCAGCCGGCAGCGCCGAGGGCGAGCGGCAGCCATTGCGGGGAGCCGATGACGGCGATCAGCACTGCGGCGGCGATGAGCGGCGCGATCAGCATGAGCGGTACGGTCATCCGGGTGCGCGTGGCGAGGGCAGCGAGGTCGGTCACGTCAGGCTCCGTTCGGGCGGTCAACCGGCATCGTGACGGTTCCGATGAGGCGAGGCGTGCGGTCGGCGGTGCGTTTGTTGTCGACGCGCGCATTGAGCGCGGCGCGGATCTCGGCGAGCAGTTCGAGCAGTTCGCTGTCGGTCAGGTTGAGCACGTACTCGCGGGCGCCCACCCCGTCGGCGACCAGGTCGATCTCCGGGCGCTCAAGGTAGTGCCCGTATTCACCGAGCAGGCTGGCCACGAAGGTGGCGAAGTACCGGAAGTGATCTTCGCGGGTTGCGTTCGCGAGATCCTCGGCAGTCAGGACGGCGGCGCTGCGAGCCATGGCGTAGGTGCGCTCCACCGCGCCCCGAACCTGGTGCTGCTCGACGACCTCGACGAGACCTGCCTCAAGCAGGGAGTTGAGGTGCCGGTACAGGGTGGCCTGCGGCAGTGTCGGCAGGGCCGCGGCCAACTCCTTCGTCGTGCGAGAGTCCGTTCCGAGCGCGCGCAGGATCGCCATGCGCTGCGGATGCAGCAGGACGTCGGCCTTCGCCAGTGGTTTTGATCTCATAATTGAGAACGTTATCACTATCGATAACGGTCTTGTCAAGCATCCGTTATAAACAGGCTCGATCGACGCATCAAGCCCGTCCGGTCGGGCTCCCCGTCGCGGTGGTGCCGGGCGACAGAGCTCCGCCGGGCTGGTCGGCGCGCTTGTCCTGCTCGGCGTCGAAGTCGGTGGTGTCGGGCTCGGCGTCGAGCTCGTCGTCCAGGTCGGGCACCAGCGACGGATTGTCGGGATTGTCTCTGTCGTCCATGGCGTCACGATAACCGCGAGTGGGTGCTTCGGCAATCACTGGTGAGGGTCTCGACCGACGGACGGCGCTCGACCAGTGGCAGGCCGCGGCGTACCGTGGAATCACGCCGGAGCAGTGCAGCGACGCGCGCTCCGCCGATTCGGATGGAGAAGAGCCATGACCGTCACCAGAGACATGCTCGATGCGAATCCTCAAGAAGTGGCGGATGCCGCGGCGCTAGCGACCGCGATCGACGCATGCTTCGAGTGCGCCGCCGCCTGCACGGCCTGCGCCGACGCCTGCCTCGGCGAAGAGATGGTCGCCGATCTGGTGCGCTGTATCCGCACCGACCTCGACTGCGCCGACATCTGCGCCGCTACCGGCAAGGTGCTGACCCGACAGACCGCCCCCGACAGCAACCTGCTGGCCGCCGCGCTCGCCGGGTGCATCACCGCGTGCTCCACCTGCGCGGACGAATGCGAGAGCCACGCCGACATGCACGAGCACTGTCGCATCTGCGGCGAAGCGTGCCGCCGCTGCCAGCAGGCGTGCCGCGACCTGCTCGAAGACCTGGAGTGAGGCCGCGTGCGGGGGTGCCGAGCTCCGGCTTATGCACAGGCGGGAACTCTCCACAGGCGCGAGGAATCTGACCAGACCTGACCGGATGACGCGCAGTCTGGGCGACATGAAGCCACCCAGATACGAGGACACCACCTTCGAGCCCCTGACAAGCGACGCGCTGATCGAACAGCGCGTCGGCGACCTCGTCGGTCGCGCCATCAGCCGGCAACTGTGGTTCCTCTTCCTCGACGAGGAAGAGATCCAGTTGCCGATGCTGATTCCGCTCGACCGACCGGAACGCCCAACCGCGCAACTGACCACGGTGGTGGAGAGCATCCACGAAGCCGTTGACGTGCTCGACGCGGCATCCGTCATCGTCGTGATTGAACGTCACGCGAGCGAGATACTGACGCCGATCGACATCGAGTGGGCCCGCGCGATCAGCGATTCCTGCACCGCGCAGCACGTCCGTCTGCGCGGGCTGCTGCTGAGCCACCGCCGTGGCGTGCGGTGGATCCCACCCGATGCCTACGCCTGATGTCACCAGGTGATGCGAAATTCGGTGCTCCCGTGCGGGTCCACGTCGGTCACCGTGACCTTCTTGACGTGCGCGCCGGGTGGGCCGTCGTGCAGCCAGTCCAGCAGCCGGGTGACGGATGCCGCGTCTCCCTCGATCTCGGCCTCCACCGCGCCATCCGACCGGTTGCGCACGTACCCGGTGAGGCCCAGACGGACGGCTTCATCCTGCGCGGCGTACCGGAAGCCGACGCCCTGCACCCGTCCGTGCACGACGGCGTGCTTGCGGATGCTCACGAGTCAGACGGCGTGAAGCCTCTGTCGCGGTCGACCCCATGCCGCCCATCACGGGGGCCGCCGTCCGGGAGTTCGAGCAGATGAGCGCCGTGATCGATGTAGATGCTGGGCTCCTTCGGTTTGTGGCGGCCAAGCGCTGGCATGGCGGGCACGGCGGTGACCGGTTCCACCGCGGAAAAGTCGCCTGGTTCACTCCCCGCCGTCGGAACGACCGACACCAGGCGGGCGACAGGGATGCCGTCGCGCGTGATGATCACCTGGTCACCCTGCTCCACCCGACCCACCAGCGCGGTCAAATGCAGGCGGGCGTCTTCCATGCTCACGGTGAGAGCGTTCACGGAGCCGACCCCCATCCGTGTCTCGGGGTACGGGTCATAGCTCTCGTCGCAGTCGACACCGTGCCGTCCGTCACGCGGACCGCAGTCCGGCAGCGGCGGCAGCTGATCGCTGTCATCGGAGTAGTACACGAGAGACTCCTCTCACCGGCGGGATGTCTGATGCTGACGGTACGCCCGCCCCCGGCTGGTCTCAAGGGCGACCGCCGGTGAATGCTGTGAGACTTCCTAACATCGGCGGTCAGGGATTGACATTCCGGAAATCGGGGGATAGTGCTTCACCCCATTTAGGGGTACTGTGCGTCGAGACCCACTGGTGGGGGAGGCGCGGTCTCCGGCGATCGTCGCGGTCACACCCTCGACCGGTGACCAAACTCGGGAGTCACTGTCATGCGCAAGCTGTTTCTCGTTCTCACCATCCTGTTGATCATCTCGCTCACCGTGCAGTTCTACTTCGCGGCGTACGCCGTCTTCTCCACCGACGTCGAGGAAGGGTTCTTCCTGCATGGAATGAACGGCCGCTTCGTGCTGCCGATCCTCGCGCTGCTGGTCATCATCGGTGCCGCGCTTGCCCGGGCGGGCGGGCGCACCATCGGGCTGTCCGTCGTGCCGCTGGCGCTCATCCTGTTCCAGACCGTGCTGTTCATAATCACCGGGGCGGTCACCGGCGCGGAGGGGGGCGGAGAAATTCCCGTCGCTGCGTCGATCATGCTGGGCTTCCACGCCATCGTGGGACTTGCGGCGTTCGTGGTCAGCTACATGCTGATCCAGCGGGCGCGTCGCCTGATCGCCACCGGCAGCGCCACAGTGGACAGGGAGCGCGACGTCACTCCCGTCACGCGATGACCCTGCACTAGTCCCACCCATGTCACACCAGTCACTGCTCGGCCTCGACCTCGCACTCTGCGTCGTCGGGGCCGCGCTCTGGCTGGCCTCCGGCATTGTCGTCGCCCGCAACTCCGCCAGCCGATGGGGCCCACGCCTGACCCTCGGCTTCGCTCTGCTGGGGACCCTGACCGTCGTCGGCCGCATCCTGATCGTCATCGCCGTGCGGGAGGCCGGCTGGTGGTTCATCGAGGAGAAGGCGCTACTGGCGCTGCCGGTTGCCGCCCTCACCGCACTGGTCGCCCTGGTCATCGCGGTGCCGCCGCTGGTGCGCCGGACTCGACGCCGCCCGGTGTCTGTTCCGCCGGCCCGGGTAGCCACCGCACTGTTGGCCGCCGGGTACGGCTCCGCCGTCGGCGTCGTGACGACCCTCATCACCGGCTACCCGCTCACCCTGTTCGCCGCCCTCAGCGTTCTGGTGCTTCTGGTGCTGCTCATCGCCATCACCGCCGCGGTGCTCTCTGACCGGCCGCCGCGCACGATCGGAGGCCTCGCCGCGCTCGCCGTCCTGGCGCTGCTGGCATCCGCCGGGTACGGCTGGCTCGGCACCGCGGCCGGGGTGACCGCGGCCAGCGCCAGCCACGGGCACGGTATTGCCGCCGCACCCGTCGAGCCCGAGGCATCCGTCTCCGTCGCCGATATCCGGACCGCCCAAACCGAGAACCCGGTTCGCGTCACCCTGGAGGCGCAGCAGCAGCGGGTGCAGCTGCCGTCCGGGGCGTCGCTGGATGTCTGGAGCTACGGCTCGGTGCCCGGCCAGCCGATCGTGGTGCACCAGGGCGACACCGTCGAGGTGGAACTGCGCAACCGCGACATCGAGGGCGGGGTCACGGTGCACTGGCACGGCGTCGACGTGCCGAACGGTGAGGACGGCGTGGCCGGCGTCACGCAGAATGCCGTGCTGCCCGGGAGATCATTCACCTACCGTTTCGTGGCAGAAGACACTGGCACGTACTGGTACCACACCCACCAGCACTCCGCAGAGGGCGTGCGCCGCGGGCTATACGGCACGCTGGTGGTGCTGCCGGTTGCGGCCCCAGCGCAGGTGGACCTCACCCTGCCGCTGCACACCTTCGGCGAGACCACCCTCCTCGGCGGCAGCGACCAACGCGACACTATGGAGGTGGTGCCGGGTCAGCCGGTGCGACTGCGCCTGATCAACACCGACCAGGTGCCACGCTGGTTCACCGTGGCCGGAGCGCCGTTCCGGGTCGTCGCCGTCGACGGCCGCGATCTCAGTGGGCCAACGGATGTCGCGGACCAGGCACTCCGAATCCCTGCCGGTGGCCGCTACGACGTGCAGCTGACCATGCCGGACTCAGCGGTGGCGCTGCGGACGACCAGCGCGCCGGAGATCGGTCTCGACCTGATCGCCCCCGGTGGCCGGGCGCTCGCCGACGTGCCGTCGGGGCTTCCCGAGCTCGACCTCTTCACGTACGGCACCCCGGCCGCGACATCCGACATGGACGGGCCATACGACGTCACCGACACCCTCGTGCTCGACCGCGCCATGCGCTTCATGAACGGCCTGCCCGGCTTCGGCTACACCGTCAACGGCGCGGTGTACCCGCTGATCCCGGCCACCGAAGTGAGCGAAGGCGACTTGGTGCACCTCACCGTGGTGAACCGCGGCACAGACACCCATCCGATGCATCCGCACGGCCATCACGTGCTGGTGCTCTCCCGCAACGGCGTCGCACCGACCGGATCGCCGCTCTGGCTCGACACCTTCGATGTCCAGCCCGGCGAGGTGTGGGAGGTGGCGCTACGCGCCGACAACCCCGGCATCTGGATGGACCACTGCCACAACCTCGATCACGCGGCAGAAGGGATGCTGCTGCACCTGGCGTACGCGGGAGTGGCCAGCCCGTTCGAGCACGGCGGGCCGGCGGGCAACCAGCCAGAGTGACCAGCGGCGTGGCAGTTCGGGTCTACAATCCGATCACCACGTGACTGAACGTCACTTCACTGAAAGGGACCCACCATGATTCCTGAGATCAACTACTGGGCAGTCATCGTCGCAACGATCTCCACCATGGTGGTCGGATCGATCTGGTACGCCCGCCCAGTGTTCGGAACCTGGTGGCAGAAGGCCGCCCGCGTTGAGGCGCCCGCCAACGCGGTCACCGCGATCGTCGTCACGGTGATCGTCAGCTTTGTCAGCGCCTGGGTGCTCGCCGGGTCAGCGGCGATCGCGCAGGAGTTCTACGGCGGCAATTTCCTTGGCAACACCGTGCTCACCGCGCTGATCCTGTGGGCAGGCTTCACGGCCGCCCGGTTCATCACGCACGACGCGTTCGAAAACCGTCCATGGAAGCTCACCCTGCTGAACATCGCCCACGAACTGGTCACGGTCCTGGTGATGGCACTGATCATCGGACTGTTCGGCATCAGCGCCGCCTAATACGGCGCCGATACCGAACGGATGTCGCGGTCCGGGGTGCTGCGCACCTACTTCGATGCGGCGATGAGCTCCACGAGCTGGGTCTTGGTGAGCTTGGAGTAGCCGGTCAGACCGAGCGCCTTAGCCTGCTCGCGCAGTTCGGCGACGGTGCCGGTCGCGGCGGGAGCAGCGGTAGCGGCGGCGACCGGAGCCTCAGCGGCGACCTTCGCCGCGGGAGCCTTCGCTGCGGGTGCCTTGGCAGTCGGAGCCTTCGCCGCGGGAGCCTTAGCGGCGGGGGCCTTCACAGCCGGCGCCTTGGCAGTCGGAGCCTTCGCCGCGGGAGCCTTAGCGGCAGGAGCCTTCACAGCCGGCGCCTTGGCCGCAGGAGCCTTGGCTGCGGCAGCCTTGGCTGCGGGAGCCTTTGATGCCGGTGCCTTCGCAACGGGAGCCTTGGTTGCAGGAGCCTTCGGAGCCGGAGCCTTCGTTGCCGCGGTCTTGGCGGTCGCGCCGGCATTGGCCTTCGCCGGTGCCTTCGGAGCCGGAGCCTTCTTGACCGGGGCCTTCGTTGCCTTGGGCTCAGCAGCCGGAGCCTCGACGATCGGAGCCTCCTCGACGAGAGCCTCCACGACGGGGGCCTCGGTCTCGATTTCCTCCGAGTAAGTCTCGGTCGCTGCCGCGTCCACAATGGTCGTCTTCTTCTTGCGCTTCAACAGGTTCCAGAACACCAACGAACTCCTCATAACATCGCCCCCGGCCGGGAACGCACACTTACGACCAATTCTCTCTTATTTCGGTCCGCCGCTTCGCCGCCGCGATCACCCTCGTTCGGGTGGCGTGGCGGGCTTCCGGCGGTCGGCGATGCGCGCCGCGACATAGTCGATGGTCACGCCGAGCGTGATCGCCGTGACCACAGACAGCACGACCGCGAGTACCGGGTTGTCCGGCAGCCACGACCCGAACAGCGCCCCGACCGACGTGTTGTAGAGCGCCCATCCGGTTCCGGCGATCACGGTCAGCGGAAGGTAACGCTTCAGCGGAAACCGCATGGCGCCCGCGGTGAGGTTCACGGCGATGCGCGCGAACGGCACGTACCGGGCGGTGAGGATCAGCACCGCCGCCCGACGATCCAGCGCGTTCTGCGCCCAGTGAATCCCGGCCGCAATCCGCGGGCCGCGCATCCATCGAAAGCGGGTGACCCCGATCCGGCGTCCGATCAGGTAGCAGAGAACGTCGCCGAGCATCGCCCCGATCGCCGCGGTGAGGACCAGCAACACGATCTCCGGAGACCCCGCCGCTGCGGACAGCGCCGCCAGCGCGACCACCAGCGTCTCGCTCGGCAACACCACCAGGAAGGCGTCGGCGACGGTCAGTACCAGTACCAACCCGTACATCCACGGTGACTCGGCGAGGCTCACGACGAAGGCCGCCAACTCATCCATGGCACATGGATACCGAAGCAAAATGAACAACAGGCGGTGGTCACCAAGATTCCGTCGGTGGGCGCCAGTGGATTGCGGTTTTGCCGCGGTTAGCCGTCATTGACACCTGCGTAGCCCCGGCGTCTACTGGAGCCACGCCACGCCGATGTGACGTGAAGCCAAAGCGGCCGGACCGCACTCGTCGGCCGCATGTGAACGGGAGGTCACCATGGGAGAGGCACGGGAGGTCATGGACCGTTTGACCGCGGCCGTGACGGCTAAAGACTCCGCGACGTTGGCAGCGTGCTACGCCGTGGACGCGGTCGCGATCACGCCCGATGAGGGCGAGGTCTCGGGGCGCGACGCAATTGGCACGTACCTGTTGCAGTTCGGGGAAGCGTTTCCGGACCTCGCCTATGACTACACGCGGAAGTATGAAGCCGGCGACGTGGCTATCGACGAGGGCTACCTCACGGGGACGCACACGGGACCATTGCAGTTGCCGTCGGGGGAGAGCATGCCGGCGACCGGCAAGCAGATCAGGATGAGAAGCTGTGATATCGCACGCGTCGAAAACGGGCTGGTTACGGCGCACCACTTCTATTTCGACCAGATGGAATTCCTGGGACAGCTTGGCCTGCTGCCGGACTCGCCGTCCTGAGCGGGCTGATCCCGCCGCCGCCGCTTCGGCTCGCTAGTACTCCACGCGGTTCTCGGCGGCGGCCCACGCGGCGAACGGTTCATCGCTGGCGGGCGTCGGCGCCTGGGTCACCGGCATCGCCCAGTGAGACGGATGCTGCTCGAACACCGCATAGAAGGCGGCGTCGTCGAACCCGGCCGCGGCCGCGTCGCGTCGGTCGGCCGCGAACTGCACCCGATCGATCCGTGCCCAGAGCGCGGCGCTTAAACACAGCGGGCACGGTTCGCAGCTGCTGTAGAGGGTCGCGCCGGTGAGATCGAAGGTGCCCAGCGCCTGGCAGGCGGTGCGGATCGCCACCACTTCGGCGTGAGCGGTGGGGTCGTTGTCGAGCGTTACCCGGTTCACTCCCTCGAACACCTGACCGTTCGCGGCGACCAGGACCGCCGCGAACGGACCGCCGCCGTCAGCGACGTTCGACGTTGCCAAGTGAATCGCACGCTCCAGATATTGAGTCACGCTCCGACAGTAGCGCGCGGGCCCTGCCGCGTCACCTGATGGTCGACCTAGACTGGTTCCAGGTGAAGGAGCCGAGACTATGACTGCAATGCCACAAGCGTTCGATGAACAAACACTGCAACCCGACGAGAGCCTTGTGAAAACCACAGGTCCGGAGGGTGCAACGGATCGACTGAAGGATGACGCCATCCCGATGCGAACCGACACAGACTCGCTCGGCTCGATGCAGATCCCGGCCGATGTGTACTGGGGCATCCACACCGCCCGCGCGCTGGAGAACTTCCCGATCACCCGCCGCGCCATCAGCAACCACCCCAACCTGATCAAGGCGATGGCCATGGTCAAGCAGGCGGCCGCCCGCGCGAACAAAGAGATCGGCGTGCTCGAGGCGGACAAGGCCGACATCATCGACCAGGTCTGCCAGGAGATCATCGACGGTCACCTGCACGACCAGTTCGTGGTCGGTGTGATCCAGGGCGGTGCCGGCACCAGCACCAACATGTGCGCCAACGAGATCATCACCAACCGGGCCCTCGAGCTGATGGGTCATGGTCGCGGCGAGTACGAGTACTTGAACCCGAACGACGACGTCAACCGCAGCCAGTCCACGAACGACGTGTACCCGACGTCGATCAAGCTCGCCATGATCCTGTCGCTGCAGCGCCAGCTCGCCGAACTGCGCGCCCTCACCGGGGCGTTCGCAAGGAAGGCGGTCGAGTTCAACGACATCCTGAAGATCGGTCGCACCCAGTTGCAGGATGCCGTGCCGATGACGCTCGGCCAGGAGTTCCACGGCTTCGCCACCACGCTCACCGAAGACTACGACCGGCTGCGCGAGGTCATCCCGTTCCTGTCCGAGATCAACCTCGGCGCGACCGCCATCGGAACCGGCATCACCGCCGACAAGCGCTACGCCGAGACCGTGCGCCGCCACCTCAGCGAGATCAGCGGGCTCGACTTCGTCACCGCAAGCGACCTGATCGAGGCCACCAGCGACACCGGCGTGTTCATGACGCTGAGCGGCACGCTGAAGCGCTCTGCGGTCAAGCTGTCGAAGATCTGCAACGACCTGCGCCTGCTCTCCAGCGGCCCGCAGGCGGGCATCGGTGAGATCAACCTGCCCAAGCGTCAGGCCGGATCATCGATCATGCCCGGCAAGGTGAACCCGGTGATCCCCGAGGTGGTGAACCAGGTCGCGTTCAGCGTCATTGGTGCGGATGCCACGATCACAGCCGCCTCGGAAGCCGGCCAGCTCCAGCTGAACGCCTTCGAGCCCGTGATTGCGGCGAGCATGATGCAGTCGCTGGCGTGGATGACGAACGCCTGCCGCACCCTGCGGGTCAACTGCATCGACGGCATCACCGCCAACACCGACCGGCTGGCCCGGCAGGTGGAGTCCAGCGTGGGCGTGGTCACCGCACTGACCCCGTACATCGGCTACGCGGCATCCGCGACCCTCGCGCACGCCGCGCTCACCACCAACGCGTCGATCGCGGAACTGGTGATCGAGGCCGGCCTGATGACGCAGGAAGAGGTCGAGAAGGTGCTCTCGCCCGAGCGGCTGTCTGGACTGGTGCCGCACACCGGCGCAATCATCCTCCCCAAGATGTAGCGCCCAAGATGTAGCGCCCAAGATGTAGCGGGGCGGCCACTCAGCTGCCGAGGTAGCCGGAGAGCCGACCGTGCAGCGCGGTGCTTCGTTCGTCGAGGCCGGTGAATGAGACGGATGCCCCGTGCTCGATGTACTTGGTCCGCACCGAGTCGAGCGCGGCCACCGTTGAGGCGTCCCAGATCTGCGCGCCGGTGAAGTCCACGGTCACCTCGGCCGGGTCGATGCCGTAGGAGAACTGTTCCACCAGGTCGTTGCTGCTGCCGAAGAACAACGGGCCGGTGACCGTGTAGGCCACCCGCGTGTCGTCTGCGCTGACCGTGCGGTCGACCCGCAGCACGTGCGCGACCCGGCGGGCGAACAGCAGGATGGCCAGCACCGCGCCGATCGCCACCCCGATGGCCAGGTTGTCGGTGGCGACGACTACCGTGACCGTCGTGAGCATGACCAGGGTCTCGGGCAGCGGCATCCGTTTCAGGGTGGCCGGCGTGACGCTGTGCCAGTTGACGGTCTTCACGGCGACGATCATCATCACCGCCGCGAGTGCCGCCATCGGGATCATCGCCATCACCTGGCTCAGTACGGTGACCAGCAGCAGCAGGAACAGGCCGGCGACCAGCGTCGACAGGCGGGTGCGAGCCCGGCCGAGCTTCACGTTCACCACGGTTTGGCCGATCATCGCGCATCCGGCGATGCCGCCGTAGAAGCCGGCCAGGATGTTCGACACCCCGAGCGCCCAGGATTCTCGGCTCTTGTTCGACCGGGTGTCGGTGATGTCGTCGACTAGTTTTGCGGTCAGCAGGGTCTCCATCAGGCCAACGAACGCGACGCTGAGCGCGGTCGGCCAGATGATGCCGAGCGTGCTGGCGTCCAGGGGAACCAGCAGGGTGGTCAACCCGGGCAGTCCGCCCGACAGGTCGCCCTGATCGCCCACCGTCGGCACCGCGAGGTGCGCGACGGCGGTGATCACGGTGGCCACGATGATCGCGACCAGCGGCGCCGGCACCGCGGTGGTGAAGCGCGGCAGCACCAGCACGATCAGCGCGGTGATAGCGAACAGGGGATACACCAGCCACGGCACGCCCAGCAGGTGCGGCACCTGCGCCACGAAGATCAGGATGCCGAGGGCGTTGACGAACCCGATCATCACCGAGCGGGGAATGAAGCGCATGATCCGGGCCAGCCCGGTGACGCCGAACAGAATCTGAATCAGCCCCGCCAACACCACGGCCGGCAGCAGATACTCGACCCCGTGGTCTCTGACCAGTGGGGCAACCACCAGCGCGACGGCGCCGGCCGCGGCGGTGATCATCGCCGGCCGCCCGCCCAGGATCGACATCGAGATCGCCAGCACCACGGATGCCACGAGGCTCACCCGCGGATCCACCCCAGCGATCACCGAGAACGAGATCACCTCGGGGATCAGCGCCAGGGTGGTGACGATTCCGGCGAGCACCTCGGTGCTGAACGCCCGCGGGTTGCGCAGGGTGGCAAGGACGGTGGGCGGGGCCGGAGGTGCAGTCACCCGGTCAACAGTACGAGGCGACTCGTGCTCGGTGTTAGCTCGTGCTCGGTAGTGCCGCCGCCGGTTAGCCAGCGGTCGGCGATGCTTCGATCCCGAGCTCGCGCCGCACGATCGGCATCACCTCGCCGGCGAGCAGCTCGATCGAGCGCAGCAGCCTGGGGGTGGGCATGTTGCCGATGAACTGCGCCATGAAGCGCTCGTGGCCGATGGCCTCGTGCTGCGAGAGAATCTTCTCGGCCACCTCGGCGGGGCTGCCGACGAGCAGCGCACCGGTCGGGCCGGTGGCGAACTCGTAGTGCTCCTCGGTCATCACCACCGAGCGTGGCGTGTTCTCCGCCCAGTACCGGGAGTACTGCTCGGCAAACTCCGCCTTGGCGTCCTGGGAGTTCTCGGCCACGAAGAAGTGCCCGGTCATCCCGACCGCGAGGCTGCCGGCCGGATGTCCCGACTGCTCGCCCGCCGCGGCGTGCAGCTGAGCCAACCGGGCAAAACCGCGCGGGTCGCCGCCGATGCCGGCAAACATCACCGGCAGCCCGCGCACGGCGGCGCGCACCACGCTCGCCGGCGTGCCGCCCACGCCGAGCCACACCGGGATCTCGGGCTGCTGGGCGCGTGGCATCACCGGCGCATCGTGCAGCGGCGCCCGGAACGATCCCTGCCAGGTGACGTTCTCGTGGCGGTTCACCTCGAGCAGCAGGTCGAGCTTTTCTTCGAACAGTGCCTCGTAGTCGGTCAGATTGTAGCCGTACAGCGGGAACGAGTCGACGAAGACCCCGCGTCCGGCGATGATCTCGGCACGTCCGCTCGACATCAGGTCGAGGGTCGCGAAGTCCTCATACAGGCGCACCGGGTCCAGGGTGGACAGCACCGAGACGGCGCTGCTCAGCCGGATGCGGCTGGTCTGCGCGGCCACGGCGGCCAGCACCATGGCGGGGGACGACACCGCGTAGTCCGCCCGATGGTGCTCGCCTATGCCGAGGAAGTCGATGCCCGCCGTGTCGGCGAGCACGGCCGCCTCCAGCACCTGGTCGAGGCGTTCCTTCGCGGTCGGTGTTCCCCGATCCGGTGAACTGGTGAGTTCGCCGAAGCTGGCGATTCCGAACTCGAAGGGGTGGTGCGCGGTCATGGTGTCTCATTCACGAGGGGGAGGGTGGCCATGAAGCCCAACCCCGTCGTGTGGGCGCAGTATTCCCTCGCACCGTCAACTGACGCATGAGCGATGCCGATTTATTCGCGGCTACGCCGGTCGGTCGTCGTCGAGCGCCACGTCGCGCTCTTCTTCCGCCTCGACTCGTTCGTCGGGATCGAGGGTCGGGGGAGCGGTGGGTTCGCCGCCCTCGACTTCCAGGTCGACCTCGCGTTCGTCCTCCGGGTCTGGCTCGTACTCGGTGATGTTGCTCATCGCTCAGCCTTCTTTCACTACATCGGTGGGGTTCTTGTCCGGGCGCCAGCCGCGCCAGGTGGGCTGGCGCAGGCGACCGACGCTGGTCCATTCGGTGAACTCGACCTCTCCCACGAACCGGGGAGTGAGCCAGTGCGCGTCGCGGGCGTCGAGCGCCGGGACATCCGTCATCGGACTCGTCTTGCGGCCGATCCGCGCGAACCTGGCCTGCATCTCGTCGAGGTCACGCTCGCGGAAGCCGGTGCCGACCCGGCCGACATAGCGCAGCCTGCCGTCCTCCGGCACGGCCAGCAGCAGCGAGCCGACCCCGCCGGATCGCCGGCCCTGACCCGGGCGCCAGCCGGCGATGATCACCTCCTGGGTGAGGTGATGCTTGATCTTGATCCAGGCGCGGGAGCGTCGGCCGACGTACTGGCTGTCCCGTTGCTTCGCCATCACCCCTTCCAACGCCAACTCCCGGCTGCTCTGCATCGCCGCCTCGAGGTTTCCCTCGAACGCCGGGGGAAGGTGGATGCGACCGGCCGGGGTCAGGATGCCGGCCAGCCGGTCGCGCCGCTCTTCGTAGCTGCGCGTGACGACCGGGGCGCCGTCTACCTCCAGCACGTCGAACACCATGAACTGCACCGGCGTCTTGCGCGCTGCCTTCTGAACGTCGCCAGGGCGCGCCAGGTTCATCCGTTCCTGAAGACGTCCGAAGTCGGGTCGGCCGCGCCCGTTGAGGGCGACGATCTCGCCGTCGAGCACGGCATCGCCCCGCACCCGGTCGGCGAGCTCGGCAAGATCGGGGTACGTGTCGGTCAGGTCGTTGCCATTGCGTGAGATCAATCGGATGCCGCCGCCGCTGACGTAGGCGAGGGCGCGGATGCCGTCCCACTTCATCTCGAAGGCCCAGTCCGCGTCATCGTGCACGGCTGCCTCGGTGCCCTGAGTGGCGAGCATCGCGGTGTACTTCGCTGACTCGCGAAACTCAGGACTCGACGTCCGGCGCCCACGAGTTTCCGGCACTTCGCTGCGCTCGGCAGCACTGGCATCCTGAATTTCATGGGTGTGTGCCTTCGAGTTGCGCGACCAGTGCCCCTCCCGCTGGTCCTTCATCCGGTGCAGCAGCCAGTTGTTGTCGTTGGTGTGGATCAGCGCCACCCGCACCGGCTCGGCCAACCCGCCGTCGGGGCGACCGTGCAGGATCACGATCACCTCTTCGTTCTCGCGCCACTTCTCCAAGTCGTAGGTGCCGCTGTCCCAGATCGTCACCTCTCCCGCGCCATATTCCCCGGCCGGAATGGTTCCCTCGAACTCGCCGTACTCCAACGGGTGGTCCTCGGTCTGCACCGCCAGGTTGTTGCGGTTCGGTGTCGTCGGAATCCCCTTCGGCACCGCCCAGCTCACCAGCACCCCGTCGTTCTCGAGCCGGAAGTCGTAGTGCAGCCGCCGGGCGTGGTGCTCCTGGATCACGAAACTGCGGCCGTCGGATGTCGGAGCCGGATGACTCGGCACCGGTTCGGGTGTTCGCGCGGCGTCGCGCATGCCCCGGTACTTGGCCAGCCTGTCCGGTTTCTCCAGATGCCCGGCCGACAGATCGGCCAGCGGGTCGCCCTTCTCCGCCACCCGCTGCAACACTTCGTGGAACTCCAGATGCCGCAGGTTCTTCGACGCCAGCTCCCGCCAGGTGCGCGGAGCGGCCACCGTCGGGCGCATCCGGCCGCGCAGCGAGTACGGCGCGATCGTGGTCTTGTTGCCGTTGTTCTGGCTCCAGTCGACCAGCACCTTGCCGGTGCGGAGCGTCTTCTTCATGTCGCTGACGATCAGGTCGGGGTGATCGGCCTCCAGGGCACGGGCCAGTTCATGGGCGACCGCGGACACCTCATCACTGCTCTGCTTACCATCGAGGGCGGCATACAGGTGGATGCCCTTGCTGCCGCTGGTTACCGGCATCGGGTCAAGCCCCATGCCGGTAAGAATGGTGCGGGCAAGCCTCGCCACCTCGGCGCACTCGGCCAACCCGACGCCCTCGCCGGGGTCGAGGTCGAGCACCAGCCGGTCCGGATTGCGCTGCGCGCCCTTGGGCCCGAACCGCCACTGCGGCACGTGGATCTCGAGCGCGCCGATCTGACCGAGCCAGGTGAGGGTGGCCAGGTTGTTCACCAGCGGGTAGCTCTTCGGGCCGTCGGAGTGCTGGATCTCCCGCCGGGTTACCCAGGCGGGGGTGCCCTCGTCCAGGTTCTTCTGGAAGAACACCTGACCGGGGGCATCCGGTGTTCCCACCCCGTGCACCCAGCGCTTGCGGGTGGCCGGCCGGTCGCGAACGTGCGGCAGCATCACCGGGGCGATCCGCGCGAGGTAGTCGAGTACCTCCGCCTTCGTCGTTCCCGTCTCGGGGTACATCACTCGGTCGAGGCTGGTCAGCTTCAGCCGATGCCCCTCCACCGTGACGTACTCTCCCTTGCCCGCCATGCCCACAATGTACCCCGAACAGGGGTGAGAATCGCCGGGTTTATCGGAATGATGGGGTCATGAGAGCGATCTGGAAGGGCGCCATCACGTTCGGTCTCGTGAACGTGCCCGTCAAGCTATACAGCGCGACCGAAGACCACGACATTTCGCTGCACCAGGTGCACGACAAGGACGGCGGCCGCATCCGCTACCAACGCAAGTGCGAGATCTGCGGCAAGGTCGTGAACTACGAGAACATTGACAAGGCCTACGACGACGGCGACCGCACCGTGGTGCTCACCGACGAGGATCTCGCCGCGCTGCCGGTGGAACGCAGCCGCGAGATCGACGTGGTCGAGTTTGTGCCGAGCGACCAGCTCGACCCGATCATGTTCGACCGCAGCTACTACCTCGAGCCGGATTCGAAGTCGCTGAAGGCGTACGCCCTGCTGCGGCAGACCCTCGAGGAGACTGACCGCACCGCCATCGTGAACTTCTCGCTGCGGCAGAAGACCCGGCTGGGCGCCCTGCGGGTGCGCGGCGACGTGCTCATGCTGCAGTCGCTGCTCTGGAACGACGAGGTGCGGCAGGCGGCGTTCCCGTCGCTCGACGAGCAGGTGAAGGTGTCGGACAAGGAGCTGCAGATGTCCGCGGCGCTGGTCGACTCGTTCGCCTCGGATTTCGACCCGAGCCAGTTCACCGACGAGTACCAGGTAGAGCTGAAGCAGCTGATCGAGGCCAAACTGGAGAAGGGCGACGCGCTCAGCACCGAGGAGACCTTCGGCGAGACCCCGGAGCGCGAGGGCGGCGAGGTGCTCGACCTGATGGAGGCGCTGCGCCGCAGCGTCGATAAGAACCGCGTAGACAAAGGCAAGAAGACCACAGCGGTGCCGGATGACGCGGACACGGATGTCGCGGACTCGAAGGGTGAAGCGCCCAGCCGTTCCACGCGCAGCCGGGCCCCCGCGAAGAAGACCCCGGCAGCGAAGAAGACCACCGCCACGAAGACCACCGGCGCGAAGCCCACCGGCGCGAAGCCCACCAGCACGCGAAAGCCCAAGAAGACCGCCTGAGCGGAAGGTGGCGCACCATGCGGGTTCGTGTCGTGGTGAGCGGGATGCCACGGGCGTTCCGTGGTCACGGACTCAGCATCTTCTTCGGCGTCATCTTCGTGCTGGCGCTGACCGGGCAGGCGTTCACCCCGGGCAGGCGCTGTACAACGCCGAGCAGCTCGACCATTCTCAGCCCGCGGTCGGGCTGCTCGACTACGTCACCTCGTCGGCCTATGTCGTCGATGTCGCCGAGAACTGGCAGTCGGAGTTCCTGCAGGTCCTGCTCTTCATCCTCGGCACGGTCTGGCTCGTGCAGCGAGGCTCCCCGGAGTCCAAGAAGCCGGGAGAGGAGGGCGCCGAATCGGATCAGGAACAGCTCGTCGGCCGCTATGCGCGCCCCGACTCTCCCCGCTGGGCCAAGGTCGAGGGCGGGCGGCGTTGGCTGCTGTCCAATTCACTCGCGCTGGTGATGGGCAGCATCTTCCTGCTGTCCTGGCTTGCCCAATCGGTGGCCGGGGTGGTGGTCTACAACGACGAGCAGCTGCAGCACGCGCAGCCGACGATCGGCTGGGCGGAGTACCTGCTGCAGCCCGAGTTCTGGAATCGCACGCTGCAAAACTGGCAATCCGAGTTCCTCGCGGTCGGATGCATGGTGGCGTTCTCGATCTACCTGCGGCAGCGCGGATCGGCCGAGCCGAAACCGGTCGGCGCACCGCACTCGCAAAGCTCGATCAGCGGCTGACCCGAACAACCGCCGATCGAGGGTCTGGGCCACTCAGTGGTTGCGCAGCTTGTCGACCAGCTCGCTCTTCGTGAGCTTCGAATAGCCGCTCAGCCCCAGCTCCTTGGCACGCTTCTTCAGGTCGTCGACCGTCCAGTCGTCGTACGAGCCGGACTCGCCGCCCTTCTGGCCGACCTTCGACCTGCCCTGCTTCGCCGCCGCGTTGGAGATTCGCGCGGCCTTCTCCTTCGAAGCGCCGTCGTCGCGCAACTCCTCATAGAGTTCGGGATCCTTCAGTCGGGAGTCTTTTCCGCGTGGCATGTCACAACCCCTTTCCGCCGGTGACCGGCAACACGGCGCCCGACACGTAGCTCGCGGCGTCGCTGGCGAGGTACACGTAGGCCGGCGCCAACTCCGCCGGCTGACCCGCCCGGCCGAGCGGGGTGTCCTGGCCGAACTCTGGCAGTTTCTCCGGCCAATTCGTCGCCGGAATGAGCGGCGTCCAGATCGGACCGGGCGCCACCGCATTGACCCTGATGCCGCGGCCGCCGAGCTGCTGCGCCAGCGCCTTGACGAACGCCACCTGCGCCGCCTTGGTCATCGCATAGTCGATCAACTGCGGCGACGGGTTGAACGCCTGGATCGACGAGGTCACGATGATCGACGAGCCGGCGCTCAGGTGCGGGAGGGCTGCGCGGGCGATCCACACCGTGCCGTACAGGTTGGTGCGAAAGACGCGGTCCAACTCGTCGGTCGATAGATCCTCGAGGCTGTCGCGGTTCTCTTGGTATGCGGCGTTCAGAACCAGCACGTCCAGTCCGCCCAAGGCGTCGACCGTGCGGCTGACCAGGCTGGTGCAGTATGCCTCGTCGCGGGCATCTCCCGGCAGCAGGACGGCGCGCTGCCCGGCGCGGTCGATCCAGCGTGCGGTGTCTTCGGCATCCTCCTGCTCCTCGGGAAGGTACGAAATGGCGACATCCGCCCCTTCTCTGGCGAACGCGATCGCGGTGGCCCGACCGATGCCGGAGTCTCCGCCGGTGATCAGCGCCCGGTAACCCTGCAACCGGCCATGACCGACGTAGCTCTCCTCGCCGTGATCGGGCCTCGGTTCGGTGCGCGAGGTGAGCCCTGGTTGCTCCTGGTGCTGCGGGGGGAAGCCTTCGGTGCGGTACCGGGTGGCGGGATCGACGGGCATGGGCGCTCCTCTCAGCTGGCGTGTTCCCACACGCTACGCCCCCCGAATAGGGGGCACAACCGGCGGGCCGTTACTCGGCGGCGCTCTCCCGGATCTCCCGTCCCTCCGCGACATCCGCCGAACGTTGCCGCGCCAGCATCAGGGTGCGCGCCGTATCTCGTGCTGGTAGTCGGATCACTTCTTCCGACTGGATGCCGGCGAGCAGCTGCCGCGCCCGCACGATCTCCGCATCTACCTCAGCTCCAAGCACCATGACCACGTTCGTCAGGTAAAGCCAGAGCAGCGTGACCACCGCGCCGCCCAGCCAGCCGTACACCCGCTCGTACTGGCCCACGGTGAAGATGTACACGGCGAAACCCGCGGTGCCGAGCGCCCAGACGATGACCGCGAACGCCGAGCCGTAGCTCACCCAGCGCTTGCGGGTGTGCTTCACGTTCGGGGTGAAGTAGTACAGCATGGCCACCAGGGCGAACGCGAGTCCGGCGATCACGACCCATTTCAGTACGTTGAACAGCGTGATCCACGGCTCGCCGAAGCCGGCCTCCGCCGCGACCGCGGCGGCAATGCTCGGCGTCAGAAGCAGCAGCGTCACTACCAGCGCGAAGCCGACGAGCAACACCACCGTGACCAGCAGCATCAGGCCACGGAACCGCCAGATGTGCCGGCCCTCTTGCACCTCGTAGACGGCGTTCATCGCCCGTCCGAACGCCGTCGCGTAGGCGGACGCCGTCCAGATCGTCGACGCCAGTCCGACCAGGAGCGCGATGCCCGGGTTCGGGATCTGCACCAGTTGCTGCAGCGGATCCCGCAGGGTGTCCACGGTCGACTGCTGGGCGAATTCACCGATGACCGCCAGGACATCCTCGGCGGCGTTGGTGCGGCTGTCGGCGATGGCGAACACCGACACCAGCACGAGCGCCGCCGGGAACAAGCTGAGCGCCGCGAAGAAGGTGAGCGCCGCGGCGGAGTCCAGGCCTCGATGGCGCAGGAACCCGTGCCAGGCCCGCCGTGCGGCATAGCGCCACTCCCGCCGGCTCATCGCGCGACTGGTCGGCGGGGCGGGCAGCGACCCTGCTGGGCCTGATGTGCCTGTCACGGCCGGGTCAGTCGCGATCCGGCCGAGTGGCAAGCGGCAGGACGAGCCAGGCGACGGCCGTGAGGATGAGGGTGACGGCCGCGGCGATGATGCCCTGCGTGTGGCCGAGCACGACGTCGAAGATCAGCAGCATGGTGCCGGTGAGGATCAGGGCGACCATCACCAGAGTGATCTTGAGGACCGCGTTGCTGGTGCGCACGATCTGGTGCTTCGCCCGCTGACGAAACAGGGCGCGGTGCATGCTGACCGGCGCCAGCGCGAGAGTGGTGGTAATCACCGCGGCCGACAGCAAGGTCAGATACACACCCACCTGGAACGCATCTAGCTCGGCGAAGCGAGGCTGGAAGGCGAGTGTGAGCAGGAAACCGGTGAGGATCTGCGTGCCGGTCTGGGTGACCCGCAACTCCTGCAGGATTTCGCCCCAATTGCGGTCGAGCCGCTCGCTCTCGGTCTCGCTGCGCTCGTACGGCTCCTCGTGGTGCTGCATGAACATACGGTATCCCGAGTGGTCCCGGAATGTTTCGTGGCACGGGCATATCGTGCGGCCGGGCGAGCGCATCGAGTGACAGGCAGAGACCACTAACCTGAGTGGCATGGATTCGTCTGAGTCGCGCATCCCTGAGGCTCCGATCTCCGTTCAGCAGGGAACCCATTTAGCCACGCAGCCGGTGCTCGCCCGCCCGGTGCGCGCCAATGGAGCGCTCGGCGCCCTGGCGGTCGTCGGCATCCTGCTTGGTGCGCTTGCGCTGCTCACCGTGTTCGGGTATTTCGTCGCCGTGCTCGGCGTGGCCGGTTTCGTCGTGTCGGCCGTCATCGCGCTGGTGCCGCTCGGCATCGTGGCGCTTGGGGTGCGCTGGGTCGACACCTGGGAACCCGAGCCGCGGGTCATCCTGCTCTTCGCGTTCCTCTGGGGCGCCGGAGTATCCGTGCTGCTCGCGCTCATCATCGATGGTGAGATTCAGAGCGTGATCGCGTCGTTCGGCGGCTCGACCGACTCCTTTGTGTTCCTGCAGGCCGCCGTGCAGGCGCCGATCGTGGAGGAGACGGCCAAGGGCCTCGGCGTGCTGCTGATCTTCCTGGTCGCCCGCCGCCATTTCGATGGCCCGGTGGATGGCATCGTCTATGCCGCCTGCATCGGTGCCGGTTTCGCCTTCACCGAGAACATCCAGTACTTCGCCATTGCCATCCTCGAGAGCGAAGGCAGCTTCGGCGACATCGCCGGGGTGTTCATCGTGCGCGGGCTGATGTCGCCGTTCGCCCACGTGATGTTCACGGCACTCACCGGTTTCGCGATCGGGCTCGCCGCGCGCCGAGCGGGTATCGCGGCCGGGCTCGGCGCGTTCGTGGTGGGCCTGGTCGCGGCAATACTGCTGCACGCGTTCTGGAACGGGGCGCTGTTCATCGTGCCCGACTTCTTCGGCTACTACGTGCTGGTGCAGGTGCCCCTGTTCGTGCTCGGCACCCTGTTCGTGGTGTATCTGCGGCGTCAGGAGCAGCGTCTCACCTTCGCCCGCCTGCACGAGTACGCGGCAACCGGCTGGTTCAACCCGGCTGAGGTCGCCGCTCTCGCCACCGCGACCGGCCGGCGCACCGCGAAGCGTTGGGCGGCGTCCCACGGGCTGTCGAGCCAGATGCGCCGATACATTCGCGACTCCACCCGGTTGGCGTTCTTCCGGCAGCGGATGGTGACCGGTCAGGTTCCGCTCGACCCTCAGGCGCACGAGGCGGAACTGCTGCGCGCGGTCGTGGCATCTCGACGGGCTTTGCAGGGCATTCCGCTCCGTTAACAAACTCAACCCCCGGGGCTGCGGCACTGCCTGCGAGTCTCCACGGGGGATTGAGTATGTGCTTCAAGGATGCGACAAAACTGTCGGTGACGCAATAGGGCGACGCAATAGTTCGAGAGCAATCCGGCGTTCAACGAGACCGCGTAAGCTTGATGGCCTTGAATCCCGAGGTGCATCTGTGACAAATTCCGAACTTGAGCGCGAGCGCGACTACGTCGAGCGCCTTTACCGACGGCTCGACGATGTACGTCAGGAGGCGGAGGACGCCCTCGCGGCGGTGCGCCGCCAAACGCCGGGCGGCACCCACCAGCACCGCTCGGAGCGTGACTCGTTTGCGCGCATCTACGAGGACCGCATCGCCCAACTGCGTGAGGTCGACGAACGGCTGGCCTTCGGCAAGCTGACACCCCAGTCCGGGTCGGTGCGGTACATCGGACGGATCGGACTGCGCGACGACAACCGCGACCCAATCCTGCTCGACTGGCGCGCCCCGCAGGCGAGCGCGTTCTACCAGGCCACCGCGGCGACTCCGCTGGGCATGCGCGCCCGCCGTCACCTCTCCAGTAAGGGCCGCAAGGTGGTGTCGATCAGCGACGACATCTTCGACGAGTCCCTGCTCAGCGAGCAGGTCAGCGGCGACTCCGCACTGCTGGCCGCACTCACCGCCCAGCGCACCGGCCGCATGCACGACATCGTCGCGACGATCCAGGCCGAGCAGGACCGCATCATCCGCAGCGAACTGCGCGGCGTGCTGGTGGTTCAGGGGGGACCGGGCACCGGCAAGACCGCGGTGGCGCTGCACCGCGCCGCCTACCTGCTCTATGAGAATCGGGAACAGCTGGCGCGCAGCGGTGTGCTCATCGTGGGCCCGTCGCGCAGCTTCCTGCAGTACATCGAACAGGTGCTGCCGTCCCTCGGTGAGACCGGGGTGGTGCTGGCAAGCGTCGGCCAGCTGTATCCGGGCGTCGATGCCCAGAACGAGGACACAACGGATGTCGCGGCCCTGAAGGGCAGCCGGCAGATGGCCGACCTCATCAAGCGTGCGGTGAAGAGCCGGCAGATCGTGCCGACCGAGCCGCAAACCCTCGACGTCAGCGGGGAACGCCTGGTGGTGCAGCCGCAACTGATCGCCGACGCCATGCGCGAGGCCTGGCAGAGCCGTAAACCGCACAACGTGGCACGGGTCACCTTCAACAAGGCCGCCCTGAAGGCCCTCGCCCGGCAGCTTGCCTCGCAGTTGCGGGAACAGGGCAACGCCATCGACGACTCCGACCTGTCGATGCTGCGCGAAGACCTGCGCTCCAGCTACGACGTGCGGGTGGCGTTGAACACGGCCTGGCTGCCGCTAACCCCCGAGAAACTGATCCAGGACCTCTATGCCCGGCCGACCTGGCTGGCGAGCCTCACGCCCGGATGGTCGCCCGCGAAACGGGCACTGCTCCGGCGCAGCCGCGACGCCGAGTTCACGGTGTCCGACATCCCGTTGCTCGATGAGGCAGCCGAGCTGCTGGGTGAGATGGACACCGTCTCCGACGCCCGCAAACGCGAGGAGAAGGCGCAGCGCAAGCGGGACGTCGAGAATGCCGAGCAGGCGATCCAGAACATGGATGTCGAAGGGATGGTGAGCGCCGAGGCGCTCGCCGCCGGGTTCGCACCCAGCGCCGAACGGCTGAGCGCCGCGGAGCGTGCCTCATCCGACCGCACCTGGACCTACGGCCACATCGTGGTTGACGAGGCGCAGGAGCTGTCGTCGATGCAGTGGCGGGTGCTGTTGCGCCGCGGCCCGATGCGCAGCTTCACCATCGTCGGCGACATCGCCCAGGCCAGTTCGGCCGCGGCCGCCGCCAGCTGGTCCGACGCCCTCGGCACGCTCACCACGGAGTTCCGGCTCGAGGAACTCACCGTCAACTACCGCACGCCATCGCAGATCACCGATGCCGCGGAACGCTTCGCCCGCGCGCACGGACTGCCGATCACCCCGTCCACGGCGGTCCGCCGCTCGGAGTGGGAGATCTTCCGGCGCGGCATCGACGACGGGGGGCTGCTCGACGCCGCGCTCGCCGCGGTGCAGGAGGATCGCGGCATCGATGACCGGGGCACCGTCGCGGTCATCGCCGACGACGCCCTCGTCCCCGAGCTGTACCAGCACCTGCGGACCGCGCTCGGTGCTGACGTCGCGCTCGGCTCGGCGTCGCTTGCCCGGCCGATCTCGGTGCTGTCGCCGCAGACGTCGAAGGGCCTCGAGTTCGACGCCGTCGTGCTCGTCGACCCAGACAGCATCGAACGTGCCGGCAGCCGCGGGGCGAGCGCTCTGTATGTTGCCGCGACTCGTCCGACCCAACGCCTGCATATCGTGACCACCGGCGCCCAAACCCTCGGCTGACCGCGGAAACAAGGCAGTGCCGTGACCCCTGGGGGTCACGGCACTGCGTTGTTTTGCGGGTGGTTACGCTGCGCTGGTCTCTTCAGCCAGCTCGCGCTTCCTGATGTGCTCCGCTTCCGCGCGGCCCCAGCCGCCGGGGATGAGCGCGACAGAGATCACTGAGATCACGCAGATGATGACGAGGTAGATCACGACGGCGTCGCTCGAACCGGTCGAGGCCAGCAGGCCGGTCGCGATGGTCGGCGCGAACGCCGGGCCGGCGATCTGCGAGATCGTATAGCCGACGGATGAGCCGGAGTAGCGCACCTCACGGGAAAATACCATCGAGAACAGCGACCCGGTGACGCCCGCCGACATTGACATGGTGACGCCGAAGATCAGCACGACAGCGAGGGTGAAGGCCCACGCCTCGCCGGTGTTGATCAGCATGAAGCCGATCGGGGTGGCGATCAGCATGCCGACCGCCCCGGCGAAGTACAACGTCTTGCGACCGAAGGTGTCGGACAGCGACCCGAACACCGGGTAGAGGAAGACGGCGATGATCGCGGCGAGCATGACGCCGAGCAGCGCGGAGGTGCGGTCGATGCCGACGCCGCCGCTGTAGTTCACCAGGAACGCCATGGTGATGTAGGCGAGCACACCCTGGCTGAGGTAGGTGCCGGCGACCAGCAGGATTTCGCGCCAGTGACGACGGAACGCGACTGCCACCGGAACCTTGACGATCTCCTGCTGCTCGCGTGCCGCGGCGAAGGCGGGGCTCTCTGCCACGGACAGTCGGATGAACAGCCCGACGAGCACGAGGACGATGCTCGCGAGGAACGGCACTCGCCAGCCCCAGCTGATGAAAGCGTCATCCGGCAGCTGCGAGACGAGCATGAATGCGCCGGTGGCGAGGAAGGTGCCGGCAGGGGCGCCGGTCTGCGGGAATGCGCCGTAGAAGCCGCGCTTGCCGCGCGGGGCATGCTCGACTGCCATCAGTGTCGCGCCGCCCCACTCGCCGCCCACCAT
Organism: Salinibacterium sp. ZJ450; assembly: GCF_011751885.2. Lineage (NCBI taxonomy): Bacteria > Bacillati > Actinomycetota > Actinomycetes > Micrococcales > Microbacteriaceae > Ruicaihuangia > Ruicaihuangia jiafui. Next base: position 1,143,978 of record NZ_CP061771.1, read on the forward strand.
GATGCCCTGGAACAGGCGCAGCACGGTCAGCAGGATTGGCGCCCAGATTCCGATCTGCGCGTAGGTGGGCAGCATGCCCATCAGTAGCGTCGCCGCGCCCATGCCGAGCAGCGAGATGACGAGCATCTTCTTGCGGCCCACCCGGTCACCGAAGTGGCCGAAGATGATGCCGCCGAGCGGGCGGGCGAGGAAGCCGACGCCGAAGGTGGCGAAGGACAGCAGCGAACCCATCAGCGGCGTGGCCTCGGGGAAGAAGATCGCCGGGAAGACCAGTGCTGCGGCCGTGCCGTAGATGAAGAAGTCGTAGTACTCGACCGTGGTGCCGATGAAGCTGGCGAGGGCAACCTTCAGCGGGCCGCCTTGCTTCTTCGCGGCGGGAGCCCGGTCTTGGCGACGCGTTGTCAACGTTGACATTGATGCATTTCCTTTTTTGGTGGTGTGGGGGAGGGGAAAGTTCAGGCCGAGGCCGAGGCCGAGGCGGAGGCGGTCGCCGAGACGGAGCCGAGGCCGCTGATGGTGGCTTCGACGGTCGCGCCGGGCAGCAGCGGCACCATCGGGCCGAGAGCGCCGGACAGCACAATCTCGCCGGCGCGGAGCGGCCGTCCGAGACGGGCAGCGGTCTCTGCCACCCAGACCAGCGCGTTCACCGGATCGCCGAGGCAAGCCGCGCCCGATCCAGTGGAGACCACCTCGCCGTCGATGCTCATCGACATGGTGGCGTCGATCGGGGAGTAGTCGGCGAGCGGCAGTCGCGCCGCTCCGAGCACGTAATAGGCGCTGGACGCGTTGTCGGCGACGGTGTCGACGATGGAAATGTCCCAGGCCGCGACGCGGCTGTCGACGATCTCGAGCGCCGGCACGACATAGGACACGGACGCCATCACCGAGGCGCGGTCGGTGTCCGTGACATCCCGCGCCATCACGAACGCGATCTCGGCCTCGATCCGCGGCTGCAGCAGCGTCTCGTGGGGGATCAGGGCATCCTCGGCGATCTCCATGTCAGCGAGCAGCACCCCGAAATCGGGCTGGTCGACGCCGAGCTGCCGCTGCACCGCCGGGGCGGTCAGGCCCACCTTGCGCCCGACCCGAGGGTTCTCGGCCGACTCGAGTGAACGGATGATCAGTTCTTGCGTCGCGTAGGCCGCATCCAGGTCGGTGCCGAGCAGGTCGCGAACGGGAGCGCACGGCACGGTAGTGAGCGTCGCATCTCGCAGCCGAGCCGACGCCTCGAGCTGAGGGCTGACGGTCGGGGAAGGGTGGCGGATCATCGCGTAGCTCCTTTGCTGTGCCGGCGTGACTTGCATGCTAGCGGGTAACGGCGAGCGTAGAGCAGCGCCCGCCGCAGCGCAAGCCGGGGTTTGGTTGCCTCGAGGAACTAGCATGCTAGTATCCCAGCACGGAGGACCAACAGCAGGTCCGCACAGAACCATCTCAAGGAAGAGAGCGATCGTGGTCGACTCGGAATTCGATACTGACGTCCTAATCGTGGGGACCGGGCCCACCGGTGCAACCTGCGCACTGGCCCTGGCCACTTACGGGGTGCGCGTGCACGTGGTCTCGAAGTGGAACTGGCTGGCGAACACGCCGCGGGCGCACATCACCAACCAGCGCGCCGTCGAGGTGTTGCGCGACCTCGGCATCGAGGATGAAGCCAAGCAGGCGGCCACCCCGTGGGAGTGGATGGGCGACACGCTGTTCACGACCAGCCTGACGGGTCCTGAGATCGCCCGCCTGCGCACCTGGGGCACCGGTCCCGACCGGGCCACCGACTACCTGACCGGCAGCCCATCGCCGATGCTCGACATCCCGCAGACGGTGATGGAGCCGATCCTCGTCAAGAACGCGGCGGCGCGGGGCGCCGACGTCTCGTTCAACACCGAGTACCTGGGCCACGAGCAGGACGCCGATGGGGTGACGGTGCGGCTCCTCAACCGAATCACCGGGCAGGAGTACACGCAGCGCGCCCGCTACCTCGTTGGCGCTGACGGCGCGAACTCCCTCGTCGCCGAGGAACTCGAGCTGCCGATCGTCGGCGAGAAAGCCCGTGCCGGCACCGTGTACGTGCTGTTCAACGCGGACCTCACTCGTTACGTCGAGCACCGGCCGAGCATCCTGCACTGGATCATCAACCCGGCCGCCAGCTTCGGTGAGATCGGCATGGCCACGTTCCGGGCCATCCGGCCGTGGGACCAGTGGATCATGGGCTGGGGCTTCGACATCAGCAAGGGCGAGCCGGACCTCTCCGAGGAGTTCCTGCGCAGCCAGATCCGCACCCTCATCGGCGACGACGACCTCGACTTCGACATCGACCGCACCATGGTCTGGTACGTGAACCAGCAGCACGCCGAGCTCTACCACCGCGGCCGCGTGTTCTGCGCCGGCGACGCCGTGCACCGGCACCCACCGAGCTCCGGGCTGGGCTCGAACACCTGCATGCAGGATGCCTTCAACCTCGCCTGGAAGCTGGCCTTCGTCATCCGCGGTGACGCCGGTCCCCGGCTGCTCGACTCGTACTCCGACGAGCGGGTGCCGGTGGGCAAGCAGATCGTCGCCAGGGCGAACCAGTCCCGCAAGGACTACGGCGCCATCCGGGAGGCACTGGCGATCGACGACTCCGACGACCCGCTGGCCGCCATGCTCGCGAAGATCCAATCGGCGACCACCGACGGCGTTGCCGCGCGCGATGCGCTCTACGCGGCCCTGAAGCTGAAGAACACCGAGTTCAACGCGCAGGGCGTGGAGCTGAACCAGCGCTACGAGTCGAGCGCGGTGCTTGGCGATCCGGCCGCCGGAACCGAGGAATGGCGCCGCGACCCGCAGCTGTACGTGCAGGCCACAACCCGGCCGGGCGCCAAGATCCCACACGCCTGGCTGGTGGATGCCGCGGGCGAGCGCATCTCGACCCTCGACGTCACCGGGCGCGGCAAGTTCAGCCTCGTCACCGGCCTCGCCGGCACCGCCTGGGTGCAGGCGGCGCGCGCGCTCGACGCAGACTACCTCCGCACCGTCGCCATCGGTGCGCCCGGCTTCGCCGACGCATACGGCGAGTGGCACGCGCAGCGCGAGATCCACGAGGCGGGCGCGTTGCTGGTGCGACCGGACGGCTACATCGCCTGGCGGCAGCCAGCCGCGGTGACGGATGTCGCGGAAGCGACCCAGCAGTTGTCAGCAGCCCTCGACGAGGTGCTCGCCCGCACCTCGGACGACTTTGATCGCGACATCAGCGGCCTCCTCGCCGCGTCACCCGCAACCTCTTACGAAGGAGAAATCTCATGACCGAACGCCCGTTCACCAGTGTCTGGTCCGATCTGGCCGAGGTGTCGTTCAGCCAGGGTTTCATCGAGCACGCCGGCTACCGCACCCGCTACCTGCATACCGGCGACACGTCGAAGCCGACCCTGCTGATGCTGCATGGCATCACCGGGCACGCGGAGGCGTACGCCCGGAACCTGCGCTCGCACGGGGAGCATTTCTCGGCGTGGGCGATCGATTTCATCGGACACGGGTACTCCTCGAAGCCGGAACATCCGCTGGAGATCAAGCACTACATCGACCAGGTGCTGACCTTCATGGACGCCATCGGCGTGCAGAAGGCGTACTTCAGCGGCGAGTCGCTGGGCGGCTGGGTGACCGCGAAGCTGGCGCAGCTGTACCCGGATCGGGTGGAGCGGATCGCGCTGAACACCATGGGCGGCACCATGGCGAACCCGCAGGTGATGGAGCGGCTCTACACCCTGTCCACCGAGGCGGCGAAGGACCCATCCTGGGCGCGGGTGAAGACCCGGCTGGAATGGTTGATGGCCGACCCGACCATGGTCACCGATGACCTGATCAAGACCCGGCAGGCGATCTTCCAGCAGCCGGACTGGCCGATGGCGTGCCAGATGAACATGGCCCTGCAGGACCTCGAAACCCGGAAGCGCAACATGCTCTCCGACGATGACCTGCGCGCCATCCAGGCGGAGGCGCTGGTGATCTGGACCACCAAGGACCCGTCCGGCCCGGTCGATGAGGGCCGCCGGATCGCGGACCTGCTGCCCAACGGGTCCCTGGCGGTGATCGAGAACGCCGGGCACTGGCCGCAGTACGAGCAGACCGAGATCTTCGACCAGATCCACCTGGACTTCCTGCTGAACCGCAACTGACCGGCATCCCGAAAGAAGAGGACAGAAGCAATGACGCTCGCACTGGTGACCATGTCGCACAGCCCCCTGCTGGAGTACGTCGACCCGCCCGCCGACGTGAAGGCCGCCGTCGAGGCAGCCTTCGACCAGGTCCGCTCGTTCGTACACGAGTACGATCCCGACCTGGTGATCAACATCGGGCCCGACCATTACAACGGCTTCTTCTACGACATCATGCCGCCGTTCTGCATCGGCTATGAGGCGGTCGGGGTGGGGGATTTCGGCACCCAGGCGGGCCCGCTGGACGTGGACACCGACACCGCCCGGGCACTCACCGAGTACCTGATGGAGCACGGCATCGACATGACGGTGTCGCTGCGGATGGAGGTCGACCACGGCGCGGTGCAGCCGATGGAGATCATCTACGGTGATTTCACCGCGAAGCCGGTGCTGCCGATCTTCATCAACTCGGTGGCTCCGCCGTTCGCCCCGCTGAAGCGGATCCGGCAGCTCGGCGAGCTAATCGGCCGCTTCGCCAGCACCGAACTGGCCGACAAGAAGGTGCTGCTGATCGGCTCCGGCGGACTCTCCCACGAGCCGCCGGTGCCGCAGATCGCGACCGCAACCCCCGAGGTGCGCGAGGCGCTGCTCGGCGGCGGCCGACACCTCACCCCGGAGGCCCGCGACGCGAGGCAGCAGCGGGTGATCAACGCGGCGCGCGACTTCGCCGCCGGGATCAACGTGGTCAAGCCGCTGGCCCCGGAATGGGACCGGGAACTGATGCGCATCCTCGCCTCCGGCGACCTGACCCCGCTCGATGCCTGGTCCCCGGACTGGATGAGCGAGGTCGCCGGCAACTCCTCGCACGAGGTGCGCACCTGGATCGCCGCCTACGCCGCCCTCGGCGCCGTCGGTGACTACACGGTCGACTACTCGTTCTACAAGCCGATCCCCGAGTACATCGCCGGATTCGGCGTCACCATCGCCACTCTCAACGCCTGATGCACGACCGCCGGCCGGTGCCAGCCTTCCCGGCCGGCGGTCAGTCGTTCAGCCATACTGGAGGCGTGTCCATGACCCTCGAACCCCAGCGCAATCGCGGTCGCCTGTCTGGGCAGGTCTACGAGACCGTCAAGACGCGGTTGCTCGACGGCGACTACCCGGCCGGCGCCAAGCTCTCGGTGAATGAGATCCGCGCCGAGTTCGGCGTTAGCAAGCAACCGGTGATGGAGGCGCTGCGGCTGCTCGCCGCGGAGGGCCTCGTCGAGATCCTGCCGCAGATCGGCTGCGTGGTCATGCAGTACAGCAGCAAGGAGGTCGACGACTTCTTCGAGATCTTTGCGGCGTTCGAAGGTGCCCTTGCCGGTGCCGCCGCCGCGCGTCGCACCGAGGCGGACATCGCCAGGATCGAAGCGGTCTCCCGCGAGATCGAACGGCTCACCGACGAACCGAATCCGCACACCCGTTCGTCGGTGTATCGAGTGCAGAACCGGCTGTTCCACGAGGCAATCCACAGCGTGGTCGGCTCCCGCATCATGGCTGATTCCAGCCGGCGCATGTGGGACCTCAGCGACCTCCTGATCAACACCACCGGCCGAGAGTTGCCGCTCGGGTACGTGACCGGGGAACGGCACGAAGAGCACGAGCGCATCATCGAGGCAATCAAGGCAGGGGATGTCGAGGGCGCGCGCACCGCAATGGAGGAGCACATCCGGGCAACGCCCGCGGTGATCCGCCGCGACGAGACGGCTGCCTATAGTGGCAGCAGGGGGAACCAGCCTCCTCACATGCAGGGTTAGGCAGGTATGGCACGCGCGGCACGCTTTCACGACTTCGGTGAGGCGTCGGTCATCACGATCGACGACGTGCCACAGCCCACGCCGGGTGCCGGCCAGGTGCGCATCCGCGTTCACACGTCTGCGTTGAACCGGGCCGACGTCAAAGTGCGACGCGGGCTCATGCGGCCGGGGCTGCCGAAGTCGCTGCCGTCCGGGCTCGGCTTCGATGCGGCCGGCGTCATCGACGAGGTGGGCGAGGGCGTCACCGGGTTCGCCCCGGGCGACGAGGTGTTCGCGTTGGTGCTGCTGCGCGGCCTCGCCGAATACGCCGTCGCGCGCGCGACATCCGTGGCCAGAAAACCGGCAGCGCTGTCATGGCAGGCCGCCGGAGCACTCGCGACCGTCGGACAGACCGCGTTGGACGTGGTGGCCTCGCAGCACCTCACCGACGCCGACATCGTTATGGTGAGCGGCGCCACCGGGGGAGTGGGAGTGCTGGTCGCGCAACTCGCACGCCTCGAAGGCGCCACCGTGCTCGGCACCGCCAGCGCCGACAACGCCGAGTTCCTGCGCTCCATCGGGGTGATTCCGGTGGAGTACGGGGCGTCGCTTGCCGAACGCATCCTCGAAACCGGGCAGGACGTCACCGTGGTCTTCGACCAGGCCGGCCCCGACACGGTGCGGGCCGCGCTGGAACTCGGAATCGACCCCGCCCGGATCAACACCACCGTGGACGAGGCGAAAGAGCTGGGCGTGCAAGCCGTCGGGCAGGGCAAGGCCGACCCAGAACGGCTCGAGATCCTCGCGGAGATGATCGCCGACGGCAGCATCGTGCTGCCGATCGCCGCGGAGTACCCGCTCACCGAGATCGTGGCAGCCTTCGAACGGTTTGAGCGTGGACACGTGCGCGGCAAGATCTCCATCATCATCGACTGAGCCGTGCACCGACACGCGTAAACCCCCTGAACTGGGGGCGGGTTACCTCCTGTTCGGGGGGCTGCCGCCGGCGCTGCGTCGGTCTAGCGTTGCCCATAGAAACACAACCGCTGGGGGGCGGCACAAATGTCTGAGGGGGTTTCAGACGTTGACACAGTCGGGGGCCTTACGGGGCCCCCGACCTATGTCACCGTCGGGTGGTCCGAGTCGCTGCGGATCGGCACCGCCGGATACGGAACCATGCGCGCGTGCCTCGACGCGCAAGAGCTCGCCCCGGCCCGCCGCGGTGCGGTGGCCCGCTGGCTGGGAATCGACCCGCTGACGCCGACCGCCCGGCCACTGTTTCTGCGGGCGCTCGCGGAACGCCGGGTCGGCCTGCTGCTCGACGAACTCGGCAGCCAGTGGGACGCGCTGCACGCGATTCCTCGCACCGAGCCGGATTCGCCGCTGGAACACCTGATCATCGGCCCGGCCGGCGTGTTCGTGATCCGCGGCCTCGATGCCGGATCGGGCGATGTGTGGGTGCGCGGCGTGACGCTCGTCGCGCGCCGTCATCGCCACCCGATGGACGATCTGCAGGAACAGGCGGAGTATGCGAGCCGGATGCTGCGGCAGGCGACTGCGCTCCCGGTTGAAGTGCGCCCCATCGTCGTGCTGCTCGACCCCGGACACATCTGGACCCGCACCGACAACGGAGCGCTGATCGTGCTCTCGAACCGTGAGTTCGTCACCTGGCTGCTGAGCCAGCCGATTCGTTACTGCGGTGACGACGTTGCCGCGCTGTCCGAGGCAGCGGAAACCGCTGCCACCTGGAACCAGCAGCCCACCGATCGGATGCTGCAGGGCGGAGTCACCTCCGCGTTCGACGCGCTGCAGCATGCGGTGACGCTGGCCGGCAAGCCGCGGCGCCTGTGGGTGGCCGCCGCCGCCATCCTGGTGCTCGCGGGCGCCTGGTCTGTGGCGTTCGCGGTGACGCTCGGCCACCTGCACTGAGTAAACCCGCCTCCTCTCAGCGGGCATCCGACATGATGGACGGATGCTGCGCCGCCATCCGTTTCTCAGCCCGCTCACGATGGCGTACCTAATATTCGTCGGCTGGGTGACGCTGAACCCCGAGCCCGACGACCCGCGCGCCTTCGGCCCGCTGGATCGGTTGCTGCTGTTCTTCTCGCGCGATGACCGCACGTCGTGGATCACCTTCGACCTGGTGGAGTTCGCCGCGAACATCGCCATGTTCGTGCCGGTCGGGGTGTTCCTGGTGCTGCTGTTCGGCCGCCGGTGGTGGTGGATCGTGACGCTGGGCGGACTCGGCCTGTCGGTGGGCATCGAGCTGATCCAGATCGTGCTGCCGAGCAGGTTCCCCGACCCGCGTGACGTGTTCGCCAACGGGATGGGCACCCTGCTCGGCGCGCTGCTGGGGCTGGCCCTGACCGCCGGAACCGCCAAGCGCCTGCGCCTGACTGCCGAGAACGCCCAGCTGCGTCGAGAGAACGAGGCGCTTCGCGGCTAGCCAGCTGGCCAGCTAGAACAGTCGCTGGCTCGCGATGCGGGCACCCGCCCCAAGCGCTTCCAGCTTGGCCGCCGCGATCGACGGGTACACCCGGCCGCCCAGGCCGCAGTCGCTGGAGGCGATCACGTTCTCGCGGCCGACCACCGACGCGAAGCGTTCGATGCGTTCCGCGACGAGCTCGGGATGCTCCACCACATTGGTGGCGTGACTGATCACCCCGGGCAGGATGAGCTTGCCGTCGGGGAGCGTGACGTCCTCCCAAACCCGCCACTCGTGTTCGTGCCGCGCGTTCGCCGCCTCGAACGAGTACGCGCCGGCGTTGATCTCCAGCATCAGGTCGACGATGTGCTTCAGCTCAATGTCCGTGGTGTGCGGTCCGTGCCAGCTTCCCCAACACAGGTGGAAGCGGATGCGGTCCTCCGGCAGGCCACGCAGGGCATGGTTCAGGGCCTCGACGCGGATGCGGGTGAACGCCCGGTAATCCTCGATGCTGGGCTCCGGGTTGATCTGATCCCAGTTCTCGGCGATGGACGGGTCGTCGATCTGCAGGATCAGGCCGGCGTCGATGATCGCCGTGTACTCCTCGCGCAGCACGTCGGCCCACGCCCAGATGAACTCTTCCTCGCTGGCGTAGTACTCGTTGCCGATGCGGCTGGCCGACCCCGGCGAAAGCGCGGTGAGGAACCCCTCGGTCAGGTCCGCGGCATCCAGTCCCGCCTTCAGATTGGCGATGTCACTGGCGACGGCCGCCTGGCCGGTGTAGCGGAGCAGCCCGGTCGCGCTCGGAAACCCGGTGGCGTTCTTACCGACCGAGATGCCGCTGGTCGGGTCCTGGTATGCGTCGGCGAAGCGGGTCCAGTCGCGTCGGTCGACGAAGCTGGTGAGCCGCACGTTGCCGGGGGAGCTCCGCACCGGCTCGGTGAACAGCGGGTTGAAATCGGTCAGCTGCAGACCGCCGGTGCGCTGGAACGAGTACGTCCACCAGACACCGTAATCGACCGGGTTCGACATGGCCTTGCCGTACTCGCCGTCACCGGGCACGGTGATGCCGGCATCCTTCTGGCGCTGCACCAGGTCGATGACCGCGGCGGTGAGCAGCGCGTCGAACTCTGCGGTGCGCTTCAGGGTGAAGCCGTCGTCGCTGAACTCGCGTGCCTCGTTGGCGGCGATCAGTTCCGGCGTGCGGGGCAGACTGCCGGCGTGGGTGGTCTGGATGCGGGTGGCGCTGTTCTGCATGGAAGCCTCCAATTCGAGTCCAGCGTCACACGGATGCCGCGCGCTGTCACCCGCGACGTAACACGCGTTAAGACAGGAGGCTCAGGCCCGTTGCCGCTGCCGGGTGAGCGCCGCGATCACCGTGACCACACCGATCAGGATGAGGAGGAAGCCGCCGGTGATCACAAAGGTGGCCAGGGCCAGCCCCGGCAGGATCAGCACCGCGATACCGGCGAGCAGGGTGATCACGCCGACGACGATTGCCCACCAGCGCGGAGTGATCGTGTGGCCGGTGATGCCGGCGACGAGGTCGAAGATCCCCTCGATGATCCAGCCGATACCGATCACGATGGCCAGCAGCATCAGCGACTCGAACGGGCTGAACAGGCAGATGATGCCGGCGATGGCGATCAGTCCGCCCAGGATGCCGATCAGCCAACGTGCCCCGGTGCCGAGCGGTGTCGCGCTGACCGCAAACGCGATCCGGGCGATCCCCGACAGGACGAGGTAAATGCCGAAGAGTACGGCGATGGTGAAAAGGGTGGCGTTCGGCCAAACCAGCGTAACGATGCCCAGAATGATGGCGATCACACCGACGGCGATCATGCCCCCACGAGTTGTTCTGTCGGAGCCGGTGGACTCGGGGCGAGTATCGAACGAGGACATCAGAAATCCTTCCGTACGGTGTTTCACAGTGTGCCATGCTGACGCCCGGCCGCCCAAGGGGGCAGCCGACCGGTCGCGGGCGGTCCTCGCGCCGCCGGTCAGTCGCCGAGTCGGCCCACCGCGACCCAGCGCGCCGGAAGTACTCGGGTGGCCAGCATGGCGAGCTTGTAGCGCAGCGAGGGCACCGAGAGCGCCTTCCCGCGCGCGGCGTCGCGCAGCGCGATCCGCACCACCCGGCGCGGGGTGAGCCAGGCGACCCGCGGAACCCCGCTGGCCTGGGTTCCCATCCGCTGGTGGAACTCGGTGCGCACCAGTCCCGGCGCGAGGGCGGTCACCGTGACGCCGTGCTTGCGATAGTGCAGATTCGCCCAGCGGCTGAAGCTCACCACCCACGCCTTGGCCGCACCATAGGTGCCGCGCGGGGTGAAGGCGGCGATGCTCGCCACGTTGATCACGGTTCCGCGGCGCCGCGGCAGCATCTGGGTCAGTGCGGCGTGGGTGAGCCGCATCGGCGCGGTCACGAGCACGGCGAGCAGGCGCTGCTCCTGGTCGACGTCGTTGGCCTCGAAGTCACCCTTCAACCCGTAGCCGGCGTTGTTCACCAGCAGGTCGATCGGCCGGGTCTGATCAGCCGCCCGAGCCTCCACATCGGCGAGGCCGCCGGCATCCGCCAGCTCGGCATCGATCACCTCCACGTCGATCCGGAAACGTTCCGCCAGATCGGTGGCCACCCGGTCGAGCCGTTCGCGGTCGCGGGCGACCAGCACCAGGTCGAAGCCGCGCGCGGCCAACTGCCGGGCGAACTCGGCGCCGATGCCGGCGGTCGCGCCGGTGATTAGCGCGCAGGGCGGAGCGGCGTCGGATGCTGCCGGACGGGAGGATGCGGCGGATCGGGCCATGCCGCCCACGCTACGCGGTGCGCGGCTCTGCGGTCAGCCGCTCGTGCAGCTGCCGGACGCCACCGGGTCGTCAAGCCCGGGAGCCTGGGCGATCACGGGAGCGACCTCTTCCATCGTCAGCGCGAACCCCACGTCGGCGGTCGTCGCGCTCTTCGCGAAGATCACGCCCACCACCGCGCCGTCGGCCGACAGCAGCGGTCCGCCGGAGTTGCCCTGCTGCACGTCCGCGGCGAGGGTGTACACCTCCCGCGGCGTGGGATTCTGACCGTAGATATCAGCCACCGCCGCCGGACCCACCGAGATCACGCCGGCAGGCTTCGAGCTGAACGGGCCACCGAACGGGTAGCCGTTGAACACCGCGTCGCTGCCCGGGGCGAGGGTCGGCGCGAACTCCAGCGGTGCGGTATCGAGGTCGTCGAATGCCAGCACGGCGAGGTCGTCCACCGGGTCGAAGTACACGATCTCGCCGGAATGCACCTCACCGTTCGGCGCCTCCATGATCGGCTCGGTCACTCCGGAGACCACGTGCGCGTTGGTGATCACCCGGTCGGGGGCGATCACGAAACCGGTGCCGGTCTGGTTCTGCCCGCAGGAGTATGCCGCGCCGGTGACGCGCACCACGGATTGCGCCGCTCGCGCCAAACCGGGGCTGTCGCTCGCGACATCCGGAACCGTCGGAGGTTCGGCAGGCGTCCCGCCGATCGCCTGACTGAGCCGCGGAATACCTTCCTCAAGCACCAGCGACCGCAGCTGCGACGCGACGACCTTGACCGGGGCGGGCGTCACCGACTCGATGCTGCGCAGCACAGACGACGAGGCGATCGCCGGGGTGAGCAGGGGAATGCCGAGAGCGCCGACGCTGACCGAGACCGCGGAGATCACGAGCGCGGCCACGGCCACACTCACCGCGGCACCGAACAGCCGCTCGATGATGCGCAGCGGCCCGCGATCGAACTGCCGGCCGATGGCGTTGCCGAGCGTCGCGCCGAGGGTGTTGCCGAGCGCGATGAGCAGCAACAGGGTGGCGATGATCGCCGGGGTGCGCCACTCCGGAGCGGGAACCCAGGTGCTCACCACGGGGATGGCGAAGAACGCGGCCACGCCTCCGGCAGCCACACCGAGAATGCCGCCGAGGCTGCGGAAGAAGCCCGCGCGGAAGCCGTAAACCAGGTAGCCGATGAGCAGCAGAATGAGCAGGATGTCGAGGACAATCCCCATGCGTCTCCCTCCGCTGGTCCGGTGATTCGACCATACGTCACGCCGCTGACCTTGCCGGATTGGTGGGCGGGCTGGACCGAAAACGGCGCGGGCCGGATGCGCGGGCCGAACGCTGGTAGACTCTTCAGGTTGCCGTTAGATCGGCCGCGGATAAAGAGAGCTCAGACAATAAGGTTTCGGGCGCCGCGCAACGAGAGAAAGGGGATCCCATCTATGGCACTTGAAGCTGATGTCAAGAAGGCGATCATCGAAGAGTACGCGACCCACCCCGGTGACACCGGATCCCCCGAGGTTCAGGTTGCAGTCCTGTCCCGTCGGATCAAGGACCTCACCGAACACCTCAAGGAGCACAAGCACGACCACCACTCACGTCGTGGCCTGCTTCTGCTGGTTGGTCAGCGTCGTCGTCTGCTCGGCTACCTCCAGGATGTCGACATCAACCGTTACCGCTCGCTGATTGAGCGTCTCGGGCTGCGTCGATAACCTCAGGTCGCACGACAGGCGGGTCCCATCCTCGCTCTGTGAGCGCCACGCGCTCCCGGAGCTTGTAGAAGGGTCTTCGCTGATACCGCGAACTTCTTGGACGGGCCGTCACCTTCGGGTGGCGGCCCGTTTTGCGTTTCCGCGTGCGGTGCAGCGCTGAGCGCCGCGCCGGGCTTGAGCCGTGCCCGGTCTCCTGGCGGTGAGGTCTGCCGTTTGGTGGTTCCCGGGCTCGCGGAGCGACCAATTGCCAGACCTCAGCCCGGCGGGCGCGTGGGTGGCGGCCCGTTTTGCGTTTCTGCGAGCGGTGCACCAGTGAGCGCCGTACTTTCTCACGAGCGCCGCTGCATTAGCGGCGGCGCTCGTGAGAAAGTACGGCGCTCGCGGGGGAGCGGCCTCGGGATAGCGGAACTTCGCTAGCCCGAGGCCGGATTTGGTGCGGATGCCGCAAGTAGCGGCATCCGCGAGTACGAGCCCCCTAGAACGGGTACCGCAGAATCGCCGCCACCGGTGACCCGTTCGGCACGTCCTCGGTGCGGAGCGCCCGCACCCGTCCGTCGGAGCGCAACACCCGCGCCGCGATCTCATCGATCACGCCGTAGCTGCCGGTGGTGGGTTCGTGGTCGAGGTGCAGGGTGCCGTCGTCGTCGATCGAGCCGGACAGCGCGGCATCCATGTCGAACACCAGCTCGTCGATCGCGGATGCCGTGGCGGCTCTCGCCACGTGGCCGAGGTCGCTGGTGGCGCGGTCCTTGGCCCGCTGGGTCTCGTAGCGTTCGCTCCACGCCTTGGTGTCTGACTCGTTCAGCTCGTCGAGCACTGCACGGGCCCGGTCGGTGAGCTGCGGCACGGTCACACCCTCCGGGTTGGCATCGATTCCGCGCGCGCACAGATGCTGGTAGGTGTTGATCGCGCGGTAGGCCGGCCCGAGCTCCTTGCTCGCGGCCAGGATCAGCGGAAGCGACGTGTTGCCAATCCGCGCGAGCACGGCATCCTGAACCAGCCGGCAATATCGCTGCTGCTCGGTCTTCTCCCCGTTGGCGCCGAGCGCCCGGCCGCGTGCCAGCTGATCCTCGGTGGTGGTGTACTCGAGTACCGAGTGCAGGTCGTCCGGCAGGCTGAGCTGCAGTTCGCGCGCCGGTTCGCTGTCGTTCGTCACGCCGAACAATTGCACCCGACCCTCGCTCAGCGTCAGCACGTACGCCGCATGCGAGAAGGTGACGGCGCGCAACAGCGTGCCGATGTCGAAGCGGTGGTTCACGCTCACGCGGGGTTTCACATCCGTGAGCAGGCGGTACACCTGCAGTAGTCCGGGCGAGGCGAACACGGCCAAACCGCGAGCCTGCCGCATCCAAAACTCCTCATCCATGTCGAGCGCCTCCAGCGAGGAGATCACCTCGCGCGCTCGCTCCGGATTCGCGCCCGTCGCCTTGAGCTGGCGGGCCGCGTCGGCCACACACGACTTGAAGGCGATGCGCGCCTCATCACGTTCTCGAGGAATCGGCGACGACGGCACGTATATCGTGACGCTCGCTTCATCGCGATGACTGGCCAACTGCTCGAGATCGGACGGACTGGGTAGAACTGGAAGCATGAAACACCCCTCTGTGTCGGAGCCTGATGTGGCAAACGGCCACCGGGCGACAGACGCCACGGCGGTCGCTGATTCGACCGTACGCCTCACGTTGCAGACACGCGAGGCTTCGGCGGGGAACGTGCAGGAGACTCGTAGGGAGCCGAGGAATACCCGCACCTCGCCTGTGGTTCGATCAGGTGATGACTTCTCCGCTGCGCCTCTCCGTGCTCGATCTGATTCCCGTCCGCCACGACCAGACCTCCCGAGACGCCATCGCGTCATCCGTCGCCCTCGCCAAGCGGGCGGACGAGCTCGGCTACACCCGCTACTGGGTCGCCGAGCACCACAACATGCCGTCGGTCGCCTCGACCAACCCGGCGGTGCTCATCGGGATCCTCGCCGCGAACACCGAGCGGATCCGGGTCGGCTCCGGGGGAGTGATGCTGCCGAACCACGCGCCGCTGGTGGTTGCCGAGCAGTTCGGCATCCTCGAGGCCGCGTTCCCGGGCCGCATCGACCTGGGCATCGGCCGGGCGCCCGGCAGCGACCCGGTGATCACCTCGCTGCTGCGCTCGAGCGGCACCACGAGCGACGTCGACACCTTCCCCAACCACATCACCGACATCCGTTCGCTGCTGCATCCGGATGGCGCTGGCCTGCGTCTCACGTCGGGCCAGCTGTACGAGCTGCGGGCCACCCCGCACGCCGCGTCGGCACCGGATGTCTGGCTGCTCGGCTCCAGCGACTACTCCGCCCAGCTGGCCGCGGGGCTCGGTCTGCCCTATGTGTTCGCGCACCACTTCTCCGGTGGCAGCACCACCCACGCGCTCGACCTGTACCGGCGCGGTTTCACCCCCTCGGAGGCGTCGGATACGCCGCGCACGTTCCTGACGGTGAACGTGTCGGTCGCCGAGACCGCCGATGAGGCTTACGCCCTCGCGTTGCCGCAGCTGCAGCACATGGCGAGGCTTCGCACCGGGCAGCCGCTCACCGCGCTCGCCACCGTGGAGGAGGCGGCGGCCTACCAGCTGACCCCCGCGCAGCAGCAGCTGGTGGACGGGATGCTGCAGACCTGGGTGATCGAGACGCCGCAGAACGCGGCATCCCGGATCCGCGCCCTCGCAGAGCAATTCGGCGTCGACGAGGTGATGGTGGTGCCGAACGCGTCGGCGCACCACGGCGTCGACCCCGCCACGGCGCCGGGCAGGGTGCGCGCGCTGGAGCTGCTCGCGGCGGAACTGCTGCGCTAGCGCGTGCGGCCGCTGGCTAGGCTGGCGGCATGACCGAGATTCCCCGGCACATCATGAACGACGGGCGCGAGATCCCGGCGCTGGGCTTTGGCACCTACCGGGTGGGGGAGGCCGAGACGGCAACGGCCATCGAGATGGGCTACCGGCTGCTTGACACCGCGCTCAACTACGGCAACGAGGCGGACGTCGGGCGTGCCATCCTCGCCGCGGACGTGCCCCGCGAGCGGCTGTTCGTCACCACCAAGGTGCCGGGCCGCCACCACGGCTATGACGAGACCACCGCATCGCTGTCCGAATCGCTCGGCAACCTGGCTCTCGAGTACATCGACCTCTACCTGATCCACTGGCCGATGCCGCGGCTTGACCTCTACGTCGACAGCTGGAAGGCGATGATCGACCTGCGCGAGGCCGGCCTTGCCCGCTCGATCGGCGTCTCCAACTTCACCATCGAGCACCTCACCCGGCTGATCGAGGAGACCGGGGTGGTTCCGGCGGTCAACCAGGTGGAGCTGCACCCGTACTTCCCGCAGACGGAGCTGCGCGCGTTCCACGTCGAGCACGGCATCCTCACCGAGAGCTGGAGCCCGCTCGGCCGCGGCTCCGACCTGCTGACCTCGGATGTCGTCAACCGGGTCGCCGGCAACCATGGCGTGACCCCGGCCCAAGCGGTGCTGCGGTGGCACATCGAGGTCGGGTCGGTGCCGATCCCGCGCTCCCGGAACACGGCCCGGCAGCGCGAGAACCTCGACGTGTTCCGCTTCCAGCTCACCGAGCGTGAGATCAGCGACATCTCCGCCTTGGAGCGCGGCCGCCTCTGGGGCGGCGACCCCGACACCAACGAGGAGTTCTAGCGAGCGCTACACGGCCTGCGCCGCGTGCTTGCCCTCCGCGAACTCCTCCACCAGCTTGCCGTTGAAGGCCGGCAGGTCATCGGGCCGGCGACTGGAGACCAGCCCGTTATCGACCACGACCTCCTCGTCCACCCAGACCGCGCCGGCATTCCGCAGGTCGGTCTTCAGGCTCGGGTACGAGGTGATCGTACGGCCGTCGACGACGCCTGCCTCGATCAGGATCCACGCGCCGTGGCAGATCACTCCGACGGGTTTGTGCTCCTCGAAGAACGCCCGCACGAAGGCCGCCGCATTCAGATCCATCCGCAGGTGGTCGGCATTCACGACGCCGCCGGGCAGCATCAGACCGTCGAAATCGGCGGATGTCGCGGCATTCACCGCCTGATCGACCTGCTGTTCGTGCCCGTGCTTTCCCGTCACCACGCCGGGCTTCGGCGCCACCAGCACCGGCTGCCCTCCGGCCTCGGTCACCGCCTGCCAGGGGCTGGTCAGCTCGCTGTCCTCGTACCCGTTGGTCACGAGGAACGCGTAGCGCTTGCCCGTCAAGTTCTGAGATCCCATGGTTCCCTCCCTTGGTTCGTTTGTCCCTCCACCGTATGACGGACCCCCGACGCGACGCCCGCGCATTCACGAACCTGTGAGGAAACACGGAGGTCGTGACCGATTGGGCCGATTTACCGGGAATAGTGCGAGCGTGCCGATAGTTCTGTAGGATATCCATGCAAACGTATCGACATTAGGAATGGTCAGCATGCAGTTCGGAATCTTCAGCGTCGGTGACATCACCACCGACCCCACCACCGGCTACACCCCCACCGACGCCGAGCGCATTCAGAACATTCTGACCATCGCGCAACACGCCGAAGAGGTAGGCCTCGACGTCTTCGCCATGGGCGAGCACCACAACCCCCCGTTCTTCCCCTCCAGCCCGATCGCGATCAACAGCTGGCTCGCCGCCAAGACCGAGCGGATCATCCTCTCCACCGCCACCACGTTGATCACCACCAACGACCCGGTGCGCCTCGCCGAGGACTACGCCATGCTGCAGCACGTCTCCGGCGGCCGCATGGACCTCACCCTCGGCCGCGGCAACACCGGCCCGGTCTACCCCTGGTTCGGTGAGGACATCCGTCAGGGCATCCCGCTCGCCATCGAGAAGTACGGACTGCTGCGTCGCCTCTGGAGCGAAGAGTACGTCGACTGGGAGGGCCAGTTCCGTACCCCGCTGCAGGGCTTCCAGTCCACCCCGCGTCCGCTTGACGGGGTCGCCCCGTTCGTCTGGCACGGCAGCATCCGTAGCCCCGAAATCGCCGAGCAGGCCGCGTTCTATGGCGACGGCTTCTTCTCCAACCACATCTTCTGGCCCGCCTCGCACACCGCGAAGATGATCCAGTTCTACCGCGGACGCTTCGAGCACTACGGCCACGGCACCGCCGCGCAGGCGATCGTCGGACTCGGCGGCCAGGCGTTCATGCGCAAGAACTCGCAGGACGCCGTCAACGAGTTCCGCCCCTACTTCAACAACGCGCCGGTGTACGGCCACGGCCCGAGCCTGGAAGAGTTCACCGAGCAGACCCCACTGACCGTGGGCAGCCCGCAGCAGGTCATCGACCGCACCCTCGGCTTCCGCGACTACGCCGGCGACTACCAGCGCCAGCTCTGGCTGATGGACCACGCCGGCCTGCCGCTGAAGACCGTGCTCGAACAGCTCGACCTGCTCGGCGGCGAGGTCGTTCCGGTGCTGCGGGAGGAGTTCGCGAAGAACCGTCCGGCCGATGTTCCGGATGCCCCCACCCACCAGGCCCGCGTCGCCGCCGCCAAGCAGGCCGCAGCGACCGCAGCCGCCGAACCCGCAGAGGTGAAGTAATGACCGTCCGCAGAATCGCCGTCGTCTCGGCCGGCCTCGGCAAGCCGTCATCGACCCGCATGCTCGCCGACCGGATGGTCGCCGCGACCGTGGCCCGGCTGAACGAGCAGGGCATTGAGACCGCCGTCGACGTCTTCGAGCTGCGCGATTTCGCGCAGGATGTGACCAACAACATGCTCACTGGATTCCCGAGCACCAAGCTCGAGACGATGATCGACACGGTCACCTCGGCCGATGGACTGATCGCCGTGACCCCGGTGTTCACCACCAGCTACAACGGGCTGTTCAAGTCGTTCTTCGACGTGATCGACGCTCAGGCGCTCACCGACATGCCGGTGCTGATGGGAGCTACGGCGGGCACCGCCCGGCACTCGCTGGTGCTGGACTATGCGATGCGCCCGCTGTTCACCTACTTGCACGCCATCGTGGTGCCGACCGGCGTGTTCGCCGCCTCGTCGGACTGGGGCAGCGGCGCAGACAAGGTGAAGACCCTGCACGACCGGATCGAGCGCGCCGCCGCCGAGCTTGCCCCGCTGGTTGCCGCGTCCACCCGCTCCAGCCAGGTGAAGGACCCGTTCGCGCTGGACCCGTCGTTCAGCCCGACCGGCGCATACGTCATCGACTGACCGAACATCGCTACAACCCGACGAAGAGGCCGTCATGCGAATCGCATGACGGCCTCTTCGTGTTCACACACGGGATGTTTAGACGAGCGCCTTGATCGCCCCGAGCACCTTGGTCAGCGAGTCCTTGGCGTCGCCGAACAGCAGCGTCGTCTTCGGGTCGTAGAGCAACTCGTTCTCGATGCCCGCGAAGCCCGGCCGCATCGACCGCTTGAGGAACACCACCTGATTCGCCTGCGACACCTCGAGGATCGGCATGCCGTAGATGGGGGAGCCGGGCGCGGTCTTCGCCGCCGGGTTCACCACGTCGTTGGCGCCGACCACCAGCACCACGTCGGTGTGCTTGAACTCCGGGTTCACCTCACCGAGCTCGCGCAGCGACTCGTACGGCACGTTCGCCTCGGCGAGCAGCACGTTCATGTGACCCGGCATGCGCCCGGCCACCGGGTGGATGCCGAACACCACCTGCACGCCACGTTCCTGCAGGGTCTCGGCGAGTTCCGCGATGGTGTGCTGACCCTGCGCCACGGCGAGGCCGTAGCCGGGCACGATCACCACCCGCTGCGCGTAACCCAGCTCGATCGCGACATCCTCGGCCGTCGACGACCGCACCGGGCGGTCGCTGACCGTGGTGGAGCCGGCGGTGGAGCCGCCGCGGAACGCGCCGAACAGGATGCCGGCAACGCTCCGGCCCATCGCCTGGGCCATCGCCTGGGTGAGGATCGTTCCGCTGGCGCCGACCAGGGTGCCGGCCACCAGCAGCAGCACGTTGCCGAGCACGATTCCGGATGCCGCCACCGCGAGCCCGGTGAAGGCGTTCAGCAGCGAGATCACGATGGGCACGTCGGCGCCGCCGACCGGCAGCACCAGCAGCAGCCCGGTGGCCAGCCCCAGCAGCAGCACGGCGACCGCCCACTCCCACGAGCCGGTCGCGACGACCATGCCGGATGCGGCGACCGAGGCGATCAGCGCCAGGGTCATCACCACGGGCATCCCGGGGAAGGTGAGCGGGCGGGTGCTGATCAGTTCCTGCAGCTTGGCCACGGTGACCGCGGAGCCGGAGAACGAGACCGCGCCGACCAGCATGGTGAACACCACCGCGAGTCGCGTCCAGCCATCGTCGCTGTGCCCGAGCTCGAGCACCGCCACCAGAGCCGCGGCGCCACCGCCGACGCCGTTGAACAGCGCCACCAGTTGCGGCATCTGCGTCATCTGCACGCGCCGGGCGATCGGCACGGCGATCGCCGACCCGACCGCGATCGCCGCGAGGATGAACGGGATGTTCTCCAGCCGTGAGGCCAGGAACACAGTGATCACGGCGAGCAGGGCTCCGGCCGCGCCGATCGCGTTACCGCGCCTGGCGGAGTGCGGAGAGCTCAGCCCCTTCAGCGCGAGGATGAAGCACACCGCCGCAATGAGATAGAGGAATGCGGTCCATTCCGGTGACAGAATGCTCACTTCGCCTCCTCCTTCGCCACAGCCTGGGCTGCAGCATCCTTCGGCGCGGGCTTCCGCTGCCGGAACATCTCAAGCATCCGGTCGGTGACAACGAAGCCGCCGACCAGGTTCGCGGTCGCCAGCACCACGGCGACCAGCGCGATCGTCAGCAGCCAGGCATCCGTCGCCTGACCGGCGACGATGATGGCGCCGACCAGGATGATGCCGTGGATCGCGTTCGCGCCAGACATCAGCGGTGTGTGCAGCTTGCTCGTCACCTTCGAGACCACCTCGAAGCCGACGAACACGGCGAGCACCACCACGGTGAGCAGGGTCACGGCATCCATTACTTGGCTCCTTGCAGCAGTTCGGCGGTGGGTGCGTGACGCACGGCACCGTCGTGGGTGAGGCACGCTCCGGCGATGACCTCATCGTCGAAGTCGGGGGCGACCACGCCCTGCTCGGTCATCAACGCGAGCAGATTCGCCACGTTCTTCGCGAACAGCCGCGAGGCGTCGAAGGGAATTGCGGATGCCGCATCCTTCAGCCCGACCAGGGTGACGTGCCCGTCACCGGCGGCGGTCGGCACGGCGACGTCGCGGCCGGCGATCACGCCCTCCACGTTGCCGCCGGTCTCGGCGGCGAGGTCGACGATGACGGATCCGGCGCGCATGCCGGCCACCATGTCGGCGGTCACCAGCAGCGGAGCAGGGCGGCCGGGGATCGCGGCCGTGGTGATCAGGATGTCGGCGGCCGCCACATGCGGCGCCAGCAGTTGCCGCTGCCGTTCCGCGCGGTCATCGCTCAGACTCTTCGCGTACCCGCTGGTGTCCTGCGCGGTTTCCACATCGAGGTTGATGAACGTGCCGCCCATCGAGGTGACCTCATCGGCCGAGGAGGGGCGGATGTCGTTCGCCGACACCCGTGCGCCGAGGCGCTTCGCGGTGCCGATCGCCTGCAGCCCGGCAACTCCCGCGCCGAGCACGAGCACCTTGGCCGGCGGGATGGTGCCGGCGGCGGTCATGTAGAGCGGGAAGAACCGGGGGAACCGGGTTGCCGCCTCAAGTACGGCGCGGTAGCCGGCGACCAGCGCCTGCGAGCTGAGCGCGTCCATCGACTGCGCCCGCGAGATGCGCGGCACCAGCTCCAGGGCGAACGCGGTCACCTCCGCGTCGGCGAGGGCGCGCACGGTGTCGCGCTCGGACGCGGGGGAGGCGAGTCCGACCGTCACCGCGCCGCGCTTCAGCTGCGACGCGGTCTCGGGGGTGAGCGGCGCCACGTGGCAGAGCACGTCTAGCTCGGCGAGGGCGAGCGTCGGTGTGATCCGCGCTCCCGCCTCACCGTACGCGGCATCCGCGTATCCTGCCTCACTGCCCGCTCCGGCTTCGACGATCACGTCGAGCCCAAGCGATTGCAGTTGCTTGACCGTTTCTGGTGTTGCTGAGACGCGCCGTTCGCCGGGGCGTCTCTCTCGTACTATTCCAACGTGCACGGGGTGTGTCCTCTCTGACGGCCCCCAGCGTAGTGATCCGCCACAGCGCGCCCGGGCCTGATTGCCAAGACACGACGTGAAAGAATCCTCGATCTTTCGAAAAAGCGACGGTGCGCACGCCAAAAGCCCGTCTCTCGGCGTTGAGAAACGGGCATCCTGTCGATGCGCGCTGGCTACTCCAGAACGAAGGTGACCTCGAGAACCACCTGCCAGGCCACGATCTGGCCCTCATTGATCTCGACTTCCTGTTCCTTGACCCAGGCGCCCTGGACATGACGCAGTGTCGCGCTAGCCCGCTCAACACCCACCTTGATGGCGTCTTCGAAGCTCGTCTCCGAGCGGGCGCTGATGGTGGTGACTCGTGCGACTGATCCCATGATTCCTCCTTGAATCGGCTGACGTGCGTTCAGTCAACGCCCACGGGTCGCACCTGTCCAGCCCTCGCCCGCCAACTGTTCACCTGTGCTCCATTCCGAGTACAGCAGTCTCGTAATTCCCGTATAGAGACGGCTGGTTCCGTAATTCCGACACCTCGTCTCCCGTTGGAAGGACACCCATGATTCGCCAGAGAGCCACGATCGCCGTAGCGGCATCGGTTGCCGCCGTGCTGATGCTCGCCAGCTGCGCCGGTGACGCAGCCACTGCAGAGGCCGAAGACACCACAGGGCCGCTCACGTTCGCGATGCCGCCGGGAACCGACGACCCCGACACTCTCCTTCAAGTCGACGCGGTAGCCGCGATGATCGAAGAGGCCACCGGCCGCGAGGTCGAGGTCGAAAACCCCGCGGATTACATGGCCGTTGTCGAGGCTGTACGCAGTGGTTTCGTGGATGTCGCGCTGATGAGTCAATTCTCAACAGCGCTCGCTGTCGAGAACGGAGCTGTCTCCCCAATCCTGGTGTGGGAGTCCGAGAAGCGACCCGCTGCGGTGTGTCTCGTCCGTGCGGACAGCGAGATTCAGACAATCGATGACTTCGCCGGGCACTCGATCGCCTTCGTCGATCCGGGATCGACAACCGGTCACTTCATGCCCAAGTCGATGCTCACGCAGAACGGCCTGATCGACGGCAAGGACTACGAATCGACGTTTGCTGGCAGTCACGACTCCGCAATCCTCGCCATGGTGAACGGGTCAGTCGACATGGCTTGCACCGCGAG
The DNA here is from genome assembly GCF_011751885.2 of Salinibacterium sp. ZJ450. Classification (NCBI taxonomy): domain Bacteria; kingdom Bacillati; phylum Actinomycetota; class Actinomycetes; order Micrococcales; family Microbacteriaceae; genus Ruicaihuangia; species Ruicaihuangia jiafui. Next base: position 1,167,058 of record NZ_CP061771.1, read on the forward strand.
CCAGCTGTACCCCGTTTTCCTTGAGGGTGGGCTGTTCGCCGAGGATCAGGTTCGGCAGCTCGCTGAAACGGACCCCATCCCGATCGGCATATCTCTGGTGGTGCGCACCGACCTGGATGATGCCACGCGGCAGCAGCTCATCGATGGACTGCCCGGCAAGTTGATGGCGGATGAGGGCACGCTTGACCTCTTCGGTGGCAGCCGTGAGTACATCGTGAACCCGGACGCTGACGTGTACGCGCCCCTGCTGCAGGTCGCGAAAGATGTTGGTGTGTCTCTCGAGGACATGCGATGACCCATCTGATCAACACCTCGTCGGCAGCGGGGAGCCTCGTGCTCCCGGCTGCCGCCGAGGCGGTGGTGACTGCGCGCAATGTGCGCGTCCACTACGGCAACACGCTTGCGCTCGACGGGCTCGACCTCAGCGTTTCACCGGGTGAGGTCGTCGCGTTGCTCGGTCATTCCGGTTCCGGAAAGTCGACGCTGATGCGCTCGCTCACCCAGATGGCGCCGGCGACAGCAGATGAACTGCGGGTCGGCGGTCGCGACGTGCTGGCCCAGCACGGCGCCGAGCTCCGGGCACTCAGGTCTGAAGTGGGCTACGTCTTCCAGCACTTCAACCTGGTGCCCAACCTGAGCGCGCTGACCAATGTGCTGACGGGTGGGCTGTACCGGTCGGGAACCGTGAACCTGTTCGGTGGGTTCAGCTCCACCCAGCGTGACGAGGCACTGCGCCTCCTTGACCGTGTGGGCTTGGAACACAAGGCACGTCAGCAGGCGCGCACGCTGAGTGGCGGCCAGCAGCAGCGTGTCGCCATCGCACGTGCCCTGATGCAGCAGCCGAAACTGATCCTCGCCGACGAGCCGGTGGCATCCCTCGACCCGCGTCTGGCAGGTTCTGTGCTCGGGCTGCTGCGCGAGATCGCTCATGAACAGAACATCCCCGTGATCGTGAGCTTGCATGTCGTGGCGCTCGCCAAGCGATATGCCGACCGAATTGTTGGTCTGCACGCCGGGCGCACGGTGTTCGACGGCACTCCCGCGGAGCTGACGCCTGCCGTTGTCTCTGACATCTACGGATTCGAAGGAGAATTTGGTGCCTGAAACGTTGATTCGACCGCGGGACACCTCCGACAACGGGCCGCGGTTCGATGAGCGGCTGTCCGCCGCCGACCGGGCACGGTTATCGCGCAGTCTGCAAGTGCCCGGCACCGGCGGAGTCATCGGCCTTGTTGTCGTGGTTGCGCTGGTTGCGTGGAGCGTCGCGGGCTCCGGCGTGAACCTCGAACGCTTCCTCACCGGCCTCCCGCGCATGGGGGAGTTCCTCTCACGCATGTGGCCGCCGTCGTTCGACAAGTTCGGCACCATCGTCGAGCTGCTCATCGAAACCCTGCAGATGGCCGTCGTCGGCACACTGATCGGAGCGCTGCTCTCGCTCATCGTGAGCTTCGGCGCGGCCAGTAATATCGCACCCCGCTGGCTTTACGGCATCAGCCGGTTCGTGCTGAATGTGCTGCGCTCGGTTCCTGACCTGATCTTCGCCCTCATGTTCGTGTCCGCCGTCGGGCTCGGGCCGTTCGCCGGGATCCTCGCTCTCATCCTCGGTTCGATCGGTTCGATCGGCAAGATCTACGCCGAGGCAATGGAGTCGGTGCCGAACGGCCCACTGGAGGCGCTCAACGCATCCGGCGCGTCCAAACGCCAGGTGATCACCTATGGCGTGCTTCCGCAGGCGTCTCCATTGCTGGTCAGCTACTCGCTGCTGCTGTTCGAGGGCAACGTGCGGGGAGCCACCATCCTGGGACTCGTCGGAGCGGGCGGCATCGGCATGGAGCTCACCACCGCGATGCGCATGTACGACTACGGGCACCTGCTCGCCATCCTCATCAGCATCATCGTGCTCGTCACGGTGATCGACCGCATCAGCGCCATCATCAGAAAGAAGGTCACATGAGCCTCGAGTCACCCCACGTCGCGTCCGACCTCGCCAACTTGCGAGACCTCGGGGGCCTACCCACTCCAGACGGTGCTGTGCGCACGGGAATGCTTTGGCGCAGCGACGACGTCTCGCGCACCACACCGGAGCAGGCGGCGCGGCTGATCGGGGACGGACTGAGCCTCGTCCTCGATCTCCGCTCGCGCGAGGAAGTCGCCGACAGCGGCCGCGGTCACCTTGCCGGGCATGGGGCGGACTACCTTTCGCTGCCCCTCACAGAGAACGCCACGGACCCCGACGCAATGCGGCTCCTCCTGTCAGAACTTTCGAGCAAGGAACTGATGGGGCAGTGGTACGCCGCCATGCTGGTTCGCACTGCCGGATCAGTGGTTCGGGGGCTCGACGCCATCGCGACAACGACCGGTGCGACACTCTTCCACTGCGCCGCAGGGAAGGATCGAACCGGCGTTTTCGCGGCGAGCGTGCTGTCGGTGCTGGAAGTGCCTGATCACGAAATCATTGCCGACTATGCCCTAACGCACGCCGCACTCCCGGCGATTCTGGAGCGTCTTCGAGCGGGGGCGTCGCTGGCGCTGATCGAATCGGGAGAGCTGAGCATAGAGAGTCCGCTCCTGTCGGCCTCCGCAGAGACGATGGCGGCCATGCTCGCGTGCGTCAATGAGGAGCATGGCGGCGTGCTCGCCGTGCTGCAGGGTGCCGGGCTGAGCGATGACACGATCGCGGTACTGCGAAGCCGCCTCGTGGGGCAGCGGGATGCTTGACCTGGAGACCGGTCGCGATGATCCCGTGCGACGACCGGGGCGTCCGCGCGCTGAGGACATCGATGACCGGCTCATCGCGGCCACCGTGGAACTGCTGATCGAGAGCGAAGATGGCGCACCGTTGACCGTCGCCGCGATCGTGGCCCGGAGCGGCGTGAGTCGTGCGGCGCTTTACCGACGGTGGATGAGTCGCGAGGAACTGATCGCGGCCGCCCTCGACAGTGTTCGCAGCGACGTGCAAATGCTCGATACAGGTGACCTGCTAGCCGATATCATCACCGCGTACACAATTGATCTGACGTCAACGCCACGCGGGTTTGACCAGCTGCTCCGCAAGCGGCTCGTGCTTGCCCTCGAAGATCGTGAGTTGCAGCTCACATACTGGCGGGCACATGTATCGCGTCGCCGAGTGCCGGTCGCGGCAGCGCTTCGGCGGGGCATCGACTCCGGTCTCCTGCGGACGGACCTCGACATCGATGCCGCACTGGACCTGATCGCTGGGGTCTACTACTACCAGATGGTGGTGCGCGGCGAGCGCACAACCGATCCGGAAACGCAGCGTCGAGTGCACGACGCTATCCGGATGCTGTGGCGGGGGATGCTCGCGGACCGTGAGGACGGCGCGTCACCGCTGGGGCACTCAGGGCTGCCCTGATAGGATGACCGAGGTTCGGCCCGCGTTCGCGGCAGCCGAGCCATCGCAGTATGCATTCAACTTAACATTGAGCATCAAAACGGAGCAGGCCGGCTCGAAGCTGGTCACCGGTGGTGGCATCCCGTCTCGAACGGTGTGTTTCTACTGTTGGCCAGAACAGACGCCCGGCACCCATGTGTCGTGTCCCTTCCTGCCCGCTCCTGCTCCGCTGCATTACGCCGCGCCCCACGTGGGGCGTGACTAGCAAAGGAGAGAGACCTTAATGGAAGGTCCAGAAATCAAGTTCGCTGAAGCCGTTCTCGATAACGGCAAGTTCGGCAAGCGCACCATCCGGTTCGAAACCGGACGACTCGCCCAGCAGGCGCAGGGCGCCGTTGCTGCCTACCTCGACGAAGAAACCATGCTGCTGAGCGCCACCAGCGCCAGCAAGCACCCCAAAGAGAACTTCGACTTCTTCCCGCTGACGGTGGATGTCGAAGAGCGGAGCTACGCGGCCGGCAAGATCCCCGGCTCGTTCTTCCGCCGTGAAGGACGCCCGTCCACCGAGGCGATCCTGGTCTGCCGGCTGATCGACCGCCCGCTGCGTCCGTCGTTCGTCGACGGCCTCCGCAACGAGGTGCAGATCGTTATCACCGTGCTGTCGATCGCCCCCGGTGAGTTCTACGACGCGCTGGCCATCAACGCGGCATCTGCGTCGACCCAGATCTCCGGTCTGCCGTTCAGCGGCCCGATCGGTGGCGTGCGCCTGGCGCTCATCCCCGACACCAACGGTTCCGGCCAGTGGGTCGCATTCCCGAACGTGGCGCAGCTCGCTGACGCCGTGTTCGACCTCACCGTCGCCGGCCGCCTTGTCACCGACAAGAACGGCAACGAGGATGTCGCGATCATGATGGTCGAAGCTGAGGCCACCGAGCACAGCTGGGACCTGATCAAGGGCGGCGCCGTCAAGCCCGACGAGTCCGTCGTGGCGCAGGGTCTGGAAGCGGCCAAGCCGTTCCTCGCCCAGCTGGTGAAGGCCCAGGCCGAGCTGGCAGCGCAGAGCGCCAAGGAGATCGCCGACTACCCGGTGTTCCTGCCGTACAGCGACGAGACCCTCGCCGCCGTCGACGCCCTCGCCAGCGAGGAACTCGCCTCGGTGTACAAGATCGCCGACAAGGTCGAGCGCCAGAACGCGGATGACGCGCTCAAGGCTCGCGTCAAGGACGCCATCGCCGCCAAGGTTGAAGCGGGCGAACTGCCTGCCGAAGCCAACGGCCAGGTCAGCGCCGCGTACAAGTCGGCCACCAAGAAGATCGTCCGCGGCCGCATCCTCTCAGAGGGTGTCCGCATCGACGGTCGTGGGCTGTCCGACATCCGCGCGCTCGACGCCGAGGTTCAGGTCATCCCGCGCGTGCACGGTTCCGCGATCTTCCAGCGCGGCGAGACACAGATCCTGGGTGTCACCACGCTGAACATGCTCAAGATGGAGCAGCAGATCGACTCGCTGAGCCCGATCACGAAGAAGCGTTACCTGCACCACTACAACTTCCCGCCCTACTCGACCGGTGAGACCGGCCGGGTTGGTTCGCCGAAGCGTCGCGAGATCGGGCACGGCTTCCTCGCCGAGCGCGCCCTCGTGCCGGTGCTGCCGAGCCGCGAGGAGTTCCCCTACGCGATCCGTCAGGTGTCTGAGGCGCTCAGCTCCAACGGTTCCACCTCGATGGGCTCCGTCTGCGCGTCGACCCTGTCGCTGCTGAACGCCGGTGTGCCGCTGAAGGCTCCCGTCGCCGGTATCGCCATGGGCCTCGTCTCCGACCAGGTCGACGGTGAGACCCGCTACGCGGCACTTACCGACATCCTCGGTGCAGAAGACGCACTCGGCGACATGGACTTCAAGGTCGCCGGTACCAGCGAATTCGTCACCGCGATCCAGCTGGACACCAAGCTCGACGGCATCCCGTCGTCGGTGCTTGATGGTGCGCTGCAGCAGGCGAAGGACGCGCGTACCGCGATCCTGAACGTGATCAACCAGGCCATCGACACGCCTGACGAGATGGCGCCCACCGCGCCGCGCGTCATCAGCGTGCAGATCCCGGTCGACAAGATCGGCGAGCTGATCGGCCCGAAGGGCAAGACGATCAACGCCATCCAGGACGAGACCGGCGCAGACATCTCGATCGAGGAAGACGGCACCGTGTACATCGGCGCTGTCGACGGACCCTCGGCCGAGGCCGCCCGCGCGCAGGTCAACGCCATCGCGAACCCGACCAACCCCGAGGTTGGCGAGCAGTTCCTCGGAACCGTCGTGAAGCTCGCCACCTTTGGCGCCTTCGTGTCGCTGCTCCCGGGCAAGGACGGCCTGCTGCACATCTCTGAGGTGCGCAAGCTCGCCGGTGGCAAGCGTGTCGAGAACGTCGAAGACGTGCTCGGCGTCGGCCAGAAGATCCTGGTGGAGATCACCAAGATCGACGACCGTGGAAAGCTGTCGCTCGCCCCGGTGCTCGAAGAGGCCGCAGACCAGGAGGGCTCCGCTGCACACAGCGAAGGCCCGCTGGAGCCGGCCGAAGGCTAAACCCTTCCGCAGCAGGTGATGCCCGCCCCCGAAACCGGGGGCGGGCATTCCCGCGTTAAGTCCCGGCGTGTCGCGCGGTTAACCATCAACCTGAGCGTGAAACTTGACCCAGCACAGAGAGGGTGCTTGTCACAAGGGGAAAACATGGGTCGGCACAGCGCGTATCAGTCACCGTGGTGGTCAACTGCGCGCCACCGTGCGCCAGGGTCGGTCGAGCGTCTGGTTGCGGCGGGCAAGCATTCGCTGCTGCTGACCACGGCGGGAGCGATGCTGATCGTGCTGCTGGTCGGCACCACGCCGGTGTTCCAGGAGTAGATGCAGTCGGTGATCCGCTAACCGGGTGCCGGATTCCCCCGATCGGGGGGTGGTTTCGGCGCGCCGCCGGGCCGCTGGCGCGTCTCAAGCCTATGCTGTCGGCATCAGCCAGTTGCCCGCTACCTGACCCAGGGGCGGGCATTGTCATAGCGGAGGGCCAGCATGACCGCTTCGGACAGCCCCGTCGAACCGATCGAGAACGCGTCGATTCCGGATGTCGCTACCGACGACTCGCACGGGCAGCCAGGCCACCTCGTTCCGGCCTCGCCGGTGATGGGCGAACGAGAGATCGACAGCACCGGTGTGCGCATTCTGCCGCTCGGCCTGGACGGCGCCATCTTCGGTTGGGCCGCCGGGGCAGAGGACAGTGTCGACGTGCTCGACGCGTTCAGCGAGGCCGGCGGCACGTTCATCAGCACCTCAAACCATTACGCCGCTGGACGCAGCGAACTGATGATCGGCAACTGGTTGAGAGACCAGCCGGACCGTGACCGTTTCCTCATCGCCACCAAGGTGGGTAGGCATCCGGATCACCCCGGCCTGGGCGCCAACAGCATCAAGGCGGCCGTCGAGGCATCCCTCGAGCGCCTGGCCACCGACCGCATCGACTTCCTGTCGTTTGACGGCGATCATCCCGAGACCCCCGCGGAGGAGAGCCTGGCCGCTGCCGCCGAGCTGGTGGCCGAGGGCAAGGTGCGCTACCTCAGCGCCGCCGGGTACTCCGGCACTCGTCTGGCCGAAGTGCACGCCATCGCCGAGGCCGAGGGCTACCCGATGTTCCGGTCGGTCGTCGCCGAATACTCGCTGATGGAACGGGACGTCGTAGAGAAGGACCTGCTGCCGGTGACCGTGCCGCGCGGGATCAGCCTGTTCGCCAAGACACCGCTCGCGAGCGGGTACCTGTCCGGTCAGTTCCGCACCCGCGACGACCTACCCTCATCGCCCATGTTCGGCCAGGCGATGCAGTACATCGGCAAGCGCGGCAACAAGGTGCTTGACGCGCTGGAGGCCGTCGCGGCAGAGCACGAGCAGATCCCCGGCCGCATCGCCCTGGCCTGGCTGCTGGCGAAGCCGGGCGTGATTGCCGCGCTGGTGCGCGCCAAGAGCCGCGAGCAACTGGCCGAGCACCTCGGTGCGGTGGCGATCCAGCTCACCCGCCAGCAGATGGCGCAGCTGGAGAAGGCCGCCTCCTAAGCGGCACGACCGGGGCGACGTGGCGCGACCGGCTCAGCCCAGCGGCATCGGATCGATCGGACCCTCCTGCGACAGGATCACCAGACTGCCGCAGATCAGGAACACGATCGGGATCAGCGCGGTCAGGATGGCCATCAGCGCGAGCCGGAACCGCAGCCGCTCGACCGTGTACCGGATCACCACCATGGCCGCGTAGATGAGCACGATCAGGGCGATGCCGACCAGCGGCACGGTGGGCACCGTGCCGTCCGAGCAGTACGCCGCTGCGGGCTCCATCAGCGGGCACATCCGGGTCAATTGGGTCATCGGCCAGAGAAAGCCGATGCTCACGACGCTCAGGATGCCGGCGATGACGAGCCAGATCAGACCACTCGATGTGGTCAGCGCCGCCTGCTCGGTCACCCTCGGTGAGTCGGAGAGATTAGGCGAATCAGTCATGCTCATGCCTCCCGCTATTACGAAGATAAACCCGTTGATAACGATTGGCGGAAATCACGAGATATTCGGGGCGTTCCCGACGTAGTCTCGTAGTGAACCCGCTCCCACGACCCGAAGTACCAGGAGTGGATTTTGGAGAACGATTCATGACGCAACTGATACCCGGGTTGCCGTCAACGACAGCGCATTACGAGGTCACGCCCTCGACCGCGGAAACGGCGACTGTCGTCGGAACCATACCCGTGCGCCGACGACAGGTCGGCCAGTCTGAACTTCGCGTGTTCCCGATTGCCATGAGCGGCAACGTGTTCGGTTTCACCGCCGATCGCGATGCCGTCCACGCGATCCTGGACGCGTACGTGTCGCAGGGCGGCAACTTCGTTGACACGGCCGACAGCTACTCTGACGGCCAGAGCGAGAGCTTGATCGGCGAATGGATGCACGCCCGCGGCAACCGATCCGAGATCATCGTGGCCACCAAGGTGGGCAAAAGCGCCGAGAACCCTGGTCTCGGCACGGTCGCGGTGCGCCGCTCGGTGGAGGCGTCGCTGAAACGATTGCGCACCAGCCACATCGATCTGCTGTATCTGCACATCGATGACCCCAGCGTCGACTTCGAGGAGACACTCCTCGCCGTCGACGAGCTGATCCGTGCGGGCAAGGTGCGCTATTTCGGCGGCTCCGATCACACCGGCAACCGTCTGATGGAGGCCAGGATCGCCTCGGCCCAGCTGGGTGTGGCGCCGATGGTGGCGCTGCAGAATCAGTACAACCTGATGCACCGGGCGGAGTACGAGGGTGGGCTGGCGCACGTGGCCAGACAGCAGGGGCTCGGCGTGCTGCCGCGCTATGCGCTGGCCAGCGGGTTCCTCACCGGCAAGTACCGCAGCAAGGCCGACCTACAGCGCAGCGAGCGCGGCGGTGAACTGGCTCAGCACCTGACCCGGCGCGGGCTCCGTGTGCTGGCCTCGCTCGACAGGATCGCGGCCCAGCACGACGCGACACCGGCGAGCATCGCGCTGGCCTGGCTGCTGACCAAGCCGCTGGTGGCCGCGACGGTGGTGTCGGCAAGCGAGCCAGATCAGGTCAGCGACCTGACGGCATCCGCGTCGATCCAGCTCAGCCGTCAGCAGATTACGGAGCTCGACCGGGTGAGCGCCACCTAGCAGCAGGTCAGACTACGTCCGGCCGGTCAGGCGACGTCCGGACCGGTCAGGCGACGGCCGGAACCGACTCCAGCACACGGTCGACGGCGCGCGACAGCGCCACCGAGGCCGCGATCGGGTCACCGGCGTAACCGCCGGTCATCGCACCGTCATAGGCGAGTTGCAGGTCGTCTGCCGCGTCGCCGGGCAGCGGGTGCCCGAGCGCGCGCAGCCGCTCGACCAGGAAGTCGGTGAACCACTCGCGGTGCTCAGCCACGATCAGCCGTACCGGATGCGCCGGGCGGGCGAACTCGACCGCGGCGTTCGTGAACGCACAGCCGCGGAAACCGGGTTCCGTGATCTCTTCGCCGGCTGAGCGGAAGATGCGACGGATCGTGTCGTCAGGTGTGTGCGCGGCAGCGATCTGCTCGAACCGGTCGCGCATCGCAGCCGACCTGCCGCGGATGTACGCGAGGATCAGGCTGTCTTTCGCCCCGTAATGCTTGTAGAAGGTGGCCTTCGTGACCGCAGACTCGCTGATTAGCCGGTCGACGCCGACGCCGTTGATGCCCTCGAGATAGAACAGCCGGTCGGCGGTCTCGAGAATTCGAACCTTGGCGCCGGGCGCAGGCTGGGCGGTCGATGGGGGGAAATCGACCGCCACAGCGTGCTCCTTCTGGCTTATCGGCCGGGGTGCTCCAAGCCTTCAGGTGTCGTGCAACCCGGTCCAGCCGGGGTATTTCGTCGCGAGCAGGGGTGTCGCGAGACCGGCAATCGGTGTGCGGTGGCCGCGTGTCGTTTCGGGTTCGACCGGGCGAGGCTCACGAGGGGATCCTGAGTTCTCACACCGGCGGTTACCGCGCCAATTGCTTGTCTGCGATCACACTATACGTAGTGAGGACAGACAGAGCTGTCTGTCGGCATTTTTAGTCACCCCCAATTTGGGGGAGCATCGCTCAGGTCTCGGGGAGCCGGCGGGTGATGACCTAGGCTGGGGACGATGAACGGCGCTGTTGCATTTCCCCTTGACCTGCCCGAGTTGTCTTTCCTGGCAACCGGCGACGCGCTGGTTCGCCGAAGCGTTCTGCCGAGCGGCGTCCGCATCCTGAGCGAACAGGTTCCCGGCGCCCGCAGCGCCACGATCGGCTTCTGGGTGGCCGTGGGATCCCGCGACGAACAGCCGGAAACCTTCGGGTCGACCCATTTTCTGGAACATCTGCTGTTCAAGGGCACCGCATCGCGCAGCGCCCTCGATATCGCGGTCAGCTTCGACGGTGTGGGTGGCGAGCACAACGCCATGACCGCGAAGGAGTACACCTGCTACTACGCCAAGGTGCGCGACCGTGACCTGCTGATGGCCGTCGACGTGCTGGCCGACATGTTCACGTCATCCGTCATCGATCCCACCGACTTCGAGAACGAACGCGGCGTGATCCTCGAAGAGCTGGCCATGGCCGACGACGACCCGACGGATGTCACCAGCGAGCGGTTCTTCGAGGCCGTGATGGGTGGGCACCCGCTCGGCCGGCCGATCGGCGGCAACCCGGCCACCATTCGCGCGGTGACCCGGGACGCCGTGATGCGCCACTACCGGGCCAACTACCGCCCGCAAGACCTGGTGATCACCGTCGCCGGCGCGCTCGACCACGACCTCATCGTCGAGGCTGCGCAGCGGGCGCTGTCCGCGGCCGGCTGGGATCTCGCGACGCCCGCCCGCCCGGTCGAACGCCGCACCGGCGGCGATACCGTGATCGAGCGCGGATCGGCGCTGTCGGTCACCCGTCGCCCGATCGAGCAGGCCAACATCCTGATGGGGGTTCCCGCGCTGTCGGCGACCGACCCGCGGCGGCCGACGCTGAGCGTGCTCAGCAGCATCCTCGGCGGCGGGATGTCGAGCCGGCTGTTCCAGGAGGTGCGGGAGAAGCGCGGCCTTGCCTACTCGGTGTACTCGTTCGCGCCGAGCTATTCCGACGCGGGCGTGTTCGGCCTGTACGCCGGATGCTCGCCGTCGCGGGTCACTGAGGTGGCCGAGCTGCTGCGCTCCGAGTTCCGCCGGATTGGCGCCGACGGCGTCACCGATGACGAGCTGCGTCGCGCTAAGGGCCAGCTGAGCGGCGCGTCGGCGCTCGCTCTCGAAGACTCAGACACTCGTATGACGCGTCTCGGTCGCAGCGAGCTCACCCTCGGGGAGTTCGCCGACCTGGACGAGTCGCTACACCGTCTGGATGAGGTGACGGCCGATGGGGTACGCGAGCTTGCCTCCGACCTCACCAGCCGTCCATTGTCGATCGCCGCCGTTGGCGCGGTCGACGAATCACTGTTCGCGGGACTCGAAGAGGAGCCATCCGCGGCCTGATCGAAGCAGGATTGAATGGTCCACTACCTCTACCTCGTTCGCCACGGCGAACAGGTCGACGCCGAACACGGTCTGCCTGACGGGCCACTGAGCGGACGCGGCATCCGGCAAGCCGAAGCGATCGCCGAGCGTCTCGGTGGCGTGCCGTTCACGGCCGCCTGGACGTCGCCGTTGCAGCGGGCCCAGGAGACGGCCCGCATCATGACTGAGCGGATGCCGGCGATCGAGCCCGAGCCGACCGCGCTGCTGATGGACTGCATCCCGGCCGGACCCACGCCAGACATGCCGCACGCGTTCGAGCCGTTCTACGGGTCGGTCACCCCGGAGGAAATCGCCGCCGGTGAGGCGCAGATGGCCGACGCTGTGGCCGAATGGATGCGTCCCTCGCGCGATGACCGGCACGAGCTGCTGATCACGCACAACTTCGTGATCTCCTGGTTCGTGCGCGAGGCGTTCGGCGCCCCGACCTGGCGGTGGATGGGGCTGAACCAGGCCCACTGCGGGCTGACCATCATCCGGGTACGGAGCGCCAAACCGCCGGTGCTCGTGACGCACAACGACCTCGGTCACCTGCCGGCGGAACTGCGCACCGGGCTGCCGGAGAACCAGCCGTTCTAACTTTCCCGGGTTAGGGGTGGTCAGTTTCCCTTGTCGGTGCGGGCTTTGCTGGCGGGTCGCCAGGTGCCGGTGGGGTCGATCCAGGGTGGTGCCTTGAGGTGGGGGACGCCGCGGATCATGCGGATGTCCCAGCCGGAGGTTTCGATGGTGCGGTGGTGGAACCAGCACAGGCTGACCCCGTTGTCGGTGTGGGTGAGGCCGTTTTTGGCCCAGTCCAGGACGTGGTGGATCTCGGTCCAGCCGGCGGGGATGTTGCAGCAGATGCAGCTGCCGTCGCGGAGGTTGATGGCGCGGCGTTGGGCGGGGGTGAACACGCGTTGTTTGGTGCCGAGTTCGATGATCCGGCCGAAGGAGTCGAATCTGACCGGTTGGATGCCGCCGGTGCAGGTCATCTGGTTGATCGCGGCCATCGAGATCGGGGTGGTGAGTCCGTCGATCCAGCCGGGTCCGCGGCCGCTGTTCAGGTCGGCGGCTTTGACGCTGACCAGCACGGTGGGGGAGGCGCCGCCGATGCGGGGGGCCGTGCCGGAGCGGGCGTGGCCGTCGACCAGGGCGGCGAGTACGTCGTGGCGTTGCTGGTCGGGGGTGCGGTCATCGCCGAGGGCCTCGGCGGTGGCGCGTTCGTCGTCGGTGAGGAACACCCCGGTGGTGTTCGGGGAGAGGTAGGCGTCGAAGAGCCGGTCCAGTTTCGCGGCGATCTCGGGGAGCAGGGCGTATTGGCCGCGGACCAGTCCGTCGCGCAGGTGGCCTTTGCCGAACATGCGGCTGCGCATGGCGCGTTCCTCGGAGGGTTGTAGCCCGTCGGGGTCGATCACGGCCCGCCAGACGGAGGCCTGGATGGCGATCTCATCGGCCGCGCAGGGCAACGGCGCCACGGCGGTGGCATCCGGGTCGGCATCGACAGCAGGGTCAGCATCGGGGTCGGTGTCCGGGTCGGTGCTGGTGGGGTGGGTTCCGGTGGCGGCGGCGACCAGTTCGGCCTCGGCGGCGGCCAGCTCGTCCGGGTGGGCGTTGGCCGGTTGCAGGCCCTTGACGATCGCCGCGGCGGCATCGATACCGATCCGGCCGGCGGTGAGGGCCTCGGCGACCTGCGGGAACCGGCCCGGCAGTGCTTCGCCGCTGAGGGTGGTGTCCGGGTGCAGTTGCCGGCCGAGTTTCAGCCGTTGGTTGGCGGTCAGGCCGCCGATCAGGGTGACCCGTTCCAGCAGCTCGATCGCGTTCCGGCAGCCCTTCTGGTAGGCCAGGCCGTCCGGGCCGAGCTCGCGGCGGGAGCGGTCGCCGATCTCGCCGGCGGCCAGCACCCGGGCCCCGTCCACGGCGCGGCCGAGCCGCTCCACCGCGCCGGTCAGGATCAGCAGCTCCTCATCGGTCAGCGTCCGGACGCCGACCGGTCCGAGCAGGGCGGAGAGTTCCGCGCCGAGCTGGTCGAACTGGTCTGCGAGGGTTTCCATGCCTTCTATGTTCCTCCTCTAGAACACAGATACGAAGGAATGTCGCAAATCTTGGGACAAGTCACCGAGCCAGCGCCTGTGGAGGAGAAGACGCCGCAAGAAAGGGGCGCAACAGCCACCCAGTGGCGCCAGCAACAGTGCGCTCAGCAGCCAGCGAAAGTGCGCTCAGCAGCCAGCGACGGTGCGCTCAGCAGCCGGCGACGGTGCGCTCAGCAGCCGGCGCCGTGCGATGGAGTGAGGAGCCGCCCTCAGGCGGTCACACGCTCTCCAGCTGGTCCAGGTAGCGCAGCATCACGCCCTCGCGCATCGCCCACGGTGACACCTCGATCGAGTCCACCTTGAACGCGCGCATCGCCTCCTCGAGCACCACGGCGCCGGCGACGATCTGGAACGCCCTGTCCTCGGTCACGCCGGGCAGGGCGGGCCGGGAATCGGCAGGAATCCGCGCCAGCCGTGGCACCCAATCGCTAAGTTCCTTGAGACGCAGGATGCTGCGATCCTCCGCACCGAAACCGCGCACCGTCGACCCGGCGAGCCTGGCCAGCGACCGGATGGTCTTCGAGGAACCGATCATGTGGTCGGCGTCCGGCTGACCGCGGAACTGCGGCAGCACGTCGCGGATCACCGCCCTGGCGTGCGCCCGCAGCGCGTCCACCTGTTCCGGCTGCGGCGGGTCGTCGCGCAAGAATCCCACCGTGGAGCGGCCGGCTCCGAGCGGCAGCGACAACGCGACATCCGGAATCTCATCCGATCCCGACGTGATCTCCAGCGACCCGCCGCCGATGTCGAACAGCAGGATGTGGCCGGACGACCAGCCATACCAGCGGCGCACGGCCAGGAAGGTAAGCCGGGCCTCGTCCTCGCCGGAGAGCACGCGCAGGGTGACGCCGGTCTCGCGGGCCACTCGGTCCAGCACCTCCGGGCCGTTCAGGGCCTCGCGGATCGCCGACGTGGCCATCGGCAGAAACTCGTCGACGTCGGCGGCCTTGGCCTGTTCCGCGGCCGCCGCCACTGAGCTCAGCAGCGCCTGCACGCCCTGCTCGGTAATCGCGCCCTCCGGAGTGAGATGCCGCATCAGCCGCAGCACCCACTTCTGCGAGGCCGTCGGCACCGGTCGCGCGCCCGGGTGGGCGTCAACGATCAGCAGGTGGACGGTGTTCGAGCCGACGTCAAGTACTCCGAGGCGCATCCTGCGACGATACGGCACCGGGTTGCAACGATTTGACGAACCAGTGGGTGGCGTTGCGGTTGTCGTTGTACGGCTCGGTCTCCGTGTAACCGCTCGAGCGGTACAGCCGGCCCGCGGCCTCCAGACTGGCGTTGGTATCGAGCACCAGCTCGTGCGCGCCGAAGGCCAGGGCCCGCCGTTCGAGCTCTGCCAGCAGCAGCCGGCCGTACCCGCGGCCACGGGTGTGCGGCTGCAGGAACAGGTGCTTCACCTCGTAGCGCAGCGGGTGATCTTGCATAGTCGGCAGCATCCGGATGCCGCCACAGCCGACATCCGCGGCGTCGCCGGCGAGGTCCTCACCCTCCACCACCAGGAACACCCCGCGCGGTGCCCGGAACTGCACCGGATCAGGTCGGTTCACCTCGTACTGGCCCATGTCCTCGGGGAATCCGAGCGCCCGGCTCGCGAAATACTCGTCGAGCAGCGACTGCGCGGCACGGTCGGTCACGTCAACCTCACGGAAACTCACCATGTCTCAAGGCTAGCTAGCATTGCAGGATGACTACGAAGGTTGCTGTTGTCGGGGCGACGGGCAAGATGGGCACGCTCGCGTGCCGCCTGGTGGAGGAGACCGACGGCTTCGAGCTGGTCGCCCGTCTCGGCTCCGGCGGTGACCTGGCCGAGTTGCTCGGCGCCGACGTGGTCATCGATTTCACGGTGCCGCAGGTCTCGCCTGGCATCGTCGAGTACGCGGTCGAGCACGGCAAGTCGGTGCTGGTCGGCACCAGCGGCTGGTCGGCCGAGCGCATCATCAGCTTGGAGCGCACCGTCGCCGACGCGCCAGAGGTCGGGGTCATCATCGTGCCGAACTTCTCGCTCGGCTCGGTGCTCGCCACCTTCTTCTCCGCCATGGCGGCCCGGTTCTACGAGTCGATCGAGATCATCGAGGCGCACCACGCCGGCAAGATCGACTCCCCATCCGGCACGGCGGTGCGCACCGCCGAGCTCATCGGCGAGGCGCGCCGCGCGCTCGGCCCGGTGATCGCGCCGCACGCCGACCAGCGAGCCCGCGGCCAGCAGGTCTCCAGCGTGCCGATCCACAGCCTGCGTATGCAGGGCGTCGTGGCCAAGCAGCAGGTCATCCTCGGCGGGCTGGGCGAGCAGCTCAGCATCACCCACGACACCCTGTCGCCCGCCGCATACGAGGCCGGCATCCTGCTGGCGCTGCGCGCTCTCGGCGACACCCGCGGCGTGGTGGTCGGGCTTGACCGGCTGATCGACCTGAGCGGCGCCGCGTGAAGCGTATTGGCGTCGCCATCATGGCGGCCCTGCTCGTGCTGTACCTGCTGTTCACGGTGCAGTATGCCGTGATCCTCATCCTCGACGGGCAGCCGGTCACGCTGGCGCTCGGCATCGCCCTGTTTGTGCTGCCGCTGGTCGGCTTCTGGGCGCTGGTGGCCGAGGTGCTGTTCATGCTGCGCGCCCAGAAGCTGGCGAAGACGCTGGAGGCCGAGGGCGGCATGCCCGACGAGGAGCTGCCGCTGCTGCCGAGCGGCCGGGTCGACCAGACCGCGGCCGACGGAGTGTTTCCGCGCTACCAGGGCGAGGTGGAGGCAGCCCCGGACTCATGGCGCGCCTGGTTCAGGCTGGGCATCGCCTACGAGGCGAGCGGAGACCGCAAGCGCGCCCGCTGGGCCACCCGCAAGGCCATCGAGCTCGCCCGGCGGTAGCGCTCAGCGAACGAGCGCCGCGATCGCCTCGTCCACCGTCTGGTGACGGAACTCGAACCCGTCGGCCAGCAGCCGGGTCGGAGCCACCTTTTGGCTGGCCAGCAGCAGTTCCCTACCCGCCTCGCCCATCACCGTGGACACTAGGCTCTCCGGCAGCACCAGCTTCTGCCAACGGTGCATGGCCTTGGCCAGCTGGCTGGTGATCCGGTCGCTGGTTGCCGGCACCGGACCTGCCAGGTTCACCGGTCCGTGCAGCCGGGACACCAGCAGATGCCGGATGGCCGCCGCCTCGTCGTACAGGCTGATCCACGGCCAGTGCTGACCACCGCTGCCGATCCGGGCAGCGAGGCCCAGCCGGGTGAGCGGCAGCAGCGGCGCGAGTGCCCCGCCGCCGCGGCCGATCACGACGCCAGAGCGCATCGACACCACCCTGGTCTTCTCCGGCGCCAGTTCGGCCACCTGCTCCCACGCCTGCACCAGGTCGGAGAAGAACCCGACGCCCTTCGGCGACTGCTCGGTCAGGCGTTCACCGGGTCGGTCGCCGTAGTAGCCCACCGCCGACGCGCTGAGGAACACCGCGGGCGGCTTGCTGGCCATGTTCATCGCCTCGGCCAACGCCTGCGTGGAGGTCACCCGCGAGCTGTACAGCGTGCGCTTGTAGTTGGCGGTCCACGGGATGCGCCCGGCCGACGCGCCGGACAGGTTTACGACGGCGTCGACCGTATCGAGCACCCGGAAATCGATCACCTTCGCCGCCGGCGCCCAGTTCACCTCGTCATCCGCCCGCGGTTGACGGCGCACCAGTTTAAGCACGGTGTGCCCGTCGGCCCGCAGCTGACGGGTCAGCTCGGTGCCGATGAACCCGTCCGCGCCGGAGATGAGGATGCGCTGTTGTCGTTTGCCGCGCAGATCACGCGGCGGTGTGGGCCGATCCGGGGTCACTACGCGAGGCTGGCTTCGAGCGTGATCGGCACGCCGGTAAGCGCCTGTGACACCGGGCAGTTCTGCTTGGCGTCTTCGGCGAGGCGTTCGAAGTCTTCCTCGCTGATGCCGGCGACCTTGGCGCTGACCAGCAGGTGGCTGCCGGTGATGCCCTCGCCCGGCTGGAAGGTGACCGCGGCGGTCACCTGCAGGCTCTCCGGCGGGGTGCCGTTCTTCGCGAGAATGCCCGAGAACGCCATCGAGTAGCAGGCGCTGTGCGCGGCGCCGATGAGCTCTTCCGGGTTGGTCTTGCCGGCTACCCCCTGCGACCGTGCGGCCCAGGTCACGGGGAACTCCGCCGCGTCTGAGGTGTCGAGTGAGGTGGTTCCCTTGCCGGACTCGAGGTCTCCGAACCACAGGGTGGTCGCTTCGCTGGTCACTGCCATTGTGCTCCTCCTTCAGGAAGTCTCCAGCCTAGGCGGTGCGACCGACGGCGCGCCTGCGAATGAGCAAGGCGCCTGTGCGCCAAAGCGGCGCACAGGCCCGGCGCTAAGCGCCACGTCGCGCACAAACGGGTCGGTCGCGGGCGGCTAGGGTGAAAGACGTGGACGAGACTGTAGCCGTGACCCCGATTCCTACCCCGTACGAGGACCTGCTCCGCGACGTGCTCGCGAACGGAACCCGCAAGTCCGACCGCACCGGCACCGGAACCCGCAGCGTCTTCGGCCGCCAGATCCGCTTCGACCTGGCCAAGGGCTTCCCGCTCATTACAACCAAGCGGGTGCACTTCAAGTCGATCGCATACGAACTGCTGTGGTTCCTGCGCGGCGAGAGCAACGTCGGCTGGTTGCGGGAGCATGGCGTCACGATCTGGGACGAATGGGCGGATGCCGCGGGCGAACTCGGCCCGGTCTATGGGGTGCAGTGGCGGTCCTGGCCGACGCCGAACGGTGAGCAGATCGACCAGATCTCCGACGTGATCGAGGCGATCAAGGCCACCCCCGATTCCCGGCGCCTGATCGTGTCGGCATGGAACCCCGCCGACATCCCGAACATGGCACTGGCGCCCTGCCACGCCCTGTTCCAGTTCTACGTGGCAGACGGCAAGCTGTCCTGCCAGCTCTACCAGCGCAGCGCCGACCTGTTCCTCGGGGTGCCGTTCAACATCGCCAGCTACGCGCTGCTCACCCAGCTGGTCGCAGAGCAGGTCGGGCTCGAGCTCGGCGAGTTCGTCTGGACCGGCGGTGACTGCCACATCTACGACAACCACGTCGAGCAGGTCACCGAGCAGCTCAGCCGCGACCCGTACCCGTACCCGCACCTGCGGATCGCGCCCCGCGACAGCATCTTCGACTACGAGTACTCCGACCTGGAGGTGCTGAACTACCAGCACCATCCCGCCATCCGCGCCGCCGTCGCGGTCTGAGCGGAGCCGGCATGACACCGCCGAAAATCGGGCTGATCTGGGCCGAAGCCGACGGGGGAGTGATCGGCCGAGACGGCGTCATGCCGTGGCACCTGCCCGAGGACCTCGCCCACTTCAAGTCGATCACCCTGAACAGCGCCGTGGTGATGGGCCGACGCACCTGGGATTCGCTGCCGCCGCGGTTCCGGCCGCTGCCCGGACGCCGCAACATCGTCGTCACCCGGCAGCCGGACTGGCGAGAAGCGGATGTCGAGACCGCGCACTCTGTGCCGGACGCGCTCGCGCTGGCGGCGGCACAGCCGACCGACACCGGATTCACCTGGGTGATCGGCGGCGCGCAACTGTTCACCGAGCTGATCGGCGAGGCCGATCGACTGGAAGTCACCGAGATCCGCGCCACGATCAGCGGCGACACCATCGCGCCGACGATCACCGAACGCTTCCACCAGGTCGATGCCGACCCGCAGAGCGGATGGCACACCTCGAAGACCGGCCTCGACTACCGCTTCCTCCGCTACGAGCCGCGCTGAGGGTCTGAGGATGCCGCGGTCGGTGCGGCGCTCGGCACTCCCCGGAGGAGATGCGGCGACTTGCCCTCTCACAGTGGCGGCGCAGCGCGGCGTGTTGCAGCCATCCTTATTTAGCGCCGCCCACCACGCTCCACGCGCGCCGCGACCACCACGCGCGCCGCGCGCGCCACGCTCCACCACACGGGGTACGCAGCCTTTCGTCAGCCGGCGCCGTCTAACATCGAGGGGATGTCTATCGTGATTCAAGCTGCCGCCGATGCCTCCTCAGGGGGAATCACCCAGTTCGTGCTCGACACGATCGACGCCCTCGGCGAGGTCGGAGTCGGCTTTCTCGCCGCCGCCGAGACCCTGTTCCCGCCCATCCCCAGCGAGCTGATCCTGCCGCTCGCCGGCTACCTGTCGCACACCGGGCAGATGAGCTTTCTCTGGGTGATGATCGCGGCCACCCTCGGCGGCTACATCGGCGCCGTCATCCTGTACGCCTTCGGCGCGATACTGGGTGAGGCGCGGGCAATCCGCTGGCTCGGCATGCTGCCGCTGGTGGATGAGGAGGACTTCATCAAGGCGGCAGACTGGTTCCATCGACACGGCCGATCGGCGGTGTTCTTCGGACGGTTCGTGCCCCTCGTGCGCAGCCTGATCTCGCTGCCCGCCGGTGCGGCGAAGATGAACCTCTGGTCGTTCACCCTGTACACCCTGGTCGGCAGCGCCATCTGGAACCTGCTGCTCGTCGGCGCCGGATACCTGCTCGGCACCCAGCACGAGCTGGTCGAGGAGTACATGCACTACATCGACTACGTCGTCTACGCGGTGATCATCGGCGTCGTGGTGTGGCTGGTCACCCGGCGGATCCTGCGCTCGCGACGAGCCGCGGTGATCGCTGCCGCGACCCCCGACGCGACACCCAACGCGACCCCCGACCCGGCCGATCTCCTCGAATCCGACTCGGTCGCCCGCTAACGCCGGACCGCTCCGGGTACCTGCCTCTCTGCGAGACCGATACGCTGGTATCCGTGGTCAACCAGAACAATCCTTTCGGTCAGGTGCTCGTCGCGCTCGTTACTCCGTTCACCGCCGACGGTGAAGTGCACTGGGCCGACGTCGAGAAGCACGTCGATGACGTGATCTCGGGCGGCGCCGACGGCATCGTCGTCACCGGCACCACCGGCGAGACCTCCACCCTCACCGACTCTGAGAAGCTCCGCCTGGTTGAGGTGGCGAAGGATGTCGCGGCCGGACGGGCGAAGATCATCACCGGCGGCGGATCCAACGAGACCGCGCACGCCATCGAGTTGTACAAGGCCAGCGAGAAGGCCGGCGCCGACGCCGTCATGATCGTCACTCCCTACTACAACAAGCCGACCCAGTCCGGTGTGCTCACCCACTTCCGGATGATCGCGGATGCCACCGACCTTCCGGTGATCCTGTACGACATCCCGGGGCGCACCGGCATCCCGATCGAGTACGAAACGATCCTGCGCGCCGCCAAGCACCCCAACATCCTCGCGGTGAAAGACGCCAAGGGCGACCTCAGCGAGGTCAGCCGGGTGCTCAACCAGACCGACCTCATCTACTTCGCCGGCGACGACGCCAACGCACTGCCCACCCTCGCGATCGGCGGCAGCGGCCTGATCGGGGTGACCGCGAACATCGCCCCGGCGCCATACCGGCACATGGTCGACGCGGTCAATGCCGGCGACCTGCCCACCGCCACGGCGGCGCACAAGGCGCTCGAACCGCTAGTACGCGCCACGATGACACACGTGCCTGGTACGGTCGCGACCAAGTACATCCTGCACGGCCTCGGCCGCATCCACACCCCGCGGGTGCGTCTCCCCCTGGTCGGCCCCGAGGACTTCGAGGCCGCCCTGATCGAAGACGAACTGGCGCTGGTCAAGGACATTGCCGGCGTCGACTTCTCCAACTTCCGACCCGACCGCAACGCGGCCGCCGGTGGAGCGCTGCCGAAGGTCGCCGGCACCACCCGCTAACAACTTCATCCAGGGACACACGGTCCCACCGCTCTCGACGTCAGGTGCATATGCCAGTCACAGTTTTCGATCCGCCCGCCCTCGAGCCAGGAACCCTGCGCGTCATCCCGGTCGGCGGTCTCGGCGAGATCGGCCGCAACATGACGCTGTACGAAATCGACGGCAAGGTGCTGATCGTCGACGCCGGCGTGCTGTTCCCCGAGGAACACCAGCCCGGTGTCGACCTGATCCTGCCCGATCTCTCGCCGATCAAGGCGCGCCTGGACGACGTCGTGGGCATCGTGCTCACCCACGGCCACGAAGACCACATCGGCGCGGTGCCCTATGTGCTGAAGCTGAAGAACGACATCCCCCTGATCGGCTCGCAGCTGACCCTGGCCTTTGTCGAGGCGAAGTTGAAGGAACACCGCATCAAGGCGTACAGCCTGACGGTGACCGAAGGCCAGCGCGAGCAGCTCGGCCCGTTCGATCTCGAGTTCATCGCGGTCAACCACTCCATCCCCGACGCGCTGGCCGTCGCCATCCGCACCACCGCGGGCCTCGTGCTGCACACCGGTGACTTCAAGATGGACCAGCTGCCGCTCGATGACCGCATCACCGACCTGCGCGCCTTCGCCCGGCTCGGCGAGGAGGGCGTCGACCTGTTCCTGCCCGACTCCACCAACGCCGACGTGCCGGGGTTCACCCCGCTGGAACGCGACATCGGCCCGGTGCTGGAGAACGTGATCGCCCGCGCTCCGCGCCGGGTGATCGTGGCCAGCTTCTCCAGCCACGTGCACCGGGTGCAGCAGGTTCTGGATGCCGCGGCCGCCAACGGCCGCAAGGTGGCGCTGATGGGGCGCTCGATGATCCGCAACATGGGCATCGCCGCCGACCTCGGCTACCTCGACGTGCCAGAGGGCGTGCTGATCGACTACAAGAAGTCGCAGCACCTACCGGACAACGAAATCGTGTACATGAGCACCGGCTCGCAGGGTGAACCGATGGCCGTGCTGTCGCGGATGGCGAACCTCGAGCACCAGATCGAGGTGGGCGAGGGCGACACCGTCATCCTGGCCTCCAGCCTCATCCCCGGCAACGAGAACGCCGTGTACCGGGTGATCAACGGGCTGATGAAGCTCGGCGCCAAGGTCGTGCACAAGGCCAACGCCAAGGTGCACGTCTCCGGCCACGCCGCCGCCGGCGAGCTGCTCTACTGCTACAACATCATCCAGCCGAAGAACGTGCTGCCGGTGCACGGCGAGTACCGGCACCTGCGCGCCAGCGCCCAGTTGGCGATCGACACCGGCGTGCCGGCGGAGAACACCTTTATCGGCGAAGACGGCATGGTCGTCGACCTGAAGGACGGCGAGGCCCGCGTGGTCGGCCAGCTCGACCTCGGCTTCGTCTACGTCGACGGCTCCAGCGTCGGCGAGATCACCGACGCCGACCTCAAGGACCGCCGCATCCTCGCCGAAGAGGGCTTCATCTCCATCTTTATCGCGGTGGACGCGCAGACCGGCAAGGCGATCGTCGGACCGGAGATCCAGTCCCGCGGATTCGCCGAGGACGAGGCCGTGTTCGACGCGGTCAAGCCGCAGATTTTGAAGGCGATGTCGGATGCCGCGGCGAACGGCACTCGCGACCCTGCCCAGTACCAGCAGGTGGTGCGCCGCACCGTCGGCCGTTGGGTGAACACCCAGCACCGCCGCCGTCCAATGATCGTGCCGGTGGTCATCGAGGCGTAATCCGCCCCGCCCCTCGTGAGTGAGTCGACAATGCTAGTGCTGGATGCCCAGCGCTAGCATTTTCGGTTGACTCAGCGATGTGCTGACCCAGTAGCCCCTTATAGGTGCCACCGCATCCCCGGCATAGACGAATATCTCTCGCACCCAGTAGGGTTTGCTCGATATTGGCGAACGAGGGGGCTCGTGTGAGCGTTGCGCGCAAATGGGTATTTCCGATCATCCGACTGGTGATCTTCGCCGCGATCGCCGCGGCGCTCGTCAAGATCGCGTTCTTCGCCGATCCGGCGACCGCTGACGGTCAGGGACTGCTGTCGCCGACCGGGTCGATCGTTGAACCGCAGATCCCGGTGTCGACCGGCACGATCAAGAACGACGTGAGCCTGCAGGCCACGGTCAGTGCCGACGAGGCAGTCCCGGTGCGCGCCACGCTCGCCGGCGAGGTGCGCAAGGTCAGCGCGTCGGTCGGCCAGTGGGTCGAGGCCGGCACCGCCCTCTACACGGTGCGCTCGGAGACCCCGGGGGAGATGCTCGCCGACGGCACGATGGGCGCCGCGAAGGTGAAGACCGAGATCGTCAAGTCGCCGATCGCCGGCACCCTGTCGAGTTTCCCGATCATCCTCGGGCAGCTGGTCAGCGTGGGCGAGGAGACCGGTAAGGTCGCCCCGCCGTCGTTCCACGTTAGCGGCAGCCTGGCCCCCGAGCAGCAGTACCGCCTGCTCAACCAGCCCACGGAGGCCACCGTCACCATCGCGGGCGGCCCCGCCCCGTTCACCTGCACCGGCCTCAGCATCAGCACCGCACTGTCCGGGGCGGGCTCCGGCGCCGGCGAAGCCGCCGCCGGCGCCACCAGCGGCACCACCGTGCGCTGCGCCGTGCCCGCCGACATCACGGTGTTCGCCGGCCTCGCCGCGAAGCTCACCATCGCCGGCGGTCTCGCCGAGAACGTGCTCATCGTGCCGACCACCGCGGTCGAAGGATCAGCGGGCAGCGGCATCGTGCACGTGTTCAGCGCCGACGGCGCCGCCGAGGAACGCACCGTCGCGCTGGGCCTCACCGACGGCATCAACGTGCAGGTGCTCGACGGGCTCGCCGAGGGCGACATGGTGCTGCAGTTCATTCCGGGCGCCCCGGCTCAGCAAGGGATGATGGGTCCGGATGGCTGCATGGTAAATCCTGACGGCAGCATGACCTGCATGGGCGGCTGAGCATGAGCCTGTTACGTCTCGAGGCGGTGACCCGCACGGTCGAGCTTCCGGATGACGCTCGCCTCGACATCCTCAAAGGAGTTGACCTGGAGGTCAACGTCGGCGACCACGTCAGCATCGTCGGACGATCCGGTAGCGGCAAGACCACGCTGCTGAACCTGCTCGGGCTGCTGGACGAACCGACATCCGGAGCCCTCTACCTCGACGACCAACCGGTCGGCGGGCTCAGCTCCGGCACCCGCGACAAGCGCCGCGGACGCGACATCGGCTTCATCTTCCAGCAGTTCAACCTGCTGCAGGGCCGCACGGCGCTCGAGAACGCGATGATGCCGCTGCTCTACGCGCGGGGCAAGCAGTTCTGGCAGCGGGAGCGGATCGCCACCGAGATGCTCGAGCGGGTCGGCCTCGGCCACCGGCTGCAGTCGATGCCGGACAAGCTGTCCGGCGGTGAGCAGCAGCGGGTGTCGATCGCCAGGGCGCTGGTGCGTGGGCCGCGGCTGATCCTCGCCGACGAACCGACCGGCGCGCTCGATGTGGAGACCGGCGCCACCGTGATGCGCCTGCTCGACGACGTCGCCGAGCAGTCCGGGGCGGCCCTGATCACCATCACACACGACGTGAACGTCGCGGCCCTGGCCAGACGGCACTATCGGCTGGATAACGGGGTGCTCACGCCCGTCGTCGCGACCCCGGAGCTGGCCTCCCTGGTGGGGGTCGCCTCGTGAGCTGGCTGACCGGCTTCGTCGGCGCCGTCCTCGAGGCGTGGTCGGAGCTGCGGATCCACCGCACCCGCGTGCTGCTCAGCCTGATCGGGGTTGCCGTGGCCGTGGCCGCCCTCACCTCGGTCGTCGGCGTCAGCTCGATGGCTCGGCAGGCGATGCAGGAGGGGTACGAGCGGTCCGGCGGGCGTCCGGCGACGGTCGTGGTGATGGCCAACCAGATGCAGGGGCAGCCCAACCCGGACGACTTCAACGCCGCCATGCAGACGGCGATCGACCGATACGAGATCAGTTTCGCCTCCCGATCCGTCTACTCGAGCGTGTCCACGCAGTTCACCGAGGGCACCGAACCGGTGCAGGCGCAAGGTGTGGATCCGGCCTACGGTCAGATGTTCCGGATGCAACTGGAGCATGGTCGCTGGTTCACCGAGCAAGACAGCGCCCGCCTGGCCCCGGCGGTCATCGTCAACGCGGCGTTCCACGCCCGGCTGGGATCTCCCGATCTTGCCAGCCACCCCACCGTGACCCTGCGCGGTGAGCAGGCCGCGACCGCGGTCATCATCGGGGTCACGCCCTCGCAGGGCCAGTGGGACACCGCGCCCAGCATGTTCCTGCTGGCCGACCAGCTGCCGCCGTTCGCCACCGATCAGGGCGGCTTCGCGCCGCAGACGGAATGGCGACTGTGGGTGCCGCCGGAGATCGGCGAGGAAATGCGGGTCGCGGTCCAACGCGACGTCATGGCTGCGCTCGGCGACGGCTACGACGTGCAGGCGTCCCGCAACGACTATCTGAGCTGGGGCGGCGGCGACCCGCTCGCCCCGCTGACCATGGCGGTCGGTGGCATCGCGGTGCTGATCCTGGCGCTCGGGGTGCTCGGCCTCGTCAACATCACCATGGTCACCGTGCGATACCGCATCCGGGAGATCGGCATCCGGCGCAGCTTCGGGGCCACCTCCGGGCGGGTGTTCTTCACCGTGATGATGGAAAGCGTGGTGGCCACCGCGGTTGCCGGCGTGGCCGGGGTGATGCTCGCGATCGCCGTGGTCTCCAACCCGTGGCTGCAGCAACTGGTGGCGCAGGGCGTGCAGGACCTGCCGCCGTTCCCGATGGAGGCCGCCGTCATCGGCATGGTCACCGCGGTGGGCGCCGGCGCGCTCGCCGGACTGCTGCCGGCGCTGGTCGCCGTGCGGGTGAAGGTGATCGACGCTATCCGCTACTGACCGGACACACGAAAGCGCCCTACCGGGTGATGACGGATGCTGCCGGTACCGTTGAACGCATGGCTACGAGCTCCAAACCCTCCCCGCGGGGGCGATCCACGCCTGCGCGCGGCGGCAAAGCCACCGGCACCACCAAAGCAACCCGCAGCACACCCACCACCCGCACCACCCGCACCACCCAGACCACCAAGAAGCTGCCGGTGCAGCAGCCGGCGCCAGAACAAGGGCTGCTCGCCAAGGGATGGATGGCGCTCGCCCACCTGGTCGGCGGCGCGTTCCGGGTGTTCGGCCACGAGAACCTCGCTAAAGAGGAACGCCGCGACGGCGTCCCGTTCTTCATCATCGCGCTGGCCGTCATCGGCGTGATTGTGGAATGGTTGAACCCCACCGATCCGGTCGCGATCGCCCTGGACGCCTACACCTTCGGCGGCGTGCTCGGCCGGGTCGCCTTCGCCCTCCCGGTGATCATGGTGCTGTTCGCCGCCTGGCTGTTCCGGCATCCGGCCAGCATCCACGACAACACCCGCATTGGCATCGGCCTGGCGCTGCTGCTCATCTCGATCAGCGCGCTCTGCCACATCTTCGGCGGGCAGCCGCAACCGGCCGACGGCATGACCGTGCTCGCGCGGGCCGGCGGCCTCGCCGGCTGGGTGGTCGGCGCGCCGCTGCTGTTCGGCACCATGTGGGTGGCCGTGCCCGTGGTGATCATCATCATGGTGCTGTCACTGTTCATCCTCACCAAGACCCCACCGAACCGGGTGGGCGACCGGCTGCGTGAGCTGTACAACTACCTGTTCGGTGCGGAGCTAACCACCGGCGAGGAGCGGGCCGCCGCGAAGGCCGCCACCGGCACCGTCGAGTTCGGCTCCCTCGACGACCTCGGCATCGAAGAAGACGAATCCCAGCTGCCCTGGTGGCGCCGCAACAAGAGCCGCCGCGAGGAAGAACCGGCCTTCGACACCCCGGTCATCGCGGCATCCGATCACCCCACCGACGTCGTCGACCGCACCAAGCCCGCCGACGAGCCGTTCGGCATCGAGCTGCTCGAAGAACTGGTCAAGGCCGAAGACGCCGTCAAACGCTTCACCGGTGAGATCGAGACCGGCGTGGTCAGCATCCGCGAGGACGGCGCCGCCGGTCTGCTGCCGGGTTTCAACGACACGGCCAGTACCAAGGGCGCCGCCGGCGAATTCACCACGGATGTCGCGGCCGCAGCCGCCGAGACCACCGAGGTTGTCCTGGACAGGAACCCCGACGTCGAACAGCTCGACGGCACGCAGGCCGACGGCTTGCAGATCGATGGCACGCAGGACCACCACGACGCCCCGACCACCCCGTACCGGCTGCCCCCGGCATCCTCGCTCGGCTCCGGCACCCCGCCGAAGGCGCGCAGCGCCGCTAACGACACCGTCATCGCCGCGCTCACCGAGGTGCTGACCCAGTTCAAGGTGGACGCCAAGGTCACCGGGTTCAGCCGCGGGCCGTCGATCACCCGCTACGAACTGGAACTCGCCCCCGGCGTCAAGGTGGAGCGGGTCACCGCGCTCGCCAAGAACATCAGCTACGCGGTCGCCAGCAACGAGGTCAACATCCTCTCGCCGATCCCCGGCAAGAGCGCCATCGGCATCGAGATCCCGAACACCGACCGGGAGATCGTGTCGCTCGGTGACGTGCTGCGCTCCGGTGCCGCCGCCAAGAGCACCCACCCGATGACGATCGGCATGGGCAAGGACGTCGAGGGCGGGTTCGTCGTCGCCAACCTCGCCAAGATGCCCCACCTGCTGGTGGCCGGCTCCACCGGCTCCGGTAAGTCCAGCTTCGTCAACTCGATGATCACCTCGCTGCTGATGCGCGCGAAGCCGTCAGAGGTGCGGATGGTGCTGGTCGACCCGAAGCGGGTCGAACTGTCGATCTACGCCGGCGTGCCGCACCTGATCACCCCCATCATCACCAACCCGAAGAAGGCGGCCGAGGCGCTGCAGTGGGTGGTCAAAGAGATGGACATGCGTTACGACGACCTGGCCAGCTTCGGCTTCCGCCACATCGACGACTTCAACCGTGCCGTCGTCGCCGACGAGATCAAACTCCCGGCCGGCAGCGAACGCAAACTCAAGCCATACCCGTACCTGCTGGTGGTGGTCGACGAGCTCGCCGACCTGATGATGGTGGCGCCGCGTGATGTCGAAGACTCCATCGTGCGCATCACCCAGCTGGCCCGGGCATCCGGCATCCACCTGGTGCTGGCCACCCAGCGGCCCTCGGTCGACGTGGTCACCGGCCTGATCAAGGCCAACGTGCCGTCCCGGCTGGCGTTCGCGGTGTCGAGCATGACCGACTCCCGCGTCATCCTCGACCAACCCGGCGCCGACAAGCTGATCGGGCAGGGCGACGGCCTGTTCCTGCCGATGGGCGCCTCCAAGGCGATCCGAGTGCAGGGCGCCTGGGTGCAAGAGAGCGAGATCACCGCGGTCGTGCAGCACGTCACCGCGCAGGCGCGCCCGGAGTACCGCAAGGACGTCGCCGTCACCGTCGAGACCAAGCACATCGACGCCGACATCGGCGACGACCTCGAGCTGCTGCTCGCCGCGGCGGAGCTGGTGGTGTCCACCCAGTTCGGGTCCACCTCGATGCTGCAACGCAAGCTGCGCGTCGGCTTCGCCAAGGCCGGCCGCCTGATGGACCTGATGGAATCGCGCGAGATCGTCGGCCCCTCCGAGGGGTCGAAGGCCCGCGACGTGCTCGTCACCGCGGAACAGCTGCCCGGCGTGATCGCCAGACTGCGCGGCGACGACGCCCCAGCGGGGAGCTCGAGCTCCGCGGCATCCGCCCCCGCCTCCTCGGCCGCGCCGGCCGCCGACGACCGCTACAGCGGCGATCCGGTCGCAGCGATGTCGGACGGCTACCCTGAGGACGACGTCTCCGAGTCCGAAGACGCCTGGAACCTCACCGGCAGGGATTAGCGAGTGACCGACACCCCCGTGGCACGTCCGAACAACTGGAACGTGCCGAACGCGATCACCGTCCTGCGGATCCTGATGATCCCGCTGTTCGTCTGGATGCTGCTGCTGGACGACGGGCAGGACGGCGCCCTCCGCTGGTGGGCCGCGGTCGTCTTCATCGTGGCGATCGCCACCGACGGGATCGACGGGTACATCGCCCGCCGGTACAACCTGGTCACCGACCTGGGTAAGTTGCTCGATCCGATCGCCGACAAGGGCCTGACCGGCGCCGCCCTGATCTGTCTCGCCATCCTGGCCGAACTGCCGTGGTGGGTGGTCGTGCTCGTGCTGGTGCGCGAGATCGGCATCACGGTGTGGCGGTTCGTCGAACTGCGGAAGGGTCTTGTCATCCCGGCCTCCCGCGGTGGCAAGCTGAAGACGCTGGCGCAGGCGGTCGCCATCTCGTTGGCACTGCTGCCGTTGTGGACTGTGTTCGGCGACTGGGTGCACTGGCTGAACGGCATCACCATGACGATCGCGGTGCTGCTCACCGTACTGTCCGGGCTCGACTACCTGATCCAGTCGCGCCGACAGAACCAGACAGCGGTATGAGCGACAGCGTCATCCCCGGCAAGCCCGATGCCCCCGCGACGTTCATCACCGAGCTCGTCGCAGACCTCGCCGCACGCGGGCTCACCCTCGCCGTGGCCGAGTCGCTGACCGGTGGATTGCTCACCGCCGAGTTCATCCGGCCGGCCGGCGCATCCGCTGTCGTCGTCGGGGGAGTGGTCGCCTACGACACCGCCCTCAAGGCCAGCCTGCTCGGCGTCGACCAGGACCTGCTCGACGCCCACGGTCCGGTGCATCCCGAGGTGGCGCGGCAGATGGCCGACCGGGTGCGCCACGTGCTCGCGGTCGACGGACGCCCGGCCGACCTCGGCCTGTCCACCACCGGCGTTGCCGGACCCGACCCCCAAGAGGGGGCCGCCGTCGGCACCGTGTTCATCGGCATCGCGGTCGGACGGCGAACGGATGCCGTGGAGCTTCACCTTGACGGCTCGCGCGACCAGATCCGGGCCCGTGTCGTCGGCGAGGCTGTGGCCGCACTCGCCGCTAGAATCTGAGCAAGAAGCCCCGGGGAATACCGTCGGTTTCGATCCTGTTACAGCTAGTGAATTCACAAGCGTCACACAGCCCTGGCTGGTTAGAGTTTGATCAGTTTCGGTTGTAGTGTTACAGACCCAGAGTTCGAGGAGGAGGATCCCATGGTTCTGGTACGTCAGGAAATTGGTGACGTTCTTCGGGACTTCCGCCTGCAAAAGGGACGAACCCTTCGTCAAGTGGCCGGCAAGGCCAGCGTGGCGCTCGGTTACCTCAGCGAGGTGGAACGAGGCCAGAAAGAGGCAAGCTCAGAGATTCTCGCTTCAGTAGCGGATGCTCTGGACACCCCGATCTCCGTCATCATGCGCGAAGTCGGCGATCGTCTCGCCGTTCTTGAGGGGCTCGACCCCATCCCCGACAGCATCCCCGACGACCTCGTCGCGGAGTTCGATTCCGGGTTCGTCCGTTCATAGCGACGGCCCCACGAGCCAGATGGTCCCCCGGTACGCCGGGGGACCATTACCGTTAACCGCATGCGTGTGTCGGAGTTCTGGATCGCCGTCGGCGACGAGTTCGGAGCCTACGGACGGGTGCTCGCCCGCGACCTGGCCCTGAACGACATTGGCGGGCTGACCGCGGAGCAGGCGATCGCCGCGGGCGTGCCGCCGCGAACGATCTGGCTCGCCCTGGCCCGGGCGAGCGACGTGCCGGAGTCCCGCTGGTACGGGGTCGGCCAGCGCGAGCCGAAGAAGTAGTTCGAATTCATCGCGACACGCCCGCACACTCTCGAACAATTGTTCGAACTTCTGTAGTCTCCTCAACAGCAGCAGTCGAAAACGAGTTGTGCACTCTGCGCGTGTGATCCGGTGCAATGTCGGTGGTCGAGCGTAGATTCTGACTCAAGCGACGGGATCATTTCCCGCGCTGCTAACCAGCCCTTGTCGGGGGGCTGGAGGCCTTGCTCCATCGGCCACCAGCGGATCGACAGCCTATGGGCAGCAACCCACGACTCCTGAGGAGACCAGCAGATGCCATCAGCAGCAGACCGCGACAAAGCCCTTGAAACGGCTCTCGCCCAGATCGACCGTCAGTTCGGCAAGGGCGCCATCATGCGCCTCGGCAGCGATGACCGTGCCCCGGTCGCCGTTATCCCTACCGGCTCCATCGCCCTCGACGTCGCCCTCGGCATTGGCGGGCTGCCACGCGGCCGCGTCGTCGAGATCTACGGGCCGGAGTCCTCGGGTAAGACCACCCTCACCCTGCACGCCATCGCCAACGCCCAGCGCGACGGAGGCATCGCCGCCTTCATCGACGCGGAGCACGCGCTCGACCCTGAGTACGCCAAGAAGCTGGGCGTCGACATCGATGCCCTGCTGGTGTCGCAGCCGGACACCGGAGAGCAGGCACTCGAGATCGCCGACATGCTGGTGCGCAGCGGCTCGATCGACCTGATCGTCATCGACTCCGTGGCGGCTCTGGTGCCGCGCGCCGAGATTGAGGGTGAGATGGGCGACACCCACGTCGGCCTGCAGGCGCGCCTGATGTCCCAGGCGCTGCGCAAGCTCACCGGTGGGCTCAGCCAGACCGGCACCACCATGATCTTCATCAACCAGCTGCGCGAGAAGATCGGGGTGTTCTTCGGCAGCCCCGAGACCACCGCCGGCGGTAAGGCGCTCAAGTTCTACGCGTCGGTGCGACTCGACATCCGCCGCATCGAGACCCTGAAAGACGGCGGCGACGCCGTCGGTAACCGCACCAGGGTCAAGGTGGTCAAGAACAAGATGGCGCCGCCCTTCAAACAGGCCGAGTTCGACATCCTGTACGGCGTCGGCATCTCCCGCGAGGGCAGCCTGATCGACTTCGGTGTCGAGCACGGCATCGTGCGCAAGTCCGGTGCCTGGTACACCTACGAGGGTGACCAGCTCGGGCAGGGCAAGGAGAACTCCCGCAACTTCCTGCTGCAGAACCCCACGATCGCCGCGGAGATCGAGCGCAAGATCCTGAACAAGCTCGGGGTCGGCGCCGAGGGCAAGGCAGCCGTGGCAGCCGAAGCCAGCGCGGCCGCCGCCGCTGCGGCTGCGGCGGCCGACGGTGCCGGCGCAGTCAAGGGCGTTGCTGACAAGACCGGTGCTGACAAGGCCCCGACGACCATTCCCAAGGTCGCTGCCCGCAAGGGAGCGTAACCGTGGACGACGACGGCCTGGCCCCGGTCATTTGGCTTCGGCCAGCCGGAGCCCGGCCGTCCTCGCCCGACCCCGACGAGCCTCGCCAGGATGGGGCTGACGCCCAGCCTGCAGGCGGGCCGGAGCGGCCGATTCCGTTCCCGCGCGCCCACATCGACGAGAGCGACAGCAACGCGGGGGCCAGTCACACCAGCGCGGGTAGCGCTGGGCCGGGCGATACGCGCGCGGGCAGCGCAGGCTGGGATGACACTGGCACGGGCAACCGCGGCTGGGATGACACCGATTCAAGCGAAACGGACAGCGACGACACGCCAGCCCTCGACCAGGCACAGATCGAGAAGATCAGCCTGGGGGCGCTGACCCGGCGCGGGGTCTCGTCCCGCGAGATGCAGCGTGTGCTGGTCAGGCGTGGCGTGGAACCAGAGGCGGCCGACGCCGAGGTGGAACGGCTCGAACGAGTCGGCCTGCTCGATGACACGGCGCTGGCCGAGACCCTGGTCCGCACCCTCCGCGACCGCAAGGGCCTCGGCAAGTCGGCCCTCAAGGCGGAGCTTGGGCGCCGGCTGATCGACTCGGTGGCCATCGAGGCGGCGCTCGACGAGACGGACGCCGACGACGAGGCGGCGCGTGCGCTCGAGGTTGCGATGAAACGCGCCCCGCAGCTGCGCTCCCTTGAGCGGGAGGTGGCGGTGCGCCGGCTGACCGCGTTCCTGATGCGCAAGGGCTACTCCGGCGGCGTCGTGCGCAGCGCCGTGGACACGGCACTCGGCGGGTATCGCCCTCGCGGCAACCCCAGTTCCGTGCGCTTCGAGTAGCGCGGCGCGCAGCCGGTGCCGGGGTCGTCGAGGCCTCTCCGCCCCGCCGCTTCGGCACGCCGGTCCCACCCGCCGTAAACTGTCTGCACCATGACCGAGACCCAGACGCCGCCGCGCACCTACGAGGTGCGCACGTTCGGCTGCCAGATGAATGTGCACGACTCCGAGCGGCTGAGCGGGTCGCTTGAAGCGGCCGGCTACGTGCGGGCGCAAAATGGCGATGCCGACGTTGTGGTGATCAACACCTGCGCCGTGCGCGAGAACGCCGACAACAAGCTCTACGGCAACCTGGGCCACCTGGCCAGCGTCAAGAAGAAGCACGACGGCATGCAGATCGCGGTCGGCGGCTGCCTCGCCCAGAAAGACAAGTCCGTCATCCTGGAGAAGGCGCCGTGGGTCGATGTGGTCTTCGGCACCCACAACATGGGCTCGCTGCCTGCCCTGCTGGAGCGGGCCAGGCACAACGACGAGGCTCAGCTCGAGATCCTCGAGTCGCTCGATGTCTTTCCCTCCACCCTGCCCACCCGGCGGGAGTCCAGCTACAGCGGCTGGGTATCGGTGTCGGTCGGCTGCAACAACACCTGCACCTTCTGCATCGTGCCGTCGCTGCGCGGCAAGGAACGCGACCGCCGTCCGGGCGACGTGCTCGCCGAAATCCAGGCGCTCGTCGACGACGGGGCGATCGAGGTCACCCTGCTCGGCCAGAACGTCAACTCCTACGGCGTGGAATTCGGCGACCGGCAGGCGTTCAGCAAGCTGCTGCGCGCGGCCGGCCGGATCGAGGGCCTGGAGCGCATCCGGTTCACCAGTCCACACCCCGCGGCGTTCACCGATGACGTGATCGACGCCATGGCCGAGACCCCCGCGGTGATGCCACAGCTGCACATGCCGCTGCAGTCCGGCTCGGACCGCATCCTCCGATCGATGCGCCGCAGCTACCGTTCGGAGAAGTTCCTCGGCATCCTGGACCGTGTGCGTCAGCAGATGCCACACGCCGCGATCAGCACCGACATCATCGTGGGCTTCCCCGGCGAGACCGAAGAGGACTTCCAGAACACCCTGCGGGTGGTGGAACAGGCTCGCTTCGCCTCCGCGTTCACCTTCCAGTACTCCATCCGCCCCGGCACGCCGGCCGCCACCATGCCCGACCAGGTGCCGAAGGAGGTCGTGCAGGAACGCTACGAGCGGCTGGCGGCGCTGCAGGATCGCATCAGCTGGGAAGAGAACCAGACGCTCATCGGCCAGCAGGTGCGAGTGCTTGTCGCCACAGGTGAGGGCAAGAAGGATGCCGAGCGGCACCGGCTCTCCGGACGCGCCGAAGACAGCCGGCTCGTGCACTTCGATGTGCCGACGGGCAGCCAGACGCCCCGCCCGGGCGACGTGGTGACCGTGCAGATCACCGAAGCCGCACCGTTCCACCTGATCGCGGACTCAATCGATGGGGCGCCGCTCGCGGTTCGCCGCACCCGCGCCGGAGACGCCTGGGATCGTGCGCAGGCGGAGTCCTGCGCCGTCCCGACACCCACGGAGCCCGGCGCCAAGAAGGGCGCCGTGTCCCTCGGGCTCCCGACGCTGCGTGTGGCGACACTGCCGATCTACGATGTCTCCGACGGACAGCGCTAGCCCCGCCGCGTTCATCGCCGTCGTCGGGGCCACCGGCACCGGCAAATCCGCGCTGTCCCTCGACCTCGCCGAGAGCCTGGCGGCTCGCGACATCCGGGCCGAGATCGTCAACGCCGATGCGATGCAGCTGTACCGGGGCATGGACATCGGCACGGCCAAACTGCCGGAAGCTGAACGTCGCGGCATCCGGCACCACATGCTCGATGTGCTGGACGTCACCGACGAGGCCACCGTCGCCCGCTACCAGCCTGAGGCGCGCGCCGCGGTGGACGCCGTTGCCGCGACCGGTGCCGTGCCGATCCTCGTCGGAGGCAGCGGCCTGTACGTCTCGAGTGTGCTGTTCGACTTCAAGTTCCCCGGCACAGACCCGGTAGTCCGGGAACGGCTGGAGGCGGAACTCGCGGCCAAGGGACCGGGCGAGCTGTTCCGCCGCCTGCACGCCGCCGACCCGATCTCCTCCGCATCGATTGGCCCGTCGAACGGCCGCCGGATCGTGCGCGCCCTCGAGGTGATCGAACTCACCGGCAAGCCGTTCAGCGCCGGGCTTCCCGAGCAGCCGCGGTACTGGCGGCCGGTGACCATCATCGGCCTGTCCACGCCCCGCGACGAGCTCGTACCGCGGCTCGACGCCCGGGTGACCGGGATGTGGGCGGACGGCCTGATCGCCGAGGTGCAGGGGCTGCTGCCGCGGGGCATCGAGCGGGGCGTCACCG
Organism: Salinibacterium sp. ZJ450; assembly: GCF_011751885.2. Taxonomy (NCBI): domain Bacteria; kingdom Bacillati; phylum Actinomycetota; class Actinomycetes; order Micrococcales; family Microbacteriaceae; genus Ruicaihuangia; species Ruicaihuangia jiafui. The sequence goes on from NZ_CP061771.1 coordinate 1,202,510, forward strand.
CCAGCCGGGCAATCGGCTACGCGCAGGCGATCGCGCAGATTCGTGGCGACCTGTCCGAAGCGGACGCCATCGAACAGACCGCATCGCTCACCCGGCGATACGCCCGGCGCCAGGTCAGCTGGTTCAAGCGATACGCGCACACCCACTGGCTTGATTACGACGACCCGGCCCGCGTCGAGGCCGCGCTCAACGCCGCCAACTACGATTGAGCGCGTGACCACTCTGCACTTCACCAAGGGCCACGGCACGGGCAACGACTTCGTGCTGTTCGCCGACCCCGACGGCCAAATAGACCTGACGCCTGATCAGATCGCGGCAATCGCCGACCGCCACTTCGGTGTGGGCGGCGACGGTGTGATCCGCGCGGTGAAGTCCCGGAACCTCGCCGACGGCGCCGACGCCCTCGCCGAGGACGACGGGGCCGAATGGTTCATGGACTACTACAACGCGGACGGCAGCATCGCCGAGATGTGCGGCAACGGCATCCGCGTGTTCGCGCGCTTCCTCTTCGACAACGGGCTCGCCGAACTCGCGCCCGGTGACACCATGGCGATCGGCACCCGCGCGGGCGTGCGTGACCTGCAGCGCAACCACACCGGATTCCAGGTCGACCTCGGCCGCTGGCAACTCGATGGCGGAGAACCGCTGGTGCGGGCGAAGAACCTGCCGGTAGCCCGGCCCGGCCTCGGCATCAGCGTGGGCAACCCGCACGTGGTGGTCGCGCTCGCGAGCGACGACGAACTGCAAAGCGCCGACCTCACATACATCCCCGTCCTCGACCCGCCAGCGCCGAACGGCGCCAACGTCGAATTCGTGGTGCCGAGCGACCCGCTGGTAAAAGACGGCGTCGGACAGATCCGGATGCGCGTGCACGAGCGCGGCGTGGGGGAGACCCTGAGCTGCGGCACCGGTGCCGCGGCGGCGGCGCTCGCCACCCGGCACTGGGCAGGTTCTGGCGCGCCTAACCAGTGGAAGGTCGAGGTTCCCGGCGGAACCGTGGGCGTGCGGATGTTCCCGACCGAGGACGGAGAGCACGTCTCGCTGAGCGGGCCCGCGGAGCTGGTCTACGAGGGCACCCTGACGATCTAGCTACCGCTTGCGCGCCCGCAGCACCCGGAAGCCCTTGTTCGTCGCGGCCTTGGTGAAGCTGTAGTCGTCAGGGAACGTCGTCTGCAGCCAGCGGTGCAGCGAGTCGGAGCCGAGGTTCTTGGCAACCACCATCCACGCGTCGGCGTCGTGCTCCAACCGGGGCAGCCAGAGCTGCAACATGTTGTGCAGCTCGTCCTTGCCGACCCGGATCGGCGGGTTCGACCAGATGGTCATGAACCGGATGTCGTCGGGAACATCTTCCGGGCGGACCGCGTTGACATTGGTGGCGCCGACCGCGTCGGCGTTCCGCCGCACCAGGTCGAGCGCACGCTCGTTGACATCCACCGCCCACACGGTGGCGCGAGGTGACAGCAGAGCCAGGGTGAGCGTGATCGGCCCCCAGCCGGCACCGAGATCGAGCAGATTTCCGCCGGGAGGAGGCGCGGGCGTGTTGGCCAGCAGCACTTGGGTTCCGACGTCAATACGATCGGGGCTGAAGATGCCGCTGGCGGTGGTCAGCTCATAGGTTTCCCCGGCGAGGCGGGCGTGGAAATGACGCAGATTGGCCTCGCTCGCGGGCATCTGGGAAAAGTAATGCTCGGTGGCCATGCAGAGAAACTTACCGAATACCAAGGAACTAGGGTTAAGCCAATGACTGATGACTTGTCGCCCGACGACGGCCAGAGCGCCGTTGACCGCGTCCTCGCCGCTGAGGGCAGCCGCGCCGCAGGCTACACGCGGTTCGGATCCGGCCGCGCCACGGCGCTGAACGCCACCGACAACTACGTGGGATCGGCCGACGGCGACCAGTTCGAGCGCGAGGACCGGGCAGCGCTTCGTCGCGTGCAGGGCCTGTCGACGGAACTGGAAGACGTCACAGAGGTTGAGTACCGGCAGCTGCGGCTCGAGAACGTCGTACTCATCGGGATCTACTCGAGCGGGTCGCTCGACGACGCCGAGAACTCGCTGCGCGAACTGTCCGCCCTGGCCGAAACCGCGGGCGCCGTCGTGCTCGACGGGCTACTGCAACGTCGGCCGCATCCCGACCCCAGCACCTACCTCGGTAAGGGCAAGGCGCAGGAATTGGCCGACATTGTGCGCGCCGTCGGCGCCGACACCGTCATCGCAGACACCGAGCTGGCCCCGAGCCAGCGCCGTGCGCTGGAGGATGTCGTGAAGGTGAAGGTGATCGACCGCACCGCCGTCATCCTCGACATCTTCAGCCAGCACGCGAAGAGCCGAGAGGGCAAGGCCCAGGTGGAGCTGGCGCAGCTCGAATACCTGCTTCCCCGACTGCGTGGCTGGGGTGAGTCGATGAGCCGGCAGGCCGGTGGACAGGTCGGTGGCGCCGGCGCCGGAATGGGCAGCCGCGGACCCGGTGAAACCAAGATCGAACTGGACCGCCGCCGCATCCACACCCGGATGGCGCGGCTGCGCAAGCAGATCAAGGGATTCTCGCCCGCCCGAGAGGCCAAGCGGGCCAACCGTGGACGCTTCGAAGTGCCGAGCGTCGCCATCGCCGGCTACACCAACGCCGGCAAATCCAGCCTGCTCAACCGCATCACCCAGGCCGGGGTGCTCGTGGAGAACGCCCTGTTCGCCACCCTCGACGCCACCGTGCGACGCAGCCGCACCCCCGACGGCCGGCTGTACACCCTCGCCGACACTGTCGGATTCGTGCGCAACCTGCCGCACCAGTTGGTGGAGGCGTTCCGCTCCACCCTCGAAGAGGTCAAACAGTCCGACATCATCGTGCACGTCGTCGATGGCTCACACCCGGATCCGGGCAGTCAGATCGCCACGGTGCGCGATGTGATCGGCGAGATCGATGCCCGCGACATCCCGGAGATCCTGGTCTTCAACAAGGCCGACCTGATCGATGACGACCAGCGCCTGCTGCTGCGCGGACTGCAACCCGACGCGATCTTCGTCTCGGCGCGCACGGGCGAGGGCATCGACGAACTGCAGCGGCGGATCGCCGAGGTGCTGCCCGCGCCCGAGGTCGAGGTCACGCTGCTCGTACCGTACGACAGGGGCGACGTCATTTCGCGCCTTCACGTGCAGGGCAGAGTGCTGAAGACGGAGTACCTGGAAAAAGGCACCAGAGTGCGGGCGCTGGTTCACCCATCACGGGTGGACGCGCTCACCGACTTCGTCGAGCACCGCGGCTGAGCGGCCCCGCCGCTCGGTGACCGGGTCGGCGGGATCCGCCGGTCAGACCGACCGGAGCACCGCCACGACCTTGCCCAGCACCTCGGCGAAGTCGCCGAGGATCGGCTCGAAGTTGGAGTTGCGCGGCAATAGCCAGGTGTGACCGTCGCGCTGCCGGAACACCTTGACGGTGGCCTCCGAATCGAGCATCGCTGCCACTATGTCGCCGTTCTCGGCCGTCTTCTGCTGTCGCACCACAACCCAGTCGCCGTCACAGATCGCGGCGTCGATCATCGAGTCGCCCACCACCTTGAGGATGAACAGATCACCCTTGCCGACCAGCTGGCGGGGGAGGGGGAACACCTCTTCGATCTGCTGCTCCGCGGTGATCGGGATGCCGGCCGCGATGCGGCCGACCATCGGAACCATGGCGGCGTCGCCGAATGGGGCAGCGGACTCGGTCGGCTCCTCCGATCCTGGCAGGTCGATCAGCACTTCGAGGGCGCGCGGACGGTTGGCGTCGCGGCGCAAATACCCGCTCAACTCGAGCTGATTCAGCTGATGCGTGACGCTGGACAGTGAGGCGAGGCCTACGGCGTCGCCGATCTCGCGCATGCTCGGCGGATAGCCGTGCTGCGCGACCGAGCGCTGAATGAACTCCAGCACCGCGAGCTGCTTCTCGCTGAGACTCTTCCGGCGGCGCGTGCGGCGCTCCGGCTGCTTGCTGTCGTCCATCCGTGCCCCTTTCGACCGACTCATTCGACTGATCCACATCGAATGTCGGTGGTGCCTGATTGCCTGTGTTCAGACAATCGAAACTGTATCCAGCATTCGGGCCGTAGGCAAACATCTGTTCTAGTGTGTCGGGCCGTCACCAGCCGCATCGGTGACAGATGAATTCTTCACAGAAAACGATTGACACTTCGAACATTCGAAAGTATGTTCGGAACACAGCTTCGCATCCGGCGCTCCCGGCCGAGCGCCGGATGCGAGCTGGCCAGCATCGCCCCAGCACCGGAGCGAACAAGCACCACCGGAGAGAAGGAGTAGTAATGAGCACCGCACTGATCGGCACCACACCCCGCCCCACCACGGTGGTCCGCTCCCGCCTGCGACTGACCCGACGAGGTCGGGTCGTGTTCACTGCTCTGGCCTCGCTTCCCCTCGTGGTCGGCGCGCTCGTCGTCTCGTTGAACGGCGGCGGAGCCGTCGCCACGACGGATGCCTCGATTCCGTCATTCGAGTACGTGACCGTGGGCGCCGGCGAATCGCTGTGGGGCCTGGCCGAGTCACTCGCGCCGAGCGCCGACCCGCGCGACGTGATCACCGACATCCTCTCGCTCAACCAACTGAGCATCGGCGACGTGCATCCCGGCGTGCAGCTCGCCTTGCCCGAGGTGTACTCGAACGCCGCCCAGTTCTCCAACGCTGCGCCTTCTCAGTAAGCCCCGTGGCGACGACGCCCACCGAGCGGGTTCTAAAATAGCTCAGTGACTTCTCTCGCTGACCTCCCCATCCGCGACGACCTGCGCGGTCAGACGCCATACGGCGCCCCGCAGAAGCGAGTGCCCATCGCACTCAACGTCAACGAGAACACGCATCCGATCCCCGAGGATGTGGCGCAGGACATCGTCGAGCGGATCGCGCAGGCGATCCTCACGATCAACCGCTACCCCGACCGCGAGTTCACCGAGCTGCGGGACAGCCTCGCCGGCTACCTCGGCCACGGGCTGACCCGCGACAACGTCTGGGCCGCGAACGGCTCCAACGAGGTGCTGCAGCAGATCCTGCAGGCCTTCGGCGGTCCGGGACGCAGCCTGCTCGCCTTCCCGCCCACCTACTCGATGCACTCCATCCTCGCCACGAGCACCGGAACACGCTGGCTCGAAGGCGAGCGGGATGCGGAGTTCGAGATTTTCCCCGCCACCGCGGTGCGGGCCATCACCGAGCAGCGGCCAGACATCGTCTTCTTCTGCTCGCCGAACAACCCGACTGGCACCCCCGTCTCGCTCGAGACCATCGCGGCCGCCTATGACGCCACCGACGGCATCGTCGTGGTCGATGAGGCCTATGCCGAGTTCGCCCCCACCGGCGAGCCGACGGCGCTCACCCTGCTGCCCGGCCGCCCGCGGCTGATCGTCTCGCGCACCATGAGCAAGGCCTTCGCCTTCGCCGGCGCGCGGCTCGGCTACCTTGCGGCCGACCCGGCGATCGCCGACGCGATGCGACTGGTGCGCCTGCCGTACCACCTGTCCGCCTTGACCCAGGCTGCCGCCAACGCCGCGCTCGCGCACGCCGACGAGATGCTCGCCATGGTCGACGACATCAAGGCGCAACGCGATCGCATCGTGCGCGAGCTGACCGCGCTGGGCTACCACGCGTACACCAGCTGGTCCAACTTCGTACTGTTCGGGGGAGTGGACGACCCGAACGCGGTATTCGAGACGCTGTTGGCCGAGGGCATCCTGATCCGCGATCTCGCCATCGACGGGCACCTGCGGGTCAGCGCCGGCACCGAGGCCGAGACAACGGCGTTCCTCGCCGCGATGGCTAGGATCAAGGCATGAACCAAGAGCCCCGCGTCGCCCGGATCGATCGTGCGACCAGTGAGTCGAACATCGAACTCGAACTGAACCTCGATGGCACCGGCACGTCCGAGATCAACACCTCCGTGCCGTTCTTCGACCACATGCTCACCGCATTCTCGAAGCATTCGCTGATCGACCTGACCGTGCGGGCGCACGGCGACGTCGACATCGACGTGCACCACACCGTCGAGGACACCGGCATCGTGCTCGGACAGGCAATCCGTCAGGCGCTCGGCGACAAGGCCGGGATCGCCCGCTACGGCGACGCTCACGTGCCGCTCGACGAAGCGCTCGCCCGTGCCGTGGTCGACGTGTCTGGACGTCCCTACCTGGTGCACAGCGGCGAGCCTGCCGGTTTCGAACACCACCTGATCGGTGGCCACTTCACCGGATCGATGGTGCGTCACGTGTTCGAGGCGATCACGTTCCACGCCGCGCTCACCGTGCACGTCACACTGCTCGCCGGCCGTGACCCGCACCACATCGCCGAAGCGCAGTTCAAGGCCTTCGCCCGCGCCATGCGGCAAGCCATCCAATTCGACGCCCGCGTGAGCGGCGTCCCCTCAACCAAGGGTGCTCTGTAGATCGTGGCCACACCTACCGTCGTCGTCCTCGACTACGGCTCCGGAAACATTCACTCAGCGGCGAAAGCCGTGGAGCGCGCGGGCGCCCGCGTCGAGCTGACCGCCGACCGGGCGAAGGTCGCCGCAGCCGATGGCCTGCTGGTCCCCGGGGTCGGCGCCTTCGCCGCGGTGATGCAGCAACTGCGCGCCGTGCGCGGTGACGAGATGATCGACCGCCGCCTCGCCGGTGGCCGGCCGGTGCTCGGCATCTGTGTGGGCATGCAGGTGCTGTTCGATCGCGGCATCGAACGGGGCATCGACACCGAGGGAATCGGCGAATGGCCAGGCACCGTCACCGAGCTGGAGGCCGACGTGCTCCCGCACATGGGCTGGAACACGGTCGAGGCGCCGGAAGACTCCGCACTGTTCTCTGGTGTCCGCGACGAACGTTTCTACTTCGTGCACTCCAACGCCGCGCAGCGCTGGTCGCTTGACGTGCAGCCTCCGCTGCCGGCCCCGCGGCTGACCTGGGCGACCCACGGCACCCGCTTCCTCGCCGCCGTCGAGAACGGCCCGCTGTGGGCCACCCAGTTCCATCCCGAGAAGTCGGGCGAGCCCGGCATCCGGTTGCTCCGCAACTGGCTGGACAGCCTGTAGGCCGTGCCCGGTCTGGAGGAGTACGATCTTGTGTTTGTGCTTTCTGGCACCACACCCCAACCAAGGACATCATGAGCGAGTTCAATACCACTCCGGCCCTGACCCTGTTGCCGGCCGTCGACGTGGCAGACGGCAAGGCCGTTCGCCTGACGCAGGGCGCGGCGGGCAGTGAAACCAACTACGGCGACCCAGTGGATGCCGCGGAGGCCTGGGTCAGCCAGGGGGCCGAATGGATCCACCTCGTCGACCTCGACGCCGCCTTCGGGCGTGGCAACAACCGCAGCGTCATCAAGCGGGTGATCAAGAACATTCCGCGTTCGGTCAACATTGAGCTGTCCGGTGGCATCCGTGACGACGCCAGCCTCGAGGCCGCACTCGCGACCGGCGCCAAGCGCATCAACCTCGGCACCGCCGCACTGGAGAACCCGGAGTGGGCTGCCCACGTGATCTCGGAGTATGGCGAGGCGATCGCAGTCGGCCTCGACGTACGAGGCACCACCCTGGCCGCACGCGGCTGGACCGAAGAGGGCGGCGACATCTGGACGGTCATGGAGCGGCTCGAGGCCGCAGGATGCAGCCGTTATGTCGTCACCGACGTGACCAAGGATGGCACTCTCAAGGGACCGAACATCCCGTTGCTGGTCGAGGTGCTCGAGCGCACCGACAAGCCGGTGATCGCCTCAGGCGGGGTCGCCAGCCTCGACGACATCGCGGCACTGCGCGAGCTGGTGCCCCAGGGACTTGAAGGCGCCATCGTCGGCAAGGCGCTGTACGCCCAGGCCTTCACGCTGGCCGAGGCGCTCGACGTCGCCGGCAACTAACACATGGCACTGGCCGACTCGGCTGGCGTCCCCTGGGAGGGGCGCCACTTCGAGTCGAACACGCGCTCGAGCGATGACGGGTCCGCGCCCCAGCCGTTGATCGACGCGCTCGCGAGGTTCCACGCCGGGGAGGCCACCGAGTCCGCCGTCGTTGATGCGCTGCGCGAATCCCGTCTGCTGATCCCGCTGGTCGCCCACCTCGGCGAGGCGGGCATCAGCGACAGCGGGCACACCATCGACAAGAGCCAGGAACTGTCGATCGTCACCGTCGCCGGACCGGACGGGCGCAACGTTCTGCCGGTCTTCTCCTCGGTCGACGCCATGCAGCGCTGGAACGAGAAGGCACGGCCGGTACCGGCCGACGGCATCCGCGTCGCCCTCGCCGCCGCCAGCGAGAACACCGACATCGTCGTGCTCGACCCGCTCTCCGACACCGAGTTCGTGGTGCGCCGCCCGGCGTTGTGGGCCATCGCGCAGGGCAAGCCCTGGCTGCCGAGCTACCGCGACCCGCAGGTGGTTGAGGCGTTCACCAGCAGCATCGTGACCGAACCGAGTGTGGTCGAGGTGCGGCTGGCCGCCGGCGACCCGGCCGCCCGGTTCGCCGGTGCCGAGGTGCTGGTGTCCCTCACCCTGATCGACGGGCTCAGCCAGGGTTCCCTCGCCGATGTGCTGGAGCGGCTGCAGGCCGAGTGGGCGGCCAGCACCGTGATCGCGGAACGCGTTGACTCGCTGACGGTGAGACTGTTCGCCTCACGCTGACCCGGTCACGCTGACCCGCACGTCACGCTGACTCGCACTGATCAGACTTGATTGACGCCTCCGGAGGCTGGGAGGACAATCGAGGGTGCATGCATCGTGGCTTGCAGAATTCAGGTGTTGTGGTGGAAATCGACAGCGTCGGTCCTGGGTCAGGCAGCATCCGCCCGACTCTGCAGTACAGTCCCGTGATTGATGACGTGGCCGAGCGGGCAAAACGCTGGCTCGAGAACATCGATGACAGGCCGATCCCCGCCGAGGCCACCATCGATCAGGTCAAGGCGGCGCTCGGGCACACCCTGCGCGACACCGGCGCCGACCCGTCAGCTGTGATCGACAGGCTGGTTTCCGCGGTCGAGCCGGGGCTGATGACCATGCAGTCGCCCCGCTTCTTCGGCTGGGTCATCGGCGGCACCCAACCGGTGGCTCTCGCCGCGGACTGGCTGGTGAGCACCTGGGATCAGAACGCTGGAATGCGTGCCCCCACCCCCGGCGTGTTTGCCGCGGAGGAGCTGGCGGGGGAGTGGGTGCTCGATCTGCTCGGCTTGCCCGCCACGGCGGCGGTCAGTTTCGTCACCGGGGCAACCATGGCGAACTTCGTCGGCCTCGCGGCGGGCCGGCAGTACGTGCTCGCCGACCACGGCTGGGACGTCAACCGTGATGGCCTGACCGGTGCGCCGCGCATCCATTTCATTGCCGGTGAGGAACGGCACGGCGCCATCGACCTGGCGGGGCGCTACCTCGGCCTCGGTGAGGCCACCCTGGTCAAGTCCGACGCCCAAGGCCGCATTCGGGTGGACCTGCTCGCCGACACCTTCGCGGACATGCCGGGCCCGAAGATTCTCTGCCTGCAGGCCGGTAACGTCCATTCCGGCTCGTTCGACGACCTCTGGGCGGCGGTCGAGGTGGGGCACGCCGCCGGCGCGTGGGTGCACATCGACGGGGCGTTCGGCCTGTGGGCTGCCGCATCCCCGCGCTACAAGTCGCTGATGGAGGGTCACGTGCGCGCTGACTCCTGGGCAACCGACGCGCACAAGACCCTGAACGTGCCCTACGACTGCGGCATCGCCATCGTCGCGCATCCCGAGGCGATGACCGGCGCATTCGGCATGCACGCCGAATACCTGCCGACCGCCGAAGCCGGCAACGCATACGATCGGGTTCCCGAGCTGTCCCGCCGTGCCCGCGGCGTGCCGGTCTGGGCCACGCTGAACGCCCTCGGACGCAACGGCGTCACCGCCCTCGTCGACGGACTCGCGGATGCCGCAGCCGCACTGGCCGCGGGCCTTCGCACACTGCCCGGGGCGAAGATCGTCAACGACGTGGTCTTCACCCAGGTGTGCTTGGCGATGGCCGATGACGCCACCACCCTCACCGTCGGTCAGCGACTCAACGACGAGGGTGTGGCGTTCGCGTCACCATCCACGTGGCGTGGCCGCGCGGTGCTGCGGTTCTCCGTCAGCAACTGGGCGACGGATGCCACGGACGTGGAACGAACCGTGGAGGCGGTTCGCCGCGCGATAACCAGTTAGCGCTAGTTGACCGGGCCGGTGTACTTCTCGCCGGGGCCCTTGCCCGGCTCGTCGGGGAACGGCGATGCCTCACGGAACGCCAGCTGAACGGTGCGCAGTCCGTCACGCAGCGCCAGCGCGTGGTGGTCGCCCAGGAAGGGCGCGGATGCGGTGACCAGCCCTGCCAAGGCGGTGATCAGCTTGCGGGCCTCATCGAGATCCGTGGCGGCGTCGCCCTCTTCGGCCAGACCACACTTCACTGCTGCGGCGCTGAGCAGGTGGATCGCGACGGTGTTGATGACCTCAACCGCCGGAACCTCAGCGATGTCGCGGATCTCATCTAGCTCGCTCATTTGTGTTTCCTCTGTTATCCTTGTGCAGGCTCCGGGGCTTATCCCCGGTACGAAAGTGGAGATTCTCCCACCCGCGCTTGACCGTTAGACAAGGTTACCGGGTAGTTACACCCCGCCCGTGCGGTCCATTTGGATCATTCGGGTAGTCAGGGTGTGAGCGCGTGAGCGTGTGTATTTCCTCTTTCGTTGACCAATCGGCGCCCGCCGACTGGTGCTGCAGCTTCGTAGAACGAGGAGATACGTATTAGCGATCCCAGAACTAACGACCGAATCCGGGTACCCGAAGTCCGACTTGTCGGACCGGCCGGAGAGCAGGTCGGCGTCGTCAAGATCGAGGTCGCTCTGCGACTCGCACAGGAGGCCGACCTGGATTTGGTGGAGGTTGCTCCCAACTCCAAGCCCCCTGTTGCCAAGATCATGGACTACGGAAAGTTCAAATACGAGGCTGCGCAGAAGGCCAAGGACGCCAGGCGCAACCAGGCGAACACGATCCTCAAAGAGGTTCGTTTCCGTCTCAAGATCGACAAGCACGACTACGAGACCAAGCGCAAGCGCGCTGAAGGGTTCTTGAAGGCGGGGGACAAGGTCAAGGCCATGATCCTCTTCCGCGGCCGTGAGCAGTCACGCCCCGACCAGGGTGTGCGCCTGCTGCAGAAGTTTGCCGAGGATGTCGCGGAGTTCGGAACAGTCGAATCGAGCCCCACCATCGACGGTCGAAACATGGTCATGGTCATTGGCCCGCTGAAGAACAAGGCGGATGCCAAGGCGGAGGCTAACGCGAAGCGTGCAAGCGAAAAAGCTCACGACAAAGCACACGACACCACACAGCACGAGACAGAACAGCACGAGACAACAGAGGAAGAAAATGCCTAAGCAGAAGACGCACTCCGGTGCCAAGAAGCGCTTCAAGCTCACCGGTTCCGGCAAGATCATGAAGCAGCAGTCCGGTATGCGCCACAACCTGGAGGTCAAGTCGACCGACCGCAAGCGTCGCTTGAACCAGGACCAGGTCGTTGCTCCGGCAGACGTCAAGTCGATCAAGAAGCTCCTCGGCAAGTAAGGATTAGAGACAAATGGCAAGAGTAAAAAGAGCGGTCAACGCCGCCAAGAAGCGTCGCGTAATCCTTGAGCGGGCCGAGGGCTACCGCGGTCAGCGTTCGCGCCTGTACCGCAAGGCCAAGGAGCAGGTCACTCACTCGCTGGTTTACAGCTACCGTGACCGTCGCGCCAAGAAGGGCGAGTTCCGTCGCCTCTGGATCCAGCGCATCAACGCCGCGTCGCGCGCGAACGGCCTGACCTACAACCGCCTCATCCAGGGTCTTGGCCTGGCTGGCGTCGAGGTCGACCGTCGCATCCTCGCCGACCTCGCCGTCAACAACCCCGAGACCTTCGCGGCTCTGGTTCAGACCGCGAAGAAGGCCCTGCCCGCCGACACCTCGGCACCCAAGGCAGACGCCGCCGCGTAAGCAGCACCTCTGCGTATGCAGAATCTCTGAACGAGAGGCCCCGACGGGCACCTGACACGGTGCCCGGTTCGGGGCCTTTCGTCTGCGCGGCCCATAAACTGGGGGCATGATCGATAATCCCCGCTCGCCCCGTGTCCGCGCGGTCGCGAAGCTGGCCAAACGGAACGCCCGGTCCGAGACCGGGCTTTTTCTGTTAGAAGGCCCCCAGGCCGTGGCGGAAGCCCTGGAATACCGTCCCGAACTGCTCATGGAGCTGTTCGCGACCCCGACCGCTCTCGAGCGGTACCCCGCGATCCGCGACGCAGCCGTGTTTGCCGAAATCGACATCGAGTTCGTGTCGGAACACGTGCTCGACTCGATGGCAGACACGGTCACGCCGCAGGGCTTCATCGCGGTCTGCCGGCAGTTTCCGACATCCCTCAAGGACATCTTCAACAATGAGCCGAAGCTCCTGGCCATCCTCGAAGAGGTGCGAGACCCCGGCAACGCCGGAACCATCATCAGGGCGGCGGATGCAGCCGGCGCCGACGCGGTGATCCTCACCGGTCGCAGCGTGGACGTCTACAACCCGAAGGTGGTGCGGTCGACGACCGGATCGCTGTTCCACATGCCGGTCGCCATCGCTGCTGATCTGGAGGCGGTGATTGAGCGGGCCAGGGCCGCAGGGATCCAGGTGATCGCCGCCGATATCAAGGGCGACGACCTGCTCGCCGCACGCGAAACCGGTGTGCTTACCGCACCGACCGCATGGCTGTTCGGCAACGAGGCCAGGGGCCTCACCGACGAGCACTATGCGCTCGCGGACAACGCGATTCGGGTGCCGATCTACGGCCAGGCCGAGTCGATGAACCTGGCGACCGCGGCATCCGTCTGCCTGTACGAGTCCGCGTTTTCGCAGCGCAGGCCTGCTGAGTAGGCGCACCGCGCGGTATCGAACGGCGCGGTATCGAGTCGCGTGGCGCGGGCCGGCCCGTGAGCGCCGTACTTTCTAACGAGCGCCGACGCCGTTTCAGCGGCGTTCGACCGTTTCCACGGCGCTCGCGCCGGCACCGCCGACGTTCCGAGGTGAGCGCGGCGTTAACGGCCGAGCGAACCCGCCGCGGCGCCCGCGCTCGGCCGATAATCGCGCGCTCGGCGACGAGGGGCTCCCGCCACCGGCGGAAGCCCCTCGATTCTGCGCGCACTCCGAGCATCGGCACTCAGTGCATGCCCGCTCGGCGCATCGGCACCTAGCGCATCGACACCAGGATCTTCACTTCGTTGTCCTTGTTGGTGATCAGACGCTCGAAGCCCTGCTCGACAATGTCGTCCACCGTGATCTTCGAGGTGATGAACGGCGCGAGGTTGACCTTGCCGCTGCGGACGAGCTCGATCGCCTCGGGGTGGTCACCCGCGTAGCCGATCGAGCTGCCGAGCACGCGGTCCCCGAACGTGAGCTCGCCGGCGATGTTGATCTCGACGGGCTTCGTGTGGATCGCGACGACCTCGAGACGGCCGCCGGCGCCCAGCACCCCGAGCAGCTGGCGCACGACCACGCCGACGCCGGCAGCGTCGAATGCGAGGTTGGCGCCCGCGCCACCGCTGTGCTCAGCAACCACGGCCTTGAGGTCTTCGGTCGAGGGGTCGACCACGACATCCGCGACGCCGGACGTGGCGGCCTTCTCGCGGCGGGCGTTCGAGACCTCGCTGACAATCGTCGTCACGCCCTTGGCCTTGAGCACGGCTGCGACGAGCAGTCCGATGGGGCCGGCGCCGCCAACCACGGCGACCTGACCCGCGGTCGCGCCGGCGTGCTTCACCGCGTGCAGCGCCACCGAGAGCGGCTCGATCAGCGCAGCCTGGTCCAGCGGCAGATCGCCCACCGGGTGCACCCAGCGCTGCTCGACGACGATGTGCTCGCTGAGCCCGCCGCCGCGGCCCGAGATGCCGATGAAGCCCATCTGCTCGCACAGGTTGTACTTGCCGGCCTTGCAGGCGGCACAGGTTCCGTCGACCATGAGCGGCTCGACGACCACCGAATCGCCCACCTTGAGGCCGTCAACGCCCTCGCCGATCTCCTCAACGACGCCGGAGAACTCGTGGCCGAGCACGACCGGCAGCGTCTCGCCGGACAGAGGATGCGGGGAGTCGACCGTCGGCGCGGGAGGCATCGGGCCCTCGTGGAACAGGTGCAGGTCGCTGCCGCAGATGCCGTTGAAAGCCGGGGCGATCTTGACGGTGCCCGGTCGAAGCTGGGGCTCGTCCACCTCCTCGACTCGAATGTCTTCCTTGCCGTAATACAGGGCAGCCTTCATTGCACAATCTCCTTCACTTGGGGACCTTGTGGGTCCCCATCCAGCCTAAGCGCGTGTCGACCGGCACTTTCGACCCCAGCGGGCGGCGCAGACCCCTAATATAAAAAAGCTCACGTTACGCCTCGGTTACAACTGCCGTGGGAGTTTGACCCTGACCGAACGTGAGTGGGAAGGTGAACCCATGGAACCACTCGTCGTGATCGACAACGTCAATAAGCACTATGGCGAACTGCACGTTTTGAAGAACATTTCCACGACCGTCGACAAGGGCGAGGTGGTCGTGGTGATCGGTCCGAGCGGCTCGGGTAAGTCCACCCTGTGCCGCGCGATCAACCGCCTGGAGACCATCGACTCCGGCACCATCACGATCGACGGCAACAAGCTGCCCGAAGAAGGCGCCGGGCTCGCGAAGCTGCGCGCCGACGTCGGCATGGTCTTCCAGTCGTTCAACCTGTTCGCGCACAAGACCGTGCTCGAGAACGTGACCCTCGGCCCGCGCCGCGTGCGTGGCAAGTCGAAGGCTGAGGCAGACAAGCGCGCCATGGAGCTGCTTGACCGCGTCGGCGTCGCCAACCAGGCGAAGAAGATGCCGTCGCAATTGTCCGGCGGGCAGCAGCAGCGCGTTGCCATCGCGCGGTCACTCGCGATGGACCCGAAGCTCATTCTGCTCGACGAGCCCACCTCGGCACTCGACCCCGAGATGATCAACGAAGTGCTCGATGTCATGGTGGGCCTCGCCCACGACGGAATGACCATGCTGGTCGTCACCCACGAGATGGGCTTTGCCCGCAAGGCGGCGAACCGCGTGCTGTTCATGGCGGAGGGCGAAATCGTCGAGGAGGCCACTCCCGAGCTGTTCTTCACCACACCCCAGACTCCGAGGGCGAAGGACTTCCTCTCGAAGATCCTCTCTCACTAACCGGTGGGCGAGACACACAGCAAGGAGACAGGCATGCGACTCAAGAAGAGTCTGACGATCGGTGCGATGGCGCTCGCCGGCGCGCTCGCACTCAGCGGATGTACCGATTCCGGCAGCACCGGCAGCCAGGCACCCGAGGTTGACGCTGAAGCAACCTTCGAGGCCGGCACCACTATGGCAGCGCTCAATGAGGCGGGCACGATCACCATCGGCACCAAGTACGACCAGCCCCTGTTCGGCCTGGCCGACCTCGAGGGCAACCCGCAGGGCTTTGACGTGGAGATCGGCAAGATCATCGCCGCCGAGCTCGGCATCACCGAGGACAAGATCAAGTGGACCGAGACCGTGTCGGCCAACCGCGAGCCGTTCATCCAGAACGGTGACGTCGACCTGGTGATCGCCACCTACACCATCAACGACACCCGCAAGCAGGTCATCGACTTCGCCGGCCCGTACTACGAGGCAGGCCAGGACCTGCTGGTTCTCGCGGGCAACCCCGACAAGATCGAAGGCCCCGAGTCGTTCAAGTCCGACCCGAACCTCAAGGTCTGCACCGTGACCGGGTCCACCTCGCTCACCAACATCAGCGCCTACACGGCGAACGTGCTGCAGGCGGAGACCTACTCGGCGTGCCTGGAACCGCTGCGCAACGGTGAGGTTTCGGCCGTCACCACCGACAACGTGATCCTCGCGGGCCTTGCCGACCAGAACCCCGACGAGTTCGAGGTTCTCGACAAGCCGTTCACGGCTGAGCCTTATGGCATCGGCCTGAAGAAGGGCGATGACGCGTTCCGTACGTTCATCAACGACACCCTGGAGGCCTCCTTCGAGGACGGCCGCTGGGCCGACGCGTGGGAAGCCACCGCAGGCAAGGTGCTGGAGACGCCGGAACCCCCGGCAGTCGACCGCTACTAAGCAAACAACCCCAGTGGTGGCCCGCCCGGTCTGCATGACCTGGCGGGCCATCACCCCGCAACACAGTAAAGAAGAGGAGGTGTGCCGATGGACGCGATCATCCAGTTTTTGCCAGACTTCGCCTGGGCATTCCTGACCACCCTTAGCCTCCTCATCTACGCGGGAATCGGCGCCACGGTACTCGGCGTGCTCATCGCGGCGATGCGCATCTCGCCCGTTGCGTCGTTCAGAACGTTCGCCACGGCGTACACGGAGCTGCTCCGCAACATCCCGTTGACGCTCATCCTGTTCTTCTGCGCGTTCGTGCTGCCGTACCTGCAGGTCGACCTCAGCTACTACACACTGGCGCTGATCGGCCTCACCGCGTACACCTCCCCGTTCATCGCCGAGGCGATTCGCTCCGGCATCAACGGAGTCCCGGTGGGTCAGGCCGAGGCGGCACGCAGTATCGGCCTCCCGTTCGCGCAGGTTCTCTCACTGGTGGTGTTGCCGCAGGCCATCCGCATGGTGATCCCGCCGCTGATCAACGTGTTCATCGCCCTCACCAAGAACACGTCCGTCGCCGGCGCGTTCTTCGTGGTCGAGCTGTTCTCGGTGGCTCGCACCGCCTCGAACGAGCGCGGCGACGAGGTCATCGCCATCCTGGCCGCGACCGCAGCCCTGTATCTCGTGATCACCATCCCGCTCGGAATCCTCGCCGGCCGGGTCGAGAAGAAGGTGGCGGTGCTCCGATGACCTCGATTCTCTACGACGCCCCGGGACCCCGCGCCCGCCGACGCTCCGTTCTGTTCTCCATCGTCGGAGCCATCGTGATTGTCGGTGGGCTGATCGCCCTCATCGCCGCTCTTGCCGCTCCGCGCATCTCCGCCAATGGTGTGGAGACCCCCGGCATGTTCGACGCCTCACGCTGGGACATCTTCCTGGATGTCGCGGTGTGGCGGTTCATCGGTGAAGGCGTGTTGGCCACCTTGCGGATGGCGGCCGTCGCCGCGGTCTTCGCCATCATCATCGGCATCCTGTTCTCCTTCGGCCGCGCCGCAGCGCGCGCCTGGATCCGGGTGCCGGTGTCGGTGCTGCTCGAGTTCTTCCGCGGCATGCCCGTGCTGCTGATGATCCTGTTCACCCTGCTGGTCTTCGGCGTTGCGCCGTTCTGGGCTGGCGTGTCCGCACTCGCGGTCTACAACGGCGCGATCATCGGCGAGGCGCTGCGAGCCGGAATTCAGTCGCTGCCCAAGGGGCAGCGCGAGGCCGGACTCTCGATCGGACTCACCCCGCTGGCCACCCGCTTCCGCATCGAGTTCCCTCAGGCATTCCGGCAGATGCTGCCGATCATCCTGGCCCAGCTGGTCGTCCTGCTGAAGGACACCGCGCTGGCGTACATCGTCGGATACCCGGAACTGCTGCGCACCACCACGCAATACATCGCCAACTCGGTGGGCAACCGCTACTTCTTCTCGTTGTTCTTCGTGGCTCTCGCGATCTACCTGGCGATGAACCTGACGCTGTCCTGGTTCGCGCGCTTCGTCGCCCGTCGCACAGGTCCGAAGCTGGGGGCGGTGGCGCCGGATGCCGACAAGACCATTGGTCTTGAGGGGACGCAGGCGATCACCATGCAACGGCCCACGGACAGGAGCGGACGCTAGCCCCACTAAACTTGGGGCTTGTGTCAGAAGCGAACCTCATCTCCGACCAGGCCGTGGCCGCGGCCGTTGACGCCGCGATCGCGGCGATCACGGCGGCAACGGATTCCGCAGCGCTGAAGCAGGTGCGCGCCACTCATCTCGGTGAGGCATCGCCGCTCGCGCAGTTCAACGCGCAGCTGCGCGACGTTCCCGCCGACCAGAAGGCCGCAACCGGCAAGCTGGTCGGGCAGGCACGCGGGCGGGTGACGCAGGCGTTTACCGTCCGCGAAGCCGAGATCGTGGCTGAAGAGGAGACGGCGAGGCTCGCCGCGGAAGCAGTGGATGTCACGGCCGTCGCCACCCGATGGACCCCCGGTGCGCGTCATCCGCTCACCCTGTTGATGGAAGAGATGTCGGACATCTTCGTCGCCATGGGCTGGGAGGTGGCGGAAGGCCCAGAGCTCGAGAACGAATGGTTCAACTTCGACGCCCTGAACTTTGACGAGGACCACCCGGCACGCGCCACCCAGGACACCTTCTTCGTCGACCCGGTCGAGAAGCACCTGCTGCTGCGCACCCACACCTCGCCGGTGCAGGTGCGTGCCCTGCTCGGCCGTGAACTGCCGGTCTACATCGTGGCCCCCGGCCGCGTCTACCGCAGCGACGAACTCGACGCCACGCACACCCCGGTGTTCAACCAGCTCGAAGGCATCGCCATCGACAAGGGCCTCACCATGGCGCACCTGCGCGGCACCCTCGAACACCTGGCCCGTGCCATGTTCGGCGAGGGCGCGAAGATCCGGCTGCGCCCCAACTACTTCCCGTTCACGGAACCGAGCGCTGAGATGGATGTCTGGCAGCCGAACGCCAAGGGCGGTGCGCGCTGGGTCGAGTGGGGTGGCTGCGGCATGGTCAACCGCAACGTGCTGCGCGCGGCGGGCATCGACCCGGACGAATACCAGGGCTTCGCCTTCGGCATGGGCATCGAACGCACGCTGCAGTTCCGCAATGGCATGAACGACATGCGTGACATGGTCGAAGGCGACATCCGCTTCTCTCAGCAGTTTGGAATGGTTCTCTAATGCGCGTCCCGGTTTCCTGGCTCCGTGAATTCGTCGACGTGCCCGCGGAGGCGACCGCCGAAGACATCCAGGCGGCGCTGGTGCGCGTCGGCCTGGAAGAGGAAGCGGTGCACCGCGCCGAACTCAGCGGACCGATCGTGGTCGGTCAGGTGCTCGAGTTCGCCGACGAACCGCAGTCCAACGGCAAGACCATTCGGTGGTGCCAGGTGGATGTCTCGGCCAACGGCGAACGCGACATCCGCGGCATCGTCTGCGGCGCCCACAACTTCCTCGTCGGCGACAAGGTGGTGGTGTCACTGCCCGGCGCCGTGCTGCCCGGCCCGTTCCCCATCTCGGCGCGCAAGACCTACGGGCATGTGAGCGACGGTATGATCGCCTCCGCCCGCGAGCTCGGCCTCGGCGACGAGCACGACGGCATCCTGCGCCTCACCGAGATCGGGCTCGACCCCGAGACCGGCCTCGACGCGGTGGCGCTGCTCGGCCTGGACGACTACGCCTTCGAGGTGAACGTCACCCCCGACCGCGGCTACGCCCTCTCCATTCGCGGCATCGCCCGCGAGTACTCCAACTCCACCGGGGCCGCCTTCCGCGACCCCGCACACACCCCGACGGTCACCGCGATCGCGCGCACCGCCACCACCGAGACCTTCCCGGTGACGGTCCACGACGAGGCGCCGGTCCGCGGCCGCGTCGGCTGCTCGGCGTTCGTCACCCGCGTGGTCACGGGCATCGACGCGAGCCGGCCGACGCCGGCCTGGATGATCACCCGGCTGAAGCTCGCCGGCGTGCGCTCCATCTCACTGGCCGTCGACATCACCAACTACGTGATGTTCGAGCTCGGCCAGCCGATCCACGGGTACGACCTCGACAAGCTCACCGGCGGCATCACCGTGCGCCGCGCGGCGCCGGGGGAGCGCATCACCACCCTCGACGACGCCACCCGCACGCTGCACCCAGAAGACCTGCTGATCACCGACGAGTCCGGCCCGATCGGGCTGGCCGGCGTGATGGGCGGGGCCGCAACCGAGATTTCGGATGCCACCACCTCGGTGCTGATCGAAGCGGCGAACTTCGACCCGGTGTCGATCGCCCGCACCGCCCGCCGGCACAAACTGCAAAGCGAAGCGTCCAAGCGCTTCGAACGCGGCGTCGACCCGCTGGTGGCGGATGCCGCCGCGGCCCGCGTCGCCGAGCTGCTCGTCGAACTGGGCGGCGGCACCCTGGCGCCGATCGGCTCCCGGCTGTACACCGCAGCGGAGCCCACGCCGATCACCCTCCGCGACGGCTTCATCGCCTCGATCATGGGCGTCGCATACAGCGACGACGAGGTGCGCGGCTCGCTCGAAGCGATCGGCTGCACCGTCGACCGGGTGGAGGGCGCCGTCCTCGCCACCCCGCCGAGCTGGCGCCCCGACCTCAGCGACGAACCCACGCTCGCCGAAGAGGTGGCCCGCATCGTCGGCTATGACCGCATCCCGTCTGTGCTGCCCGTTGCGCCGCCTGGGCGCGGTCTCACCCGCGCCCAGAAACTGCGTCGCGCCGCTGCCACCGTGCTCGCCGCGGGCGGCGCCACCGAGATTCAGGCGTACCCGTTCCTGTCCGAGGCCACGCACCGCCGGTTCTCGGACGACGCCCCCGCCGTGCGCCTGGCCAACCCGCTCGACGGGGAGGAACCGCTGCTGCGGCGCACCCTGCTGCCCGGGCTGGTGGCCGCCGCTCGCCGCAACCTCTCCCGCGGGCTCACCGACCTGGCCCTGTTCGAGGTCGGCACGGTGTTCCTGCCCGACGCCGGAGTGTCCTATGGCAGCGGGCCGCTGCCGGTCGGCAACGCCCGGCCAGACGACAGCCGGCTCGCCGAGCTGAACGGCGGCATCCCGCCGCAGTCCTGGCACGTGGCGGCACTGTTCCTCGGCGACCGCATCCAGAAACAGCCCGGCATCCGCCCGGTGTCCTCGTCGCTTGCCGACGCGATCACCGCCGCCCAGCAGCTGTCGCTGGCGTTGGCGGTCCCGATCCGGATCGAGCAGGGCAACCACACCGCCATGCACCCGGGACGCACCGCCGAGATCTTCGTCGGCGACACCGTCGTCGGCGTCGCCGGTGAGCTGCTGCCTGCGCTGTCCGAGGAGCTCGACCTGCCGCGGGTCGTCGCGGCGCTCGAGCTCGACCTGGACGCGCTCATCGAGCACGGCCGCCGCGAGGTCAGCACCACGCCGATCGTCGGGTTCCCGGCCGCCACCCAGGACCTCTCCCTGGTCGTGCCGGCGGATGTCCCGGCCGCCGACGTGCTCCGCGCCGTCGTCGAGGGAGCCGGCGACCTGCTCGAGGACGTCCGGCTGATCGACGACTACCGCGGCACCGGGGTGGCCGAGGGCACCAAGTCGCTGACCTTCGCGCTGCGCTTTCGCGGCCAGGACCGCACGCTCACCGCCGCGGAGGCGAGCGACGCCAAGCTCGCCGGCGTGGCGGTCGCCGTAGAGCGGTTCGGAGCCACCCTTCGTGAATAGTCGCCGCCCCGCGGGGGTCGATTTCCGTGGCGGCTGCGCGCGCCACTATGGTGGTCGAGTGGACAACCCCCGCGTGGCAGAGCTCCGACGTGACCGTCGAGTCGTTCGCGTGCGCCGATTCTCGGCGACGTCGCACCGCTGATTTCGTCAGCAGGACTGCCGCGTCGCCGCCCCGGCCCCGTGTCCATTCGATCCTCATTAAGGTAGAGACATGTCTCTTTCCGTTGCCGTTGCTGGTGCCAGCGGCTACGCGGGTGGTGAAGTGCTGCGTCTGCTGGCAGCCCACCCCGATGTCACCATCACAACCGTCACAGCCCACTCCAACGCGGGGCAACCGCTCATCCAGGTGCAACCGCACCTGCGGTCGCTCGCGCACCTGACCCTGGTGGAAACCACGCCCGAGAACCTGTCGGGGCACGACGTGGTGTTCGTCGCACTGCCGCACGGCAAGTCGGGAGAGCTCACCGAGCACCTCGGCGACGACACCCTGGTCATCGACTGCGGCGCCGACCATCGCCTCACCGACGAAGCCGACTGGGCGAAGTACTACGGCGGCGAGTTCTACGGGGCCTGGACCTACGGCCTGCCCGAGCTGCCGCTGCGCGCCGGCGGCCGGCAACGCGACAACCTGCTCGGCGCGAAGCGCATCGCGGTTCCCGGCTGCAACGTCACCGCCATCACCTTGGGGCTTGCCCCCGGCATCCAATCCGAAGTGATCCGCTCGGACGACCTCGTGGCCGTGCTTGCCGTGGGCACCTCCGGTGCCGGCAAGAGCCTGAAAACGCACCTGCTGGCCAGTGAGATCCACGGATCCGCGGCACCGTACGCGGTGGGCGGCAGCCACCGGCACAACCCCGAGATCCGGCAGAATCTCACCGCGGCCGGCGGCGAGGGCGTCAGCGTCTCGTTCACGCCGGTGCTGGTTCCGATGTCGCGCGGCATCCTCGCGACCTCGACCGCCGTGCTGCAGCCGGGAGTGAGCGCCGCCGACGTGCGTGCCGCCTGGCAGCTCACCTATGCCCACGAGCCGTTCGTGCACCTGCTGCCGGAGGGCGAGTTTCCGAAGACCGCCGACGTGCTCGGCTCGAACTCGACGCTGATCGGCCTCGCGGTCGACGAGGCAGCCGACCGGGTCGTGGTGATCTCCGCGATCGACAACCTGGTCAAGGGCACCGCCGGTGCGGCCGTGCAATCAATGAACCTCGCGCTCGGCCTGCCCGAGACGACTGGACTTCCGATGGATGGAGTGGCCCCGTGACCGTAACGGCAGCGAAAGGGTTCCGCGCCGCCGGCGTGACCGCCGGCCTCAAGACCAGCGGAGGCAAAGACCTCGCCCTCATCGTCAACGACGGACCGAACAAGGCCGCCGCGGCCGTGTTCACCAGCAACCGGGCGCAGGCCAACCCCATCATCTGGTCAAGGGAAGCCATCAAGGACGGCACCGTCGACGCGGTGGTGCTGAACTCCGGCGGCGCCAACTGTTTCACCGGGGCGCAGGGCTTCCAGACCACCCACGCGACCGCCGAGGCGGTCGCCGAGGGGCTGGGTACCTCAGCCGGCGACGTGCTGGTCTGCTCCACCGGCTTGATCGGCGAGCAACTCGACCTCGACAAGGTGCTGGGCGGCGTGCGATTCGCCGTGGCGGCGCTGCACCCCGAGGGTGGAGCGGATGCCGCGCAGGCCATCATGACCACCGACACCGTGCCGAAGACCTCCACGTATTCTTCAGACGACGGCTGGAGTATCGGCGCCATGGCGAAGGGCGCGGGCATGCTCGCCCCGGCGCTGGCCACCATGCTCGTCGTGATCACCACCGACGCCGACCTCAGCTCCGAGGAGCTCGACACCGCGCTGCGCGCGGCCACCCGGGTCAGCTTCGACCGGCTCGACTCCGACGGCTGCACCTCTACCAACGATCAGGTGACGCTGCTGGCATCCGGAGCATCCGGCGTCAAGCCCGACCTCGACGCCTTCCAGTACGGACTCACCGACGTGTGCATGAACCTCGCCACGCAGCTGATGGCGGATGCCGAGGGCGCCAGTCACAACATCCTGATCCAGGTGATGGGTGCCGCCAGCGAGGACGACGCGGTTGAGGTCGGCCGCTCGGTCGCCCGTAACAACCTGTTTAAGACCGCGGTGTTCGGCAACGACCCGAACTGGGGCCGGGTGCTGGCCGCGATCGGCACCACCCAGGCGGAATTCGATCCATACCAGGTGGATGTCGAGATGAACGGCATCCGCGTCTGCCACGCTGGCGCACCCGATCAGCCGCGTGAGCTGGTCGACCTGACGCCGCGCACCCTGAGCGTCGTGATCGACCTCAAGTCGGGCAGCGAGAGCGCGATCATCCTCACCAACGACCTCACCCACGCGTACGTCGAAGAGAACAGCGCGTACAGCTCGTGACCGCCGCGAAGAAGCACCCCGACGCCGCCGAGAAGGCCGCCACGCTGATCGAAAGCCTGCCCTGGCTGAAGCGCTTCCACGGCGAGATCGTGGTCATCAAGTTCGGCGGCAACGCGATGGTCGACGAAGACCTGCAGCGGGCCTTCGCCGAAGACATGGTGTACCTGCTCTACGCGGGCGTGAAGCCCGTGATCGTGCACGGCGGCGGCCCGCAGATCTCCGCGATGCTCGAGCGACTCGGCATCCAGAGCGAATTCAAGGGCGGCTATCGCGTCACCACCCCGGAGACCATGGACGTGGTGCGGATGGTGCTCACCGGTCAGGTCAGCCGTCAGCTGATCAGCCTGATCAACGAGCACGGTCCGCTCGCCTCCGGGATCTCCGGTGAGGACGCCGGCCTGTTCCGCGGTCGCAAGCGTGGGGCCATGGTCGACGGGGAACTCGTCGACATCGGGCTGGTCGGTGACGTGATCGAGGTGGACCCCGCCGTGGTCCTCGCCGAGGTCAACGCCGGACGCATCCCCGTCGTCTCGTCGGTCGCGCCCGATGCCGACAACGCCGGGCAGGTGCTTAACGTCAACGCCGACTCCGCCGCGGCGGCGCTGGCTGTCGCCCTGCAGGCCGCGAAATTGCTGGTGCTGACGGATGTCGCGGGACTGTACCGTGACTGGCCGAACCGCGACTCGCTGGTCTCGGCGATCAGCGCCGACGAACTGCGCGGCCTGCTGCCCTCACTCGAGGCCGGCATGATCCCCAAGATGACCGCCTGCCTCGACGCCGTCGACGGCGGCGTCGCGAAGGCCGCGATCATCGACGGCCGACAGCCGCACTCCACCCTGCTGGAGATCTTCACCCACGGCGGCATTGGAACGGAGGTGGTGTCTGCGTGACCGAATCGGACACCGTGATCGAAACGTACAAAGACCGCTTCGCCGAGGCGATGATGAAGTCGGCGCCCACTCCGCTGCGGCTGCTGGAGCGCGGCCTCGGCTGCTATGTGTGGGACTCCGACCAGAACCAGTACCTCGACTTCCTCGGCGGAATCGCCGTGAACTCGCTCGGGCACGCGCATCCGGCGCTCGTCGACGCCGTCTCCAACCAGGTGGCACTCGCCGCGCACGTGTCGAATTACTTCGCCACCGCCCCGCAGATCGAGTTGGCCGAGCGCCTGCTGCGGTTGAGCGGCGCCGGCGATGACGGACGGGTCTACTTCGGCAACTCCGGCGCGGAGGCGATCGAGGCCGCCGTGAAGCTGGCCAGACGCAACAACCAGCATGGCCGGATCATCGCCCTGCATCACGGTTTCCATGGGCGCACCATGGGTTCCCTGGCACTCACCGCCAAGGCCGCCCTGCGTGAACCGTTTGAGCCGATGCTGCCCGGCGTCGAACACATCGAGGCCACCGTGCTGGCAATCGAGGCCGCGTTCGCCGAACACCAGCCGGTCGCGGCCGTGGTGATGGAGTTGATTCAGGGCGAGGCTGGCGTGGTCGAACTCGACCAGGAGTTCATCGTGCGCGCCCGTGAGCTGACCGCGCAACACGGCGCGCTGCTGATCATCGACGAGATCCAGACAGGGGCAGGCCGCACCGGCGACTGGTTCGCGTTCCAGGGTGCCGGCATCGTTCCCGATGCGATCGCCGTGGCCAAGGGCATCGCCGGGGGAGTGCCGATCGGTGCGCTCATCACCTTCGGCGCAGCATCCGACTTGTTCACTGTCGGCCAGCACGGCAGCACGTTCGGCGGCAACCCGCTCGCCACCGCCGCAGGCAACGCGGTGCTCGGCGAGATCGAACGCGCCGGCCTGCTCGAGAACGCCGCGTTCCGCGGTGGCCAGTTGAAGAGCGCCATCCTGAAGCTGCAGCATCCGCTCGTGCATGAGGTGCGCGGCCGTGGCCTGCTGCTCGGTATCGGGCTGACCGACGACGTGGCGCATGCGGTGGCCGCACGGGCACTTGACCTCGGGCTGATCGTGAACGCCGCCAACGACACCACCATTCGACTGGCTCCGCCGCTGATCATCGGCGACGCTGAGGTCGAAATATTCATCGATATCTTCGCGCGAGCGCTGGAGGAAGCCCAATGACCCGCCACTTTCTGCGCGACGACGACCTGACCCAGGACGAGCAGCTCGAGATCCTCGACCTCGCCGACAGGTTGAAACGCGAGCGCTGGGCCACTCAGCCGCTCGCCGGCCCGCGCACGGTCGCCGTGGTGTTCGACAAGTCATCCACCCGCACACGAGTGAGCTTCGCCGTGGGCATCGCCGACCTGGGCGGAAGCCCGCTGATCATCAGCACCGCATCCAGCCAGCTCGGCGGCAAGGAGACCCCGTCCGACACGGCGCGCGTGCTCGAGCGCATGGTGGAGGCCATCGTCTGGCGCACCTACGCACAGTCCGGGTTGGAGGAGATGGCCGCGGGCACCACGGTGCCGGTGGTCAACGCGCTGAGCGACGACTTCCACCCGTGCCAGTTGCTCGCCGATCTGCAGACGATCCGTGAACACAAGGGACGCCTCGCCGGTCTCACCGTCACCTTCCTCGGCGACGGGGCGTGCAACATGGCGCAGTCCTACCTGCTGGCCGGCGCCACCGCGGGCATGAACGTGCGGATCGCCGCGCCCGCCGACTACGCCCCGGCACCCGCCGTGGTGGCCGACGCCACCCGCATCGCCGACAGCACCGGCGGCTCGATCGAGATCTTCGTCGACCCGCAGGCGGCCGTCGCTGGCGCCGACATCGTGGTCACCGACACCTGGGTGTCGATGGGCAAGGAGGCCGAGAAGGCGGAGCGACTGGCAACCTTCGGCGAGTACCGGGTGAATGAGGCGCTGATGGCGACGGCCAACTCCGACGCCCTGTTCATGCACTGCCTGCCCGCCGACCGTGGTTTCGAGGTCACCGGGCCCGTGATCGACGGCGCGCAGAGCGTGGTCTGGGATGAGGCGGAGAACCGCCTGCACGCGCAAAAGGCGCTGCTGGTCTGGCTGCTCGAGAAGAACGGTCTGGTGGCAGCATGACCAAGCACGGCACCAACCAGCACGGCACCAACGAGGGCTCCCTTTGGGGTGCCCGATTCGCGTCGGGCCCGTCACCCGAGCTCGCCGCGCTCAGCAAGTCGACGCACTTTGACTGGCAGCTCGCCCCCTACGACATCGCGGGATCCCGCGCCCACGCCGCCGCGCTGGCGGCCGCCGGCTACCTCGACTCCGGCGAACTGGAACGGATGCTCGACGGGCTCAACGCGTTGCTCGCCGCGGTGGAGTCCGGCGAGATCGTCGCCCAGGACAGCGACGAGGATGTGCACGGCGCCCTCGAGGCCGCGCTGATCGGCATCGTCGGGGCAGAACTCGGCGGCAAGCTGCGCGCCGGCCGCAGCCGCAACGACCAGATCGCCACCCTCATCCGCCTGTACCTGCTCGAGAAGGCCGAGCGCATCAGCAAGCTCGTCATCGACCTGATCGACGCCATCGGCGCCCAGGCCGAGACCGCTGGCACTGCCGCAATGCCGGGCCGCACCCACCTGCAGCACGCCCAGCCGGTGCTGCTGGCCCACCACCTGCTCGCGCACGCCTGGCCGCTGGTCCGCGACCTGGAACGCCTGCGCGACTGGCGCACCCGGGCCTCCCTGTCGCCATACGGTTCCGGCGCGCTGGCCGGCAGCTCGCTTGGCCTCGACCCGGCGCTCGTCGCCCGGGAGCTCGGCCTCTCCGGCGTCACCGAGAATTCCATCGACGCCACGGCATCGCGCGATGTCGTCGCCGAGTTCGCGTTCATCACGGCGCAGATCGGCATCGACCTGTCCCGCTTCGCTGAGGAGATCATCCTCTGGAACACCCGCGAGTTCGGCTTCGTCCGCCTCGACGACGGCTACTCCACTGGCTCGAGCATCATGCCGCAGAAGAAGAACCCCGACATCGCCGAGCTCGCGCGCGGCAAGTCCGGCCGGCTGATCGGCAACCTCACCGGGCTGCTGGCCACCCTCAAGGGACTGCCGCTGGCCTACAACCGCGACCTGCAGGAGGACAAGGAGCCGGTCTTCGACTCTGTCGAGACCCTCGAGGTGCTGCTGCCCGCCTTCACCGGCATGGTCGCCACCCTGCGCTTCGACACCGAACGGATGGCGGCGCTCGCCCCGCAGGGCTTCTCTTTGGCCACGGATGTCGCGGAGTGGCTGGTCAAGCAGCACGTTCCGTTCCGTGAGGCCCACGAGATTTCGGGCTCGCTGGTGCGGTTCTGCGAGGAGAACGGACTCGAGCTGCACGAGCCGGATGACGCCCAGTACGCCGCGATCGACCCGCGGCTCACCGCAGGCGTGCGCGAGGTGCTCACCGTCGACGGCGCGATCGCCAGCCGGTCAGGCGTCGGCGGCACCGCCCCCGAGCGCGTGGCCGAGCAGCGAGTAGCCCTCACCGCGCGGGTGCGGGCCGTCACCCCGCGCGCCGAGCTCTAGCCGGGCGCAGGCCCGCGCCCGCGGCGGCCCGCACGACGCCGTGGCCCGGTGAGCGCCGTACTTTCGGCCGAGCGCCGCTGCCGCGGCGGCGGCGCTCGGCCGTTTTCGCGGCGCTCACTGCTTGAGGCGCGCCACCCGCGCCCCGCGGCGTGCACAGCGTTTGACCGGGTACGCGGCTTAGGATCTTTCACGGAACCTCGATGGTTCGCGGACGAGGGAGCAGTACCCGCATCACGACAAGACTGACTCAGAGGAGTTTGTCGTGGCTTGGCTGATTTTAATCGTCGCGGGTGTGCTCGAGGCGGTGTGGGCGTCCGCGCTGTCCGCCTCGAACGGGTTCCGTCGGCTGGGCCCGACGGTGTTGTTCGTCATCGCCCTGGTTTTGAGCATGGCCGGTTTGGCGTTCGCCATGACGGAGCTTCCCACCGGTACCGCGTACGCGGTGTGGGTCGGCATCGGGGCGACGCTCACGGTTGTCTGGGCAATGGTGACGGGCAAGGAGCGCGCATCGACCGCCCGAATCCTGCTGCTGCTACTGCTGGTCGCCTGCGTGGTCGGCCTGAAGGTGGTGAGCTAGGTGGCGTGGTTCATTCTGCTGCTCAGTGCCGTGTTCGAGGCCGTCTGGGCGACCGCTCTCGGGTATTCGAACGGGTTCACTGAGCTCGTCCCGACGATTGTGTTCGGAGTCGGCCTGGCGGCGAGCATGGCCGGCCTCGGCTGGGCGATGAAGCAGATCCCGATCGGCACCGCATACGCGGTGTGGGTGGGTGTCGGCGCAGCGCTGACCGTCAGCTACGCGATGCTCACCGGCGACGAGGCGTTTTCGGCCTGGAAGGCCCTGTTCATCGGCGGCATCATCGTGGCGGTGATCGGGCTCAAGCTAGTCCGCCCACCCCGGCCCGTCGACACGACCGAAATGGTGAGCGCGACAACAACGGCCGAGAGCGAGCGCCGCTGAAACTGACGAGCGCCGGGGTAACAACCGCGGCGCTCGTGGGTTTCGACGGCGCTCACCGCGAGGCGCTCACCCGCTCGCTGGGCTCACGTAAGCTGTCGCCGTGTTCGACCGAGACCTGCTCAGCCGACCCGCGCTCGAGGTCGCCCCGCACCTGCTGGGCGCCACGATCAGCAAGGGCCAGGTCACGGTGCGCCTCACCGAGGTGGAAGCGTATCTCGGCGAAGGCTCAGACCCCGGATCGCACGCGTTCCGTGGGCTGAGCAAGCGCAACGCGGTGATGTTCGGCCAGCCGGGTCACCTGTACACGTACTTCACCTACGGCATGCACGTCTGCGCAAACGTGGTTTGCTCACCGGAGGGCAGCGCCTCCGGCATACTGCTTCGCGCCGGCGAGGTCATCGAGGGCATCGAACTGGCACGCGAGCGCCGCACCACCAGCCGCCGCGACATCGACCTGGCTCGCGGGCCCGCGCGCCTCGCCGTGGCGCTCGGGATCACGCTGACCGACGGCGGCAGCGACCTGGCGGCAAGCGACATCCGCCTCGACCTGCCGAATGACGCGGCGCCGTTCGCCACCGGCCCGCGCACCGGCGTCTCAGGCGCGGGCGGCACCCGTCACTTTCCCTGGCGGTTTTGGATACCGGGTGACCCCACGGTGTCGCCATACAAGGCACACGTCCCGAAGAAGCGCTGAGGCGAAGCGCGCTACCCGAGCCCGACCCTGAGCACGGTGCCGCAGATGGCAGCCCAGATCAGGCTGGCGAGCGTGCCGATGATGAAGCGCTCGCGCACCTCGGGTTCCTTCAGCTCCGAGTAGCGGCCGACACCCTTCACCGCCACCACCAGGGCGAGCGCCTCCGGGTAGCCCACCGCGATGCCGGCGACCACGCCGAGCCGCTCCAGGAAGCCGATGGCGGTGCCGCCGCGCAGCACCTCCTGCGGGTTGTGCTCGCGCAGCACGATGATGCCGCCGTGGGTGCCGGGTGTCGAGCGAGTGGCGAGCCGCAGCACCAGCGCCGCCAACGGCCCGCCGGCGACGATGCCGAGCGTCGCGACGAACAGGCTGATCAACGCGGGCAGCACGTCGAGCGTCAACGCCGGAAGCCCGCCGAACCAGATGATGAACACGCACAGCACCACGGGCACGATCGGCACCACGGACAGTCGCCGGTAGCGCTGCTGCGCCGCGAGCACGGCCGCCACCACGCCGGCGAGGCAGAGCACGGCGACCGTGATCCAGACGATGAGCGAGAGCACTGGTTACCCCTTGTCAGTGTCGGCGGACGCGGCGGCGGATGCGGACGCGTCGTGCGCTTCCATGAGCCTAGCCAGAGCCACGGTCGCTTCCGCCTCAGCGCGCAGGTGTGCCGCCTGCGCGCGCTTGCTCGCGGCCTGCGGGGTGATGCCGAGTCGGGCCGCGGCATCCGCCTGTGACCGCCCGTGACGCACCAGGTCGTACAGCTCCCAGCCCTCGGCGCTGCGCCGTTCCCGCAGGTGCAGCAGCAGGTCGAGCACGGCCTGCAGATCCGATGCGGATGGCGCGACATCCGATCCAACACTGACAATCGCCGTGCGCGTCGCGCGCTTCTTCGCCCGGTCGATCGCGGTGCGCGCGGCGATGAAGGCGTCACCGGATGCCTCGCGCGTCGACCGCGGGAGTGGCAGGTCCACCGGGCCGATGCCGCAGCCGGTGCTCCACTGCTCGGAGCGTGACAACTCCAGCAGCACCCGCAGCGCCGTGCCCGCATCGGCGGTGACCAGCTGCAGCTCGTCGCCTGCCGTGCGTTCGGCGGCGAGCGTCAGCCCGCCGGCCCGGTTGAGCTCGTCCAAGGTGGCGGCCACCTGATCCGAGGTGCCTCGGCTGTTCACCTGATCCGCAGTGATGACGAACATCCGGCCTCCCTGATCAAGCCGACAGGGTTGTCGTCGGCACGATCAACCTTACAAGCATGATTGGCCATTAATCAAACCGCAGGGGTTGATGCGCGCGTCTGTTGTGAGAGCGCAACACCGCTCGAATACCAACCCGACACCGAGCCGACACCTGACAGCGACCGGTCGCAGCGCATAGGCTCGGGACGACATCTGACCTGTCGATCGGGGGCATCAGTGGTGGAAACCTGGCCGGGAACGCCGTATCCGTTGGGCGCGACCTTCGATGGAAGCGGCACCAACTTCGCCCTGTTCAGCGAGGCGGCCTCCCGGGTCGAACTCTGCCTCTTCGATGAGGACGGGGCCGAAACCCGGGTAGCTCTGCGCGAGGTCGACGCCTACGTCTGGCACGCGTATCTGCCACACGTGCAGCCGGGCCAGCGCTACGGCTACCGGGTGCACGGCGACTACCTGCCAGAGCAAGGGATTCGCAACAATCCGTCGAAGCTGCTGCTCGACCCGTACGCCAAGTCGATCGACGGCGCCATCCAGTGGAACCCGTCGCTGTTCTCCTACGACTTCGGCGACCCGGCCAGCCGCAACGATGACGACTCCGCGCCGTACACGATGAAGAGCGTGGTGATCAACCCGTTCTTCGACTGGGCAGGCGACCGGCCGCTGCGCACCCCGTACAGCAACTCGATCATCTACGAGGCGCACGTGAAGGGCCTGACCCAACTGCACCCCGCGGTGCCGGAGGAGCAACGCGGCACCTACGCCGGGGTCGCCCACCCGGCCGTGATCGACCACCTCACCAAGCTCGGCGTGACCGCGATCGAGCTGATGCCGGTGCACCAGTTCGTGAACGACAACACCCTGCAGGACAAGGGGCTGTCGAACTACTGGGGCTACAACACCATCGGCTTCTTCGCACCGCACAACGCATACTCGTCGACCGGCAACACCGGCCAGCAGGTGCAGGAGTTCAAAAGCATGGTGCGCGCCCTGCACAGGGCGGGCATCGAGGTGATCCTTGACGTGGTCTACAACCACACCGCCGAGGGCAACCACCTCGGTCCGACGCTGTCGTTCAAGGGCATCGACAACGCCGCGTACTACCGGTTGGTCGATGACGACCCGCAGTTCTACATGGACTACACCGGCACCGGCAACTCGTTCAACGTGCGGCATCCGCACTCGCTGCAATTGATCATGGATAGCCTGCGCTACTGGGTGATCGAGATGCACGTCGACGGATTCCGCTTCGACCTCGCCGCCGCGCTGGCGCGTGAGTTCTACGACGTCGACAAGCTCGCCACCTTCTTCGAACTGGTGCAGCAGGACCCGGTCGTGTCGCAGGTGAAGTTGATTGCCGAGCCGTGGGATGTCGGACCGGGCGGCTATCAGGTGGGTAACTTCCCGCCGCAGTGGACAGAGTGGAACGGCAAGTATCGCGACACGGTCCGCGACTTCTGGCGAGGCGAACCGTCGACCCTTGGCGAGTTCGCGGCCAGGGCCACCGGCTCCGCCGACCTCTACGAATCGGAGGGGCGCCGCCCGGTGGCGTCGATCAACTTCGTCACCGCGCACGACGGCTTCACCCTGCGCGACCTCGTGTCATACAACGACAAGCACAACGAGGCCAACGGCGAAGCCGGCAAGGACGGCGAGTCCCACAACCGCAGCTGGAACAGTGGGATCGAGGGACCGACGGATGACGCGGACGTGCTCGCTCTGCGCTCCCGCCAGCAGCGCAACTTCCTGGCGACGCTGCTGCTGTCGCAGGGGGTGCCGATGATCACGCACGGCGACGAGTTGGGGCGCACCCAGCAGGGCAACAACAACGTGTACGCGCAGGACTCCGAACTGTCCTGGATCGACTGGAGCACGGTCGACCAGCCGCTGGTCGAGTTCACCGCGGCCGTCGCCCGGCTGCGGCACGAGCATCCGACCTTCCGCCGGATGCGCTACTTCGACGGTCGGCCGGTGACCCGCGGCAAGGGCGAGCCGCTGCCGGACATCGTCTGGCTCACCCCGAGCGGAACCGAAATGGCGGCGAAGGACTGGGACACGCAGTTCGCCCGGTCGGTGGCCGTCTTTCTGAACGGCCACGGCATCCGCGGACGTGATCCGCGCGGCCAGCCGATCACCGACGTCAACTTTCTCGTGCTGTTCCACGCCGACGCCGAGCCGATTGACTTCACCCTGCCTACCGCCCAATTCTCCGAGCACTGGGAGATTGTGGTCGACACCAGCGGGGGAGTGCAGGAGCTCGACACCATCGCGGCCGGCAGCACCCTATCGGTGACCGGGCGGTCGCTGGTGGTGCTGCGCGCGCACAGCCCGCTCGACCATGTGGCGGATGACTCGGTGGCGGCCAGCCTCAGCGTGCTCACCGGCTCGCACACCGAGAAGGTCGGATGAGAATCCCGACCAGCACGTACCGGCTGCAGGTGCGGCCGGGGTTCGACTTCGATGCGGTGGCCGGCGTCATCCCGTACCTGGCCGACCTCGGCGTGGACTGGATCTACCTGTCGCCGATCCTGCAGGCCGAACGCGGCTCGGAGCACGGCTACGACGTCACCGACCCCACCCGCCTCGACGCCGAGCGCGGCGGTGAGGCCGGCTTCCGCCGCGCGGTCGCCGCCGCCCGGCACCACGGCCTCGGTGTGCTGGTCGACATCGTGCCGAACCACCTCGGTGTGGCGACCCCGGCGCAGAACCCGTGGTGGTGGGACGTGCTGAAGCACGGGCAGTCGTCGCCGCACGCCGCGGCCTTCGACATCGACTGGGCGGCGGGCGACGGTCGGCTGCGGATTCCGGTGCTGGGCACGGCGGCGGATGTCGCGGCGCTCACCGTGCTCGGCGACGAGCTGCACTACTACGACCACCGCTTCCCGCTCGCTCCGGGCACGGCGGACGACGGCGCCGACGCGGTTCAGGTGCACGCGCGCCAGCACTACGAACTCGTCGACGGGCGCCGCGCCGACGACGAGTTGAACTACCGGCGCTTCTTCGCGGTGAACAGCCTGGCCGGCCTCCGCGTTGAGCTGCCGCGGGTGTTCGACGAGTCGCATGCACAGGTGGCCCGCTGGTTCGACGAAGGCCTCGTTGACGGGCTCCGAGTCGACCACCCCGACGGGTTGCACGATCCGAAGGGCTACCTCGACCGGCTGCGGGTACTCACCGGTGGCGCGTGGGTGCTGGTGGAGAAGATCCTCGAGCCGGGGGAGGCGCTGCCGGCCAACTGGGCGGTGTCCGGCAGCACCGGCTACGACGCGCTGGCGGTGATCGACCGGGTGCTCACCGATCCAAAAGCCGAGACCCCGTTGATAGCGCTCGATGCGCGGCTGCGCGGCGAGGCCGTCCCGTGGCCGGAGCTGGTGCACCACGGCAAGCGTGAGGTGACCGACGGCATGCTGCGATCCGAGGTGCGGCGGCTGGTGCGGGATCTCGGCTGGGACCGGTTCGACGCCGGCACCACCGAACAGGCGCTCGCCGAGGTGCTCGCCTGCTTCCCGGTCTACCGGTCCTACCTGCCAGACGGGGCCGAGCATCTGGCGACCGCTGTGCGCGAGGCAACCCGTCGCCGTCCGGAACTGGCCGAGCCGCTGCGGGCGCTGTCCGAGGTACTCGAAGATCCGCGACATCCGGCCGCCACGCGTTTTCAACAGACCTCCGGCATGGTGATGGCGAAGGGGGTGGAGGATCGGGCGTTCTACCGGTACTC
Organism: Salinibacterium sp. ZJ450; assembly: GCF_011751885.2. Classification (NCBI taxonomy): domain Bacteria; kingdom Bacillati; phylum Actinomycetota; class Actinomycetes; order Micrococcales; family Microbacteriaceae; genus Ruicaihuangia; species Ruicaihuangia jiafui. The sequence goes on from NZ_CP061771.1 coordinate 1,237,227, forward strand.
GCCGCTGACCTCGCTGACCGAGGTGGGCGCCGACCCGTCGGAGTTCAGCGTCAGCGTCGACCGCTTCCACGCAGTGCAGCAGCACCGGCAGGCGCACTGGCCGCACACCATGACCACCCTGTCCACCCACGACACCAAGCGCTCGGAGGATGCCCGAGCCCGGCTGGCGGTGCTCGCCGAACTGCCGGACGACTGGGCCGAGGTGCTCGACGCCCTGCGATCCCAGGTGTCGGTCGGCGACGGGCCGCTGGAGAACCTGCTCTGGCAGGCCACCATCGCGGCGTGGCCGATCGGCCGCGACCGGCTGCTCGGCTACGCGCTGAAGGCCGCCCGCGAAGCCGATCTCAGCACGCACTGGACGGTGCCGGATGAGGCGTTCGAACGGAAGCTCACAAACCTGGTCGATGCGACGGTAGCCGACCCGGTGGTGATCGCTGTCATCACCGCGTTCGTTGATCGGATCAGCGCTGCGGGCTTCTCCAACGGCCTCACCGCCAAACTGCTGCAGCTCACCGCTCCCGGGGTGCCCGACGTGTACCAGGGCAGCGAACTGTGGGAATTATCACTGGTCGACCCAGATAACCGGCGCCCCGTCGACTTCGCCGAACGGGCGCGGCTGCTGGCACGCCTGGACGACGGATGGCGCCCGCCCGTCGATTCTGACGGGGCCGCCAAGCTGCTCATCACCAGCCGCGCGCTGCGACTCCGCCGCGACAACGCCCACCTCTTCACCGGCTACCGGCCGCTGCTCGCGACCGGCGCCGCCGCGGACCACCTCATCGGGTTCGACCGCGGCGGGGCGATCAGCATCGGCACGCGACTGCCGCTCGGCCTCGCCGACGCCGGCGGCTGGCGGGACACCGCCATCCAGCTCGAGTCGGCGCACACCGACCAGTTCACCCGGCGGCGTTACGAGCCCGGCGAGGTGCCACTGGCGACGCTGCTCGAGCACTACCCGGTGGCGTTGCTCTCCGCAGAGGAGGCGCCCCGATGACCGTCCACACCCCATTCTCTGTCTGGGCGCCCACCCCAACCACCGTCCGACTGAGCCTCGCCGACGACACCCTCCCCATGCTCCGCGCCGCCGACGGCTGGTGGACGCCCGAGCCGGACGCCCTGCACGCCGCGCTCGAGCGCGCCGAAGGGCGCCCGGTCGACTACGGCTACCTGCTCGATGACGACCCGACGATGCTGCCCGATCCCCGCTCCCGGCGGCAGCCATCGGGGGTGCACGAGCGCTCGCGCAGTTTCGATCCCGGTGAGTTCGCCTGGTCGGACGCCGCGTGGACCGGTCGGCAACTGGCCGGCGGCGTGATCTACGAACTGCACATCGGAACCTTCACCCGCGAAGGCACCCTGGATGCCGCCGCCGGCCGGCTCGACCACCTGAAGAGCATCGGCGTCGACTTCGTCGAGCTCCTGCCGGTGAACGCGTTCAACGGAACCCACAACTGGGGCTACGACGGGGTGCTCTGGTACGCGGTGCACGAGCAGTACGGGGGACCGGCCGCCTACCAGCGGTTCGTCGACGCCTGCCACGCCGCCGGACTCGGCGTGGTGCAAGACGTCGTCTACAACCACCTCGGCCCGAGCGGCAACTACCTGCCCCGGTTCGGCCCGTACCTGCACCCGGCGTCGGCGAACACCTGGGGTGCGTCGCTGAATCTCGACGGCGACCAGTCCGACCCGGTGCGCCGCTACATCATCGACAACGCCCTGGCCTGGTTCCGCGACTACCACGTCGACGCGCTGCGCCTCGACGCGGTGCACGCGCTCGTCGACCACCGTGCCACGCACCTGTTGGAGCAGGTGGCTCAGGATGTCGCGGTCCTGTCCGCCGAGCTCGGCAGGCCGCTCACCCTGATCGCCGAATCCGACCTGAACGACCCGCGGCTGATCACCCCGCGCGACGCCGGAGGGTACGGGCTCGACGCACAGTGGAGCGACGACTTCCACCACGCCCTGCACAGCAACCTCACCGGCGAGGCGAACGGTTACTACACCGACTTCCACTCACTGGAGGCACTGGACAAGGTTTTACAACGCGGGTTCTTCCACGACGGCAGCTTCTCCAGCTTCCGCGGCCGCAACCACGGTCGGCCGATCGATCGCGACCGGATGCCCACCTGGCGGCTGGTGGTTTGCTCGCAGAACCATGACCAGATCGGCAATCGGGCGGCCGGCGACCGCCTCAGCGCCCAGCTGGACCCGGGCCAGTTGGGCATCGCCGCCGTGTTGGTGATGCTCGGCCCGTTCACGCCGATGCTGTTCATGGGCGAGGAGTGGGCGGCGTCCACCCCGTGGCAGTTCTTCACCTCGCATCCCGAGCCGGAACTCGGCGTGGCCACCGCGAAGGGCCGCATCGCCGAGTTCGCCCGGATGGGCTGGGACGAGAGCACCGTGCCGAACCCGCAGGACCCGGCCACCTTCGACCGGTCGAAGCTGCGCTGGGAGGAACGCGAGCAGGGCGAGCACGCCCGGCTGCTGGCGCTGTACCGGCAGCTCGCCGAACTCCGCGCGGGACACCCCGAGTTCCGCGACCCGCGATTCCGCGACATCCGCACCCGGTTCGACGCCGCAGCCGGCTGGTTCCTACTGGGCCGCGGCGCGGTCAGCATCGCGGTCAACTTCAGCGACCAGCCGACGAGAGTACCGCTCGAGGCCGGCCACCGGATGCTGCTGCTGGCCGCCGACGCGGTGATGCTCGACCGTGACGCGGTGCTGCTGCCGGGGCACGCGTTCGCGGTGCTCGCGACACGCCGCTAGTACAGTGGGAGCCGTGTCAACCTCAGCATCAGCTTTGCAGAATCAGCGAAACGACGACTCCTTCGAGGACGTCTGGGACGAACTCACCTGGCGCGGCCTCGTGCACGTGTCCACGGATGCCGACGAGCTGAAGAAGCTGCTGGCGGGGGAGCCGATCACCTACTACTGCGGCTTCGACCCGACCGCGCCCAGCCTGCACCTCGGCAACCTGGTGCAGATCCTGCTGCTGCGTCGCATCCAGCTGGCCGGACACCGCCCGCTCGGTCTCGTCGGCGGCTCCACCGGGCTGATCGGTGACCCGCGCCCGACCGCAGAACGCACCCTGAACACCAAGGACACCGTCGCGGAGTGGGTTGGTTACCTGCAAGGCCAGATCGAGCGCTTCCTCAGCTTCGAGGGCGACAACGCGGCGCGCATGGTGAACAACCTCGACTGGACCGCGCCGCTGTCGGCGATCGACTTCCTGCGCGAGGTGGGCAAGTACTTCCGGGTCGGCACCATGCTGAAGAAGGATGCCGTGAGCGCCCGCTTGAACAGCGACGCCGGCATCAGCTACACCGAGTTCAGCTACCAGATTCTGCAGGGCATGGACTACCTCGAGCTCTACCGCAGCTACAACTGCGTGCTGCAGACCGGCGGCAGCGACCAGTGGGGCAACCTCACCAGCGGCACCGACCTGATCCACAAGGCGGAGGGCGCCAGCGTTCACGCCATCGGCACCCCGCTGATCACCAACTCCGACGGCACAAAGTTCGGCAAGAGCGAGGGGAACGCCGTCTGGCTCGACCCCGAGCTGACCAGCCCGTACGCCTTCTACCAGTTCTGGGTCAATACCGACGATAAGGATGTCGTCGACCGGCTGAAGATCTTCACCTTCCTCGACCGGACCGAGATCGACCGGCTGGCGGAGGCTGTGGCGAGCGAACCGTTCAAGCGCGAAGCGCAGAAGGTGCTCGCTTTCGAGGTCACCGCCCTGGTGCACGGCGAAGACGCCACGAGAGCCGCGATCGCGGCATCCGCTGCCCTGTTCGGACAGGGCGAGCTTGCCGCACTCGACGCGGTCACGCTCGAGGCCGCGATCCGGGAGCTGCCGCAGGCGGCCGAGGCCAACTCGTCGTCGACGATAGCGCAGCTGCTGGTGGACGCGACCCTCACCAAGAGCCTGGGGGAGTCCCGCCGTGCCATTGCGCAGGGCGGCGTCTATCTGAACAACGACAAGGTGACGGATGACGCGGCAACACTGGGCGCCGCGCTGCTGCACGGTCGCTTCGCGGTGCTCCGACGAGGCAAAAAGTCCCTCGCCGGCGTGGTCATTTCGTAACCGAAAACGGCCGCGAAACTGAACCGCAATCACGGACACGCCCGGGATTTACGTTCATTTGCCGGACTGGAAACATCCACGTAATGTTTCTTCTTGTCACCCCAAAGGTGCGGGAAGCGGAAGAGCTTCCCGGCCTCAAGCCGGGACCAAGCCAACAACAATAGCTGCTTTGCGGCCCAGTTGTTTGTGCGTAACAATGCTGAACCACTTCTAGAAGTGTCTTCGCAGATCAGCCTGATAACGGCGGTCAACGAGGCCAGAAAGAAGTGCTAAGCTAAGGAAGTTGCCCCGAGGGCAGGCCGGATCGAAGATCTGGTTGTAACTCGGGTGCGTCCGATCCTTGAGAACTCAACAGCGTGCACAATGTCAAATGCCAAAAACCTCGGCCCTGACTTCGGTTAGGGAAGAGATTCCTTTGGAAAACATTTAAACAACAAAGCAAGTCAGTAATGATTTGTTCTGTCAGTTTCAAACTTGTGTCTTGTCCGCCTATTCCGGTGGCTGGACACACTAGATGTGCCGGATGTTCGCATCCGTGCAATCAAACATTTACGGAGAGTTTGATCCTGGCTCAGGACGAACGCTGGCGGCGTGCTTAACACATGCAAGTCGAACGATGAAAGAGGAGCTTGCTTCTCTGGATTAGTGGCGAACGGGTGAGTAACACGTGAGTAACCTGCCCTTGACTCTGGGATAAGCGCTGGAAACGGCGTCTAATACCGGATATGACGACCGGCCGCATGGTCTGGTTGTGGAAAGAATTTCGGTCAAGGATGGACTCGCGGCCTATCAGCTTGTTGGTGAGGTAATGGCTCACCAAGGCGACGACGGGTAGCCGGCCTGAGAGGGTGACCGGCCACACTGGGACTGAGACACGGCCCAGACTCCTACGGGAGGCAGCAGTGGGGAATATTGCACAATGGGCGCAAGCCTGATGCAGCAACGCCGCGTGAGGGACGACGGCCTTCGGGTTGTAAACCTCTTTTAGTAGGGAAGAAGCGAAAGTGACGGTACCTGCAGAAAAAGCACCGGCTAACTACGTGCCAGCAGCCGCGGTAATACGTAGGGTGCAAGCGTTGTCCGGAATTATTGGGCGTAAAGAGCTCGTAGGCGGTTTGTCGCGTCTGCTGTGAAAACTGGAGGCTCAACCTCCAGCCTGCAGTGGGTACGGGCAGACTAGAGTGCGGTAGGGGAGATTGGAATTCCTGGTGTAGCGGTGGAATGCGCAGATATCAGGAGGAACACCAATGGCGAAGGCAGATCTCTGGGCCGTAACTGACGCTGAGGAGCGAAAGCATGGGGAGCGAACAGGATTAGATACCCTGGTAGTCCATGCCGTAAACGTTGGGAACTAGATGTAGGGACCATTCCACGGTTTCTGTGTCGCAGCTAACGCATTAAGTTCCCCGCCTGGGGAGTACGGCCGCAAGGCTAAAACTCAAAGGAATTGACGGGGGCCCGCACAAGCGGCGGAGCATGCGGATTAATTCGATGCAACGCGAAGAACCTTACCAAGGCTTGACATATACGAGAACGGGCCAGAAATGGTCAACTCTTTGGACACTCGTAAACAGGTGGTGCATGGTTGTCGTCAGCTCGTGTCGTGAGATGTTGGGTTAAGTCCCGCAACGAGCGCAACCCTCGTCGTATGTTGCCAGCACGTAATGGTGGGAACTCATATGAGACTGCCGGGGTCAACTCGGAGGAAGGTGGGGATGACGTCAAATCATCATGCCCCTTATGTCTTGGGCTTCACGCATGCTACAATGGCCGGTACAAAGGGCTGCAATACCGTAAGGTGGAGCGAATCCCAAAAAGCCGGTCTCAGTTCGGATTGAGGTCTGCAACTCGACCTCATGAAGTCGGAGTCGCTAGTAATCGCAGATCAGCAACGCTGCGGTGAATACGTTCCCGGGCCTTGTACACACCGCCCGTCAAGTCATGAAAGTCGGTAACACCCGAAGCCAGTGGCCCAACCGCAAGGGGGGAGCTGTCGAAGGTGGGATCGGTGATTAGGACTAAGTCGTAACAAGGTAGCCGTACCGGAAGGTGCGGCTGGATCACCTCCTTTCTAAGGAGCATGTGCAAGCCGGCCTGTATACAGCCGGAACTTCTTGCCAAGCCATTTCGGGAACACATGTTTCCCGGTGGCGCTCATGGGTGGAACATTGACATTGTGACCAGGACCAAACGCGGTCTCTCAGTACGCTCCTTCGGGAGTGGGAACGGAGCCCGCCGGCGGGCCTGGTCTTTGCACGCTGTTGGGTCCTGAGGGACCGGGCCCCACCCTTTGGGTGGGACACGAACCTCTTGGACCCTTGACCGGTTTCGACCAATGCCCGCTTGCGGGTGTCGTTTCCGGTGGGGGTACCGCCCGTATTTTGAGAACTACACAGTGGACGCGAGCATCTTAGATTCAGGACTTTGTCCTGGATCACAAAGATCTAAACACGCATGCCGGCCCTTGGGGCTGGTGTGCGGTAGATCATTGGTCAATTTCTGTTCCGGATTTATTCCGGGACTCTAAACGATTCAAACTCATGTGATTTCAAGTTTCTAAGAGCAAACGGTGGATGCCTTGGCATCTGGAGCCGAAGAAGGACGTAGTAATCTGCGATAAGCCTCGGGGAGCTGATAAACGAGCTTCGATCCGAGGATTTCCGAATGGGGAAACCCCGCCAGGCGTACTTGTGCGACCTGGTGACTCCCGCCTGAATATATAGGGCGGGTAGAGGGAACGTGGGGAAGTGAAACATCTCAGTACCCACAGGAAGAGAAAGCAACAGCGATTCCGTTAGTAGTGGCGAGCGAAACCGGATCAGGCCAAACCGATCATGTGTGATACCCGGCAGGGGTTGCATGGTCGGGGTTGTGGGACTTCACGGACTGCTGCCGCAGTTCACGTTGACATGCGCGGTATAGACGAACAGGTTTGAATGCCTGGACATAGAGGGTGCGATCCCCGTAGTCGAAATGCTGCGCAGCGGCGGGAAGTATCCCAAGTAGCACGGGGCCCGAGAAATCCCGTGTGAATCCGCCAGGACCACCTGGTAAGCCTAAATACTCCCAGATGACCGATAGCGGACAAGTACCGTGAGGGAAAGGTGAAAAGTACCCCGGGAGGGGAGTGAAATAGTACCTGAAACCGTTTGCTTACAAACCGTTGGAGCCTCCTTAGTAGGGGTGACAGCGTGCCTTTTGAAGAATGAGCCTGCGAGTTAGCGATATGTGGCGAGGTTAACCCGTGAGGGGTAGCCGTAGCGAAAGCGAGTCTGAATAGGGCGATTCAGTCGCATGTCCTAGACCCGAAGCGAAGTGATCTATCCATGGCCAGGTTGAAGCGCGTGTAAGAACGCGTGGAGGACCGAACCCACTTAGGTTGAAAACTGAGGGGATGAGCTGTGGATAGGGGTGAAAGGCCAATCAAACTTCGTGATAGCTGGTTCTCTCCGAAATGCATTTAGGTGCAGCGTTGCGTGTTTCTTGCCGGAGGTAGAGCTACTGGATGGCCGATGGGCCCTACAAGGTTACTGACGTCAGCCAAACTCCGAATGCCGGTAAGTGAGAGCGCAGCAGTGAGACGGTGGGGGATAAGCTTCATCGTCGAGAGGGAAACAACCCAGACTACCAACTAAGGCCCCCAAGCGTGTGCTAAGTGGGAAAGGATGTGGAGTTGCACAGACAACCAGGAGGTTGGCTTAGAAGCAGCCACCCTTGAAAGAGTGCGTAATAGCTCACTGGTCAAGTGATTCCGCGCCGACAATGTAACGGGGCTCAAGCACACCGCCGAAGTTGTAGGATTCGCATATTAGGTAAGCCTTCGTGGTTCAGCCGTGCGGATCGGTAGGAGAGCGTCGTGTGGCCAGTGAAGCGGCGGAGTGATCCAGCCGTGGAGGCCACACGAGTGAGAATGCAGGCATGAGTAGCGAAAGACGGGTGAGAAACCCGTCCTCCGAAAGACCAAGGGTTCCAGGGCCAGGCTAATCCGCCCTGGGTAAGTCGGGACCTAAGGCGAGGCCGACAGGCGTAGTCGATGGACAACGGGTTGATATTCCCGTACCGGCGAAGAACCGCCCCAACCAATTCGGTGATGCTAAACGCCCGAATCCTGTTTTCTGATCCCTTCGGGGTGAGGAGTTCAGGGCTAGCGCGTGACCCAAACTGAGGCGGTTAGCGTATTAACAGGTGTGACGCAGGAAGGTAGCCGTACCGGGCGATGGTTGTCCCGGGGTAAGGATGTAGGGCGAACGATAGGCAAATCCGTCGTTCACATGCCTGAGATCTGACGCATACCCCTCACGGGGGAATTCGGTGATCCTATGCTGCCAAGAAAAGCATCGACGCGAGGTTCAAGCCGCCCGTACCCCAAACCGACTCAGGTGGTCAGGTAGAGAATACCAAGGAGATCGAGAGAATCGTGGTTAAGGAACTCGGCAAAATGCCCCCGTAACTTCGGGAGAAGGGGGGCCTGATACGTGAAGGGATTTACTCCCGGAAGCGTTTGATGGCCGCAGAGACCAGTGGGAAGCGACTGTTTACTAAAAACACAGGTCCGTGCGAAGTCGCAAGACGATGTATACGGACTGACGCCTGCCCGGTGCTGGAAGGTTAAGAGGAACGGTTAGCCGCAAGGCGAAGCTGAGAATTTAAGCCCCAGTAAACGGCGGTGGTAACTATAACCATCCTAAGGTAGCGAAATTCCTTGTCGGGTAAGTTCCGACCTGCACGAATGGCGTAACGACTTCCCAGCTGTCTCAACCGCGAACTCGGCGAAATTGCATTACGAGTAAAGATGCTCGTTACGCGCAGCAGGACGGAAAGACCCCGTGACCTTTACTACAGCTTGGTATTGGTGTTCGGTGTGGCTTGTGTAGGATAGGTGGGAGACTATGAAGCGGGCACGCTAGTGTTCGTGGAGTCAATGTTGAAATACCACTCTGGTCATATTGGATATCTAACTTCGAACCGTGATCCGGTTCAGGGACAGTGCCTGGTGGGTAGTTTAACTGGGGCGGTTGCCTCCCAAAAAGTAACGGAGGCGCCCAAAGGTTCCCTCAACCTGGTTGGCAATCAGGTGTCGAGTGTAAGTGCACAAGGGAGCTTGACTGTGAGACTGACAAGTCGAGCAGGGACGAAAGTCGGGACTAGTGATCCGGCAGTGGCTTGTGGAAGCGCTGTCGCTCAACGGATAAAAGGTACCTCGGGGATAACAGGCTGATCTTGCCCAAGAGTCCATATCGACGGCATGGTTTGGCACCTCGATGTCGGCTCGTCGCATCCTGGGGCTGGAGTAGGTCCCAAGGGTTGGGCTGTTCGCCCATTAAAGCGGTACGCGAGCTGGGTTTAGAACGTCGTGAGACAGTTCGGTCCCTATCCGCTGCGCGCGTAGGAAATTTGAGAAGATCTATCCCTAGTACGAGAGGACCGGGATGGACGAACCTCTGGTGTGTCAGTTGTTCCGCCAGGAGCACCGCTGATTAGCTACGTTCGGAACGGATAACCGCTGAAAGCATCTAAGCGGGAAGCCGGCTTCAAGATGAGATTTCCATCCCTTCGGGGGAGAGGCTCCCAGCCAGACTACTGGGTTGATAGGCCGGATGTGGAAGCGAGGACTAAAGACTCGTGAAGCTGACCGGTACTAATAAGCCGATAACTTGACAATCACCACTCACACACCGTTGTAAGGCTGGTGTCTGGGGAAATGAGCTGCTTGCGTCCACTTTGTGGTTCTCGATTTACGGTCGGGAACCGCGCACACAACATGTTTTTGTTGTGTCCGCAACGACACAAATCAATAGTGTTTCGGCGGCCATAGCGAGAGGGAAACGCCCGGTTACATTCCGAACCCGGAAGCTAAGACTCTCTGCGCCGATGGTACTGCAAGGGGGACCTTGTGGGAGAGTAGGACACCGCCGGACTTCTTTTAGCGAAATGGCCACCCGATAGGGTGGCCATTTCCATTTAACACATCAGAACGCGCCACGGGCGCGGCACACAAAAAGCACGCGGTGCACAGTCCCGCGGCAGATAATCACACAGAGCAGCTACACCCAGAGGAGAACCCCCATGAGCGATTCCGGAGAACGGCCCAAGCGTCCCGGTGAAACGCCGCAGGGCCGCAGGTCAGATTCGGGCCGGCCGCCACGGGGAAACCCCTCGGGCGCTGGCGACTTTAAACCGCGCCGCGACGGCGACAAGCCCGCCCGCGGAAACGACGACCGTCCGCGCCGCGATGGCGGTAGCCAGGACCGTGACCGTCAGGACCGACCGCACCGCGAAGGCGACCGTACGGATCGTCCGCGTCGCGAAGGCGACCGTACTGACGGGCCGCGTCGCGAGGGCGGCTACCAGGGGCGCCCGCAGGGCAGCGGCGGTCAAGGCGACCGACCGAACCGGAGTAATGACTCGCGTCCGCGTCGTGACGGTGATCGTCCTCCGTACCGTGGCTCCGATGACAAGCCGCGCCGCGAGGGCGGCTATCAGGGGCGCCCTCAGGGTGACCGCCCGAACCGGAGCCACGATGAGCGTCCGCCGCGTCGTGACGGTGACCGTCCTCCGTACCGTGGCTCCGATGACAAGCCGCGCCGCGAGGGCGGTTACCAAGGTCGTCCGTCCGGTGACCGGCCGCACCGCAGCAACGATCAGCGTCCGCCGCGTCGTGACGGCGATCGTCCTCCGTACCGTGGCTCCGATGACAAGCCGCGCCGCGAGGGTGGCTATCAGGGACGTCCGTCCGGTGACCGGCCGCACCGCAGCAACGATGAGCGTCCGCCGCGTCGTGACGGCGATCGTCCTCCGTACCGTGGCTCCGATGACAAGCCGCGCCGCGAGGGTGGCTACCAGGGACGCCCGTCGGGGGACCGGCCCTACCGCAGCAACGACGAGCGTCCGCCCCGCGAGGGCGGCTACCAAGGACGCCCGTCCGGCGACCGGCCGCACCGCAGCAACGACGATCGTCCGCGCCGCGACGGTGACAAGCCGTTCCGCCCCGCCGGTGGTGACCGTCCGCACCGCGATGGGCCGCGCACTGAGCGTCCGCAGCGTTCCGGCGACCGGCCGTTCCGCGACGACCGACCCCGCCGTGAGGGTGACCGTCCGCAGCGTTCGAGCGATCGCCCGCAGCACGGAGCCGGCCGCGACGACCGTGGTGGCCGCGGTGGCGACAACGAGCGTCGCCTGTGGACCCGCGAGGGCAAGCCTGCCCGCGGCGACTACGACTCCCGCGACCGGGAAACCCCGGAGGATCGCGACCCGTTCGGCACGAAGTCGGTACGCGTTCACCACGACGATCCGGCCATTCCGGACTCGATCGAGGCGAAGGAGCTCGACCGGATTGCCCGCAACGAGCTGAAGACCCTGAGCAAGGAGAACGCCGAGCAGGTCGCGCGCCATCTCGTGATGGTGACCAGGCTGATCGAAGAAAATCCCGAGCTCGCCCACCAGCACGCGACATCCGCGGCTCGCCGCGCCGGCCGTATCGGCGTGGTACGTGAGACGCTCGCGATCACCGCCTATGCCATCGGCGACTTCAACCTGGCGCTCCGTGAGTTCAGGACTTACCGCCGCATCACCGGACGTGACGACCAGCTGCCGATGATGGTCGACAGCGAGCGGGGGATCGGTCGACCCGATCGTGCCCTCGAACTGGGCCGTTCCGTGCCGCGCGCCAACCTGCCGGATGCCGTTCAGGTGGCACTCGCCATCGCGATGTCCGGTGCCCGGCTTGACCTCGAGCAGCCAGACGCCGCACTCGGCGAGCTGCAAATCCCGCAGCTCGACCCGAACACCGCGTTTTCGTACAGCCCCGCGCTGTTCGACGCGTACGCCACGGTGCTCGAGGAGCTCGGCCGCGACGAAGAAGCACAGGAGTGGCTGCAGCGTTCCGAGCGGGCCAGCGAAGCGCTGGGCCAGGCAGAGAATCCAGAAGAGGAAGATGTCATTGAAATTTCTGAAGAGGAGATCGACCTTGCAGAAGGAGACAGTGACCTCGGAGGAGACGCTGACTTCGCCGAAGACAGCGACGTCGCCGAAGGCAGCGACGTCGCAGAAGGCAGCGACCTCGCCGAAGACAGCGACCTCGCAGGAGACGCTGAGCCCGCAAAAGACAGTGACGACGAGTAGCACGCCGCTCGCCGGGGTCGACCTGGTCCTCGCCGACCTCGACGGCGTCGTGTATAAGGGCCCGCGGCCGATCCCGCACGCCATCGAGAGCCTCAACCGCGTGGCCGAGACCGGGCGTGTCGGCTACATCACCAACAATGCGGCGCGCACCGCGGCATCCGTGGCGGCGCACCTCACCAACCTCGGCCTGAGCGTTACCGCGGACGACGTGGTCACCTCACCGCAGGCCGCGGTGAAACTGCTGGCCGAGCTGGTGCCGTCCGGCGCCACGGTGTTGGTGGTCGGCGGTGAGGGACTGGTGGACGAGGTCGAGAAGGCCGGCTTCATCGTGACCCGATCGGCCGAGGACGACCCGGCCGCGGTCATCCAGGGCTTCTCACCCGAGGTGGGCTGGACTCAGCTCGCCGAGGCGTCGTATGCCCTGCACGGCGGAATCCCATGGGTGTCGACGAACACCGACTGGACGATTCCGCAGGAGCGTGGCGTCGCCCCCGGCAACGGCACGCTGGTGTCGGCCGTGCACACGGCCGTGGGCCGGATGCCGGTCACCGCCGGTAAGCCGGAGACCCCCATCTTCCACGCCGCCGTCGAACGCTTCGGCGCCGAGAAGCCGCTGTTCATCGGCGACCGGCTGGACACCGACATCCGTGGTGCGAACAGGGTCGGCATGGACTCCGTGCTGGTGCTCACCGGCATCGACGGCGCCAAGCAGGTGCTGGCCGCGACCGCGGAGGACCGCCCCACCTACATCGTCGAGGATCTACGCGAGCTGCACGACCCATACCCGGTAGCGGATGTCGCGGACGACGGCACGGTCACCGTGCGGGACTCCGTGGTGGTGATGCGCGGGAACCGGCTTGAGGTGCTGCGCGAGGGCGGGTCGAGCCTCGATTTGCTGCGGGCCGCCAGCCGGGCGATCTGGAACTCCGGACTGGCGATCTACGGCATCGACGTGCCCGGCGAGCTGTTCGACCGGCTGGGCATTCCACGGCCGCGCAAGTAGCCCGCCGCAGCGGTCATCCGTCGGGGAACTCGGCCCCGCCGGGATACCCTTGGCGGGTGACCGATGAGCCCACCCAGGAGAACACCGAAGAGCTGCTCTCGCGCCTCAGCCTGATCGAGGACCAGCCGCTTGAGGCACGGGCGGCCGCGTTCCTGCAGCTGCACGACGAGCTGAAGGCGGCGCTCGACAGCGCTGATTCACTGCGCGCCGATTCGTTGCGCGCCGACTCCACAAACCGGGACACCGCCCGCCTCCATGGCTGAGCAGCGGCTCGATGCCGCGCTGGCGGCCAGGGGACTCGCCCGATCACGCACCCACGCGGCGAAACTGATCGCCGACGGGCTGGTGACCGTCGATGGCGAGCCGGCGCTGAAGGCCGCCGCGAAGGTCGACGACGAACAGAACATCGAGGTCGCCGAGAGCGACCACTACGTCAGCCGCGCCGCGCACAAACTGATCGCCGCCCTCGACGGCTTCGCCCTGCCGGTCGCCGGGCGGCTGGCGCTGGATGTCGGGGCATCGACCGGCGGTTTCACCCAGGTGCTGCTGGAACGCGGCGCGCGACAGGTGATCGCGCTCGATGTCGGTCACGCTCAGCTGGTGCCCGAACTCGCCGCCGACCCACGGGTGAGCGTTGTCGAAGGCTTCAACGCCCGGTTCATGACCGCGGAAGCCCTGGCCGAGGCATCCGGCATCTCGGAAAAGCCCGACCTGGTGGTCGGCGATCTCTCCTTCATCTCACTCGGCCTGGTGCTGCCGGCCCTGGTGGACACCTGCGGCGCCGACGCCGACTTCGTGCTGCTGATCAAACCGCAGTTCGAGGTCGGACGAACCGGCATCAAGGAAGGCATCGTCAGGAGTGTCGGCCTGCGCCAGGACGCCATCAGCGGCGTGCTCTGGTCTGCCTGGGACCTCGGACTCGGCACCGCGGGTCTGCTGCCGTCGCCGATCGCCGGTGGTGCCGGAAACCGGGAATACCTGGTCTGGCTGAACGGGGTTCACGGCAGTAATCCGACAGAATGGAACGAGCGCGTTGCTGCGATGGTGTAGCCCGTGCCGACCCGACGACCCAGAGAAGGATGGTGCCCGTGACAGCTGAGCGATACATCCTCGTCGTCGCACACACCGGCCGCGAGGATTCGCTCGAGGCCGCGGTCGCCGTATGCCGCCAGCTGGTGTCTGCCGGCGCCATCCCCGTGCTGAGCCTTGACGAGCGGCAGGAAATGATCGCCGTCGCCCCCGACCTCGAATCCACGCTGGTGCTCGGCGGCACCGTCGAGGTCGGCGAGCTGGAACTGGTCATCGTGCTCGGTGGGGATGGCACCATCTTGCGCGCCGCCGAGATGATCCGCGACTGCACCGCCCCTCTGCTCGGCGTCAACCTCGGCCACGTCGGCTTCCTCGCCGAAAGCGAACGCAAAGACCTCACAACAACGGTGGAACGCGCCCTCGCTCGCGACTACCTCGTCGAAGAGCGCATGACCCTCTGGGTGCGCGCCAAGGTGAACTCCGAAGTCGTCTACGAGAGTTGGGCGCTCAACGAGGTCACCGTCGAGAAGGCCAGCCCCGAGAAAATGCTCGAGGTGGTCATCGAAGTCGACGGCAGACCACTGTCGAGCTTCGGCTGCGACGGCGTGGTCATGTCGACGCCGACGGGGTCCACCGCATACTCATTCTCAGCCGGGGGACCGATCGTGTGGCCGAGCCTTGACGCCTTGCTGCTCGTTCCGCTGAACGCCCACGCGCTGTTCTCCCGCCCGCTCGTGGTCGGACCGGATTCCACCCTCGCCGTCGAGGTGCTGAGCCGCACCCACACCACCGGCGTGATGTGGTGCGATGGACGACGCACCTTCGACCTCCCCAGCGGTGCACGTGTGGTCGTACGTCGGTCGTCCACCCCGGTTCGGCTGGCTCGCCTGAACCCTGGACCGTTCACTGATCGCCTGGTCGGCAAGTTCAATCTGCCGATTCACGGGTGGCGCGGGCCCCGCACGAATAAGGGTGTTGCCGAGTGATCGAAGAGATCGTGATCCGCAACCTGGGGGTGATCGGCGAGGCCCGCCTGCCGCTCGGCCCCGGATTCACCGCCCTCACCGGTGAGACCGGTGCGGGTAAGACCATGGTGGTGACCGCTCTCGGCCTGCTGCTCGGCGACCGTGCGGACAGCTCCATCGTGCGGGCCGGCAGCGGACAGGCCACCGTCGAAGGACACTGGCAGGTTCCGGATGTCGGACCGGTCGTCGACCGGGTGCGGGATGCCGGCGGCGACGTCGAACCCTTCGGGGCGGGCCTGGCCGAGCTGCTGCTCACCCGGTCGATCTCCGAGGAGGGCCGGAGCCGCGCCGCGGTCGGCGGACGCTCCGCGCCCGCCGGAGTGCTCACCGAACTGGGGGAGCACCTGGTGGTGGTGCACGGGCAGTCCGACCAGCTGCGGCTGCGTTCAGCGACCGCGCAGCGCGAGGCCCTCGACCGCTTCGCCGGTGCAGATCTGCAGGCCGTCCTGGGCGACTATCAGCAGGTGTACCGCCGCTGGCAGGCGAACCAGGGCGAGCTCGACGCGCTGATCACGGAACGAGACCAGCGTGCCCGCGAGGCCGAGCAACTGCGGGTCGGCATCGCCGAGATCGAGGCGGCGACGCCCGAGCGTGGTGAGGACGTGGCGCTCGGCGAGCAGGCCGACCGGCTCACCAACCTCGAAGACCTGCGAGTGGCCGCCGTGCAGGCCCACAACAGCGTCTCGGCCGACCCCAGCGACGAGGGCCGTGACGCGCTGGCGCTGATCGAAGACGCCCGCCGCGCTCTCGACAAGGTGGTCGCCCACGACCCGGAACTCGCGCCGATCGCCGAGGCTCTGGCCGCGGCATCCTTCCAGCTGTCGGATGTCTCGGTGCAACTGTCCGGCTACCTCGACGGCCTCGACACTGACGCCACCCGCCAGCTTGAGAGCGTGCAGGAGCGTCGTGCCGAACTGGCCGGGTTGATCCGCAAGTACGGCCCGACCCTCGATGACGTGATCGACTTTCTCGACACCGGCAGCGCGCGGCTGCTCGAACTGGACAACGACAGCGACCGCATCGACACGCTGCGCGTCGAGGTCGACGACGACCTCGAACTGCTGCAGCAGCACGCCGCCCAGGTGAGCGCGGCACGGCGCGCGGCGGCGGAACGACTCGCGGTGCAGGTCACCGAGGAGCTGGCGGCGCTGGCGATGCCCGACGCGCGGCTCGTGGTCGAGGTATCTGACCGGGAGGATTACTCGCTGACCGGCAAGGACCAGGTGTCGATCCAGCTGCAGCCGCACGCTGGGGCCGACCCGCGGCCGCTCGGCAAGGGCGCATCTGGGGGCGAACTGTCCCGGGTGATGCTGGCCATTGAGGTGGTCATCGCCTCCGCCGATCCGGTTCCCACGTTCATTTTCGACGAGGTGGATGCCGGTGTGGGTGGGGCCAGCGCCATCGAGATCGGCAAGCGGCTGGCGAGGCTCGCCCAGAATTCCCAGGTGATCGTTGTCACCCACCTGGCCCAGGTCGCCGCGTTTGCATCGAACCATCTGCGCGTGGTGAAAGACAGCGACGGCGCGGTTACCGCGTCGAGCGTGCAGCAGCTGGAGGGTGAGCAGCGGATCGAAGAAATGGCGCGGCTGCTGAGCGGATTGTCCGATTCCGAGAGTGGGCTGGCGCACGCCCGGGAACTGCTCGGACTCGCCGGCGCCGCGGCGCGCGGCTGACCCGGCGCGTTTCGCAGCCGTCAATGCCAGCGGTGTGGGATACGATGTAACCCCGTGGTGGATAATCAAGGCGCGGTAACTACTAAACACATTTTCGTCACCGGTGGTGTCGTTTCGTCCCTCGGTAAGGGGCTCACGGCCGCCAGTCTCGGAAACCTGCTCACCGCTCGCGGACTCCGCGTGGTCATGCAGAAACTGGATCCCTACCTGAATGTGGATCCCGGAACGATGAACCCGTTCCAGCACGGTGAGGTCTTCGTCACCGATGATGGCGCAGAGACCGATCTCGACATCGGGCACTACGAGCGGTTCCTCGACATCAACCTGAGCCAGGCGGCGAACGTGACCACCGGCCAGATTTACTCGCAGGTGATCGCCAAGGAACGCCGCGGCGAGTACCTCGGCGACACCGTGCAGGTCATCCCGCACATCACCGACGAGATCAAGCGCCGCATGCGGTTGCAGGCCACCGAGACGCCGCAGCCCGACGTGATCATCACCGAGGTGGGCGGCACCGTCGGCGACATCGAGAGCCAGCCGTTCCTGGAGGCCGCCCGTCAGGTGCGCCACGAACTCGGCCGCAAGAACGTCTTCTTTGTGCACGTGTCCCTGGTGCCGTTCATGGGTGCCTCGGGGGAGCAGAAGACCAAGCCGACGCAGCACTCCGTTGCGACGTTGCGCTCGATCGGTATCCAGCCCGACGCGTTGGTGCTGCGCAGCGACCGTCCGGTCACCGAGTCCAACAAGCGCAAGATCGCGCTGATGTGCGACGTCGAGGAGAACGCGGTGGTGAACACCCCGGATCTGAAGAGCGTCTACGACATCCCGAGCGTGCTGCGTGAGCAGGGTCTGGACGCCTACATCATCGACCAGCTCGACCTGACCGCCGGCCCGGTGGTGTGGGACGGCTGGCAGAAGGTTCTCGACGCGGTGCACGACCCCAAGGACGAGGTCACGATCGGTCTGGTCGGTAAGTACATCGACCTGCCCGACGCCTACCTGTCGGTCTCGGAGGCGTTGCGCGCCGGCGGCTTCGCCCACCAGACCAAGGTGAACCTGCGCTGGATCGCCTCCGACACCTGCGAGACGCCGGAGGGCGCCGCGAAGAACCTGTCCGACCTCGACGGCATCTGCGTGCCCGGAGGCTTCGGCGTGCGCGGCATCGAGGGCAAGCTCGGCGCGCTCAAGTTCGCCCGCGAGAACGAGATCCCGACCCTCGGCCTGTGCCTCGGCCTGCAGTGCATGGTGATCGAATATGCGCGGGATGCCGCGGACCTGCCAGGCGCCTCGTCCACCGAGTTCGACCCCGAGACCGAGTTCCCGGTGATCGCGACCATGGCCGAGCAGGTTGACATCATCGCCGCCGGAGACCTCGGCGGCACCATGCGCCTCGGCCAGTACGAAGCCGCGCTCACCCCCGGCTCGATCGTCGCCGAACTGTACGGCGCCGACACCGCCACGGAACGGCACCGTCACCGCTACGAGGTCAACAACGCCTACCGCCAGCAGATCGCCGACGCCGGCCTGCAGTTCTCTGGCACCTCGCCTGATGGCAGCCTGGTCGAGTACATCGAGCTGCCGCGCGACGTGCACCCGTTCTACGTGGCCACCCAGGCGCACCCCGAGCTGCGCTCGCGTCCGAACCGGGCGCACCCGCTGTTCCGCGGCCTGGTGCAGGCCGCGATCGAACGGCAGCAGGCCAGCCGGCTGTTCGAGGTTCCCGAGGTCGCCGAGGGCGCCAGTGCCTGAGGTTCCGGCTCTCGCCGATGAACCCACGCCGGTGACGGTGCTCGACAGCTCGCGCGTGTTCCACGGCAAGGTGTGGGACATCCAGAGTGAACGGTTCCAGTACGGCGACGGGGAGATCACCCGCGAGTTCATGCGCCACCCCGGCGCGGTCGCGGTGCTCGCCGTCGACGACGAGGATCGGGTGCTGCTGATTCAGCAGTACCGGCATCCGATTCGTTCCCGCGAGTGGGAGCTGCCGGCCGGTCTGCTCGACGTCGACGGGGAATCGCTGCTGGTCGCCGCGCAGCGTGAGCTCGCCGAGGAGGTCGACCTGGTCGCGGCGCACTGGTCGGTGCTGGCCGAGTTCGCGCCAAGCCCGGGCGGCAGCGACGAGGCCATCACGGTGTATCTCGCCACCGGGGTCAGCGACGCGCACGAGACGTTCGACCGGGAGGCGGAGGAAGCGCACATCGTCACCAGGTGGGTGCCGCTGGATGACGCGGTTCAGGCCGTGCTCGACGGTCGGCTGCGCAACGCCATCCTGCAGATCGCGGTGCTGACCGCCCATGCCAAGCAGCGCTGACCCGACCCCGCTATCGGTAGAGGTGGACCGCTACCTCCGCCACCTGGCGATCGAACGCGGACGGGCGACGAACACCGTCGCCGCATACCGCCGCGACCTCGCCGCATATTCCGCGTTCCTTGCCGCCGATGGGGTGATGGCGCCGACCGCGATCACCGCCGCCCACATCACCGGATTCACGCAGCAGCTGCGCACCCGCGCCGAGACGCCGCTGACCGCATCCTCGCTGGCCAGGATGCTGTCGACCATCCGCGGCTTCCACCGCTTCCTGCTCGACGAGGAGCTGGTGAGCGAGGATGTCGCGGCGCGGGCGAAGCCGCCGAAACTGCCCGAGCGCCTACCGAAGGCGATCACGGTCGAGCAGATGTCTGCCCTGCTGGCCGCCGTGGACGGCGACGACATGCAAGCGCTCCGGGACAAGGCGCTGCTCGAGCTGCTGTACGCCACCGGCGCCCGTGTCTCGGAGGCGGTCGGCCTGAACGTCGACGACGTCGTCGACGGTGACGTGGTGCGGCTGCTCGGCAAGGGCAACAAGCAGCGCATCGTGCCGCTCGGCAGCTACGCACGGGCCGCAATTGACGCCTACCTGGTGCGGGCCAGGCCCATCCTGTCGGTCCGCGGCAAGGCCACCCCCGCACTCTTCCTCGGCATCCGCGGGCAGCGGGTATCACGGCAGAACGCCTGGCTGATCATCCGGGCCGCCGCCGAGAAGGCGAAGCTCGAGCTGGAGATCTCGCCGCACACTTTCCGGCACTCGTTCGCCACGCACCTGCTGGAGGGCGGCGCCGACGTGCGCGTGGTGCAGGAACTGCTCGGGCATTCCAGTGTGGCAACCACCCAGATCTACACCCTGGTGACCGCAGACACCCTCCGCGACATGTACACAACGGCGCATCCGCGGGCGCGCTAACAGGCCTCCCAGCACGCACAACCTTCAACCGATGGTCGAGGTGACCTGAGCCGCTGCCGCGTGTGGCGACGGGGTACACAGCGCCCGACCGATACAATTTTCGGCATGACAGTGAAGCGGGATCTAGCGGAACGCCCCGGCGCAGTGTCGACAGAAGCGCCCGCGTCGGCACCGGTCAACGGTCCCACCGGTCGCCCCGCCCGCGCATTCCCGGTTCCGCAGCCGCTGAAGAACCACGGCCCCGCCCGCATCATCGCCCTCTGCAACCAGAAGGGTGGCGTGGGCAAGACCACCACCACCATCAGCGTCGGAGCCGCGTTCGCCGATTACGGCCGCAAGGTGCTCGCCATCGACTTTGACCCGCAGGGCGCCCTGTCCGCGGGCCTCGGTGTGCAGACCCACGACGTCATCACCATCTACGACCTCCTGCTCGGCAGCGTTAAAGACGCCAAGTCCGCCATCGTGCAGACCAGCGTGCCCGGCCTCGACGTGATCCCGGCGAACATCGACCTGTCGGCCGCTGAGGTGCACCTGGTCAACGAGGTGGCCCGCGAGCAGATCCTCGCCCGCGTGCTGCGCCAGGTCTCCGGCGACTACGACATCATCCTGATCGACTGCCAGCCCTCACTCGGCCTGCTCACCGTGAACGCGCTCACCGCGGCGCACGGTGTGCTGATCCCGCTGGAGTGCGAGTTCTTTGCGCTGCGCGGCGTCGCCCTGCTGATCGAGACCGTCGAGAAGGTCAAGGACCGGCTGAACCCGGCGATCACCCTCGACGGCATCGTGGCCACCATGTTCGATTCCCGCACCCTGCATTCGCGTGAGGTGCTCGAGCGCGTCGTCGACCGGTTCGATGACAAGGTGCTCGAGACCGTGATCGGTCGCACCGTCAAGTTCCCCGACGCATCCGTCGCCGCCTTGCCGATCACCCACTTCGCCCCGGAGCACCCGGCGGCGGAAGCGTACCGTCAGCTCGCCAGAGAGTTGATCTTCCGTGGCGCTGCCGCCTGAGCGCACGGTCGCGCTGGAGCCGGCCGAACCGGCGGGGTTCTCACTCACGCTGAACAACTTCAGCGGACCCTTCGACCTTCTGCTCTCGCTGATCTCGAAGCATGAGATGGACATCACCGAGGTGTCGCTCAGCCGGGTGACCGACGAGTTCATCAGCTATCTGCGCGGCCTCGACACCGAGAAGGAACTCGACACCGCCAGCGAGTTTCTGGTGGTCGCGGCGACCCTGCTCGACCTGAAGATCGCCGGACTGCTTCCGCAAGGTGAGTTGGTGGATGCCGAGGATGTCGCGCTGCTCGAGGCCCGCGACCTGTTGTTCGCCCGGCTGCTGCAGTACCGCGCGTTCAAGGAAGCCGCGCAGTGGTTCGACGGCCGATTCGGCACAGAATCGACCCGGCACTTCCGGGCGGTGCGACTCGAGGAGAAGTACCGCAAGCAGACCCCGGAACTGGTGTGGACCCTCTCCGCCGCCGATTTCGCCGCGGTCGCCACCCTGGCGTTCACCCCGCGCGAGATCCCCACCGTGGGCCTTGACCACCTGCACGCGCCGCTGGTCAGCATCCGGGAACAGGCGGCCCACGTGGTCGCGATGCTGCGCCGCGGCGAACCGATGACGTTTCGTCAGTTGATCGCCGGGGCCGAGCAGAAGGGCGTGATCATCGCCCGGTTCCTCGCCATCCTGGAGCTGTACCGGCACGCGTCAATCTCATTCGACCAACTCGAACCGCTCGGTGAGCTGACCATCCGCTGGACCGCGGAATCCTGGTCGGAGGAGAGCCTCGCCAACCTGGGAGCCGACTATGGAAGCTAACGAACAACCGCTGGAGTTGGAGCGTCGCCTCGAGGCGATCCTGATGGTCTCCGACGAGCCGCAGAGCATCGTGAACCTCGCCACCGCCCTCAGCGCGCCGGTGGCCCTCGTGCGCGCGGCGGTTGCTCGCCTGGTCTCCGACTTCGACGGTGAGGACGGCGGCATCCGGCGCGGCTTCCAGCTGCGCGAGGTCGGCGGCGGCTGGCGGATCTACGTGCGCGACGAGCACGATGACATCGTGCGTGACTTCGTGCTCACCCAGAACCCCACCAAGCTGTCGCAGGCCGCCCTCGAGACCCTCGCGGTGATCGCATACAAGCAGCCGATCAGTCGCGGCCAGGTCGCCTCGATCCGAGCGGTCAACGTAGACTCCGTGGTGCGCACCCTGCTCGGCCGCGGCCTCATCACCGAGGCGTTCACCGACAGTGAGACCGGCGCCATCCACTACGCAACCACCGCCCTGCTGCTCAGCCAGCTCGGCATCAACTCGATCGAGGAGCTGCCGCCGATTTCGCCGCTGCTCACCGACGGATCGGACGGCTTCGATGACCTTTGACGAACCCACCGGAGAACGCCTCCAGAAAGTAATGGCCGCGGCCGGGGTCGCCTCCCGCCGCGTCTGCGAGCAGTACATCGCCGCGGGACGCGTCGCCGTCAACGGGGAGACCATCACCGAGCCGGGACGCCGCATCGACCCGCTGGTCGACCGGGTGACCCTCGACGGCACCGCCATCCAGCTGGACACCTCCCGGCGGTACGTGATGCTGAACAAGCCGGTCGGCGTGGTCAGCACGCTGAAAGACGAGCACGGCCGCCCCGACCTGACCACCTTCACTAACCGGTACGAGGAACGGCTGTTCAACGTCGGCCGGCTCGACTCCGACACCAGCGGGCTGCTGCTGCTCACCAACGACGGCGAACTCGCCAACGTGCTGGCGCATCCGTCGTTCGGGGTGATGAAGACCTACATTGCCAAGGTCGAGGGTGAGATCACCCCCACCACCCTGAAGAAACTGATCGCCGGCATCGAGGTGGACGACGGCCCGATCGCCGCCGACAAGGCGCGCATCATCGGCAAGCCCTCGCGCGGGCAGAGCATGGTGGAGATCACCCTGCACTCCGGACGCAACCGCATCGTCCGCCGGATGATGGATGCCGTCGGTCACCCGGTCCTGGAGCTGGTGCGCCGCCAGTTCGGCCCGCTGCACCTCGGTACCCTGCCCGTCGGGCAGCTGCGCGACCTTACTAAGGTGGAACTCGGCCAGCTGCTCACCATCGCGCGCGCAGAGAACACCCCGACAGAAGGACCCCCCGAGTGAGCACGAGGCGCCTAACCGAACAAGTCCGCATCGTCGGCAGCGGCCTGCTCGGCACCAGCATCGGCCTGGGCCTCCGGGAACACGGCGTTGACGTGATCCTCGACGACGTGTCACCGTCATCGGTTCAGCTGGCCATCGACTACGGCGCCGGTCGGCCGCCGGCCGCGGGCGACGCCCCTGGCCTCGTGATCGTCTGCGTTCCGCCGGATGTCACCGCGACCGTGGTCGCGACGGAGCTGGCGGCATACCCTGACGCGTTGGTGACGGATGTCGCGAGCGTGAAGTCTGCGCCATTGCAGCAGTTGCGCGAGCTCGGCGCCGACCTCAGCCGGTACATCGGCACCCACCCGATGGCCGGGCGGGAGCGCGGCGGCCCGATCGCTGCCCGCGCCGACCTGTTCATCGGCCGGCCCTGGGTGATCGCCGGGCACGACGACATCACGTACAAGCGCGCCGCCCCGATCGAGGACATGATCCTCGACCTGGGCGCGGTGCCGATCGAGATGACCGCGGAGGAACACGACCAGAGCGTCGCCCTGGTCTCCCACGTGCCGCAGGTCGTCGCATCGATGATGGCTGCGCGCCTCATCGACGGCACCAGCGGCGCGATCGGGCTGGCCGGTCAGGGACTCCGCGACGTCACCCGCATCGCCGCCGGCGACCCGTCGCTCTGGGTGCAGATCCTCGGCGCCAACGCCGGCCCGACCGCGGACGTGCTGAAGAAGCTGCGCACCGACCTCGACGCCGTGATCGACGCGCTCGACGACCCCGAGGCATCCGGTGCCCGCCGGATCATCGCCGAGGCGATCGCGGCCGGCAACACCGGAGTCGCCCGGGTGCCGGGCAAGCACGGCCAGGACCGCCGGTACAGCCAACTGGTCGTCATGGTCGCCGACAAGCCAGGCCAGCTCGCCCAGCTGCTCACCGACATCGGTGAGGTGGGCGTGAACATGGAAGACCTGCGCCTCGAGCACTCGCCGGGCGCACAGATCGGACTCGCCGAGATCTCGGTGCTGCCCGAAGTGGAACAGCGCCTCGTCGACGAACTCGAGTTGCGGGGCTGGAAGATCGCGGGAGCATTCGCATGAGATCGGGCAGCACAGCACACCGTATCGTCGTCGCCGTGGACGGCCCGGCCGGCAGCGGCAAGTCGTCGGTCAGCAAGTCGGCGGCCCGCGAACTCGGCTACGCCTACCAGGACACCGGGGCCGCATACCGAGCGCTGGCCTGGTGGTGCCTTGACCAGGGCATCGACATCCAGCACCCCGATTCTGTGATCGTGGCACTGGACCGGTTCATCTACGAGATTGGCACCGACCCGGATCAGTACTTCGTGCGGGTGGGTGGCGACGACGTCACTGACGCGATTCGGGAGCCCCGGGTGTCGGCCGCGGTGAGTGCGATCGCTCGCATCCCGCAGGTGCGCGCACAGCTCACCTCGCTGTTCAGGGCGGTCATCGTGGCATCCGATCGTCCCGGAATCATCGTCGAAGGTCGCGACATCACCACCGTCGTCTGCCCCGATGCTCCGGTGCGGATTCTTCTTACAGCCGATGAGGAAGTTAGAATGGCGAGGCGTTCGGCAGAACTCGTCGGCGAGTCGTTGCAGAAGACCGCCGAACAGCTGCAGAAGCGAGACCGCCAGGACTCCCAGGTGGTCGACTTCATGAACGCAGCGGATGGCGTAGTCACCATTGACTCCACCCACCTCGACTTCGATCAGACCGTGCACGCGGTCACCGAGCTGGTCGCTGCTCGCACAACCTAAAGCGCCCACGAACAAGGATTCCCCATGGCAGAGAACGACGACTTCCCCGAGTTCGACCAGCACCTCGCTGATCGGCTCGCGGCCCTCGATGAGTCGGAGGCGGCGCAACGCGCCAACGCGCTGCGCGCGGGCCTTGCCGACTACGAGCTCGATGACGAAGACATCGACATCCTCGACACGGCCACCGAAGACCCGGATGCCATCACCTACCTGCCGGCCCTGCCGGTGCTGGCGATTGTCGGCCGCCCGAACGTGGGCAAGTCGGCGCTGGTCAACCGCATCCTCGGCCGCCGCGAGGCCGTGGTCGAAGACACCCCCGGTGTCACCCGCGACCGGGTGTCGTACAAGGGGGAGTGGAACGACCGTCGCTTCACCCTCGTCGACACCGGCGGCTGGGAGCCCGACGCCAAGGGCATCAACGCCTCCGTCGCCGCGCAGGCCGAGATCGCCGTCGACCTCGCCGACGCCGTGCTGTTCGTCGTTGACGTGAACGTCGGCATCACCGACACCGACGAGCACGTGGTGCGCATGCTGCGCGCCACCAACAAGCCCGTCATCGTCGCCGCCAACAAGGTCGATGATATCCGTCAAGAAGCGGATGCCTCGGTGCTCTGGAACCTCGGACTCGGCGAGCCCTGGCCGGTGTCCGCCCTGCACGGCAGGGGAGTGGCCGACCTGCTCGACCACCTGCTCACCGTGCTGCCCAAGGTGTCAGCCGTCGCCAAGGAAGAGGTGGGCGGACCCCGTCGCGTCGCCATCCTCGGACGCCCGAACGTGGGCAAGTCCAGCCTGCTGAACAAGGCCGCCGGTGAAGAGCGCGTTGTCGTCAACGAGCTCGCCGGAACCACCCGCGACCCGGTGGACGAGCAGGTGGAGATCGGCGGCAAGGTCTGGCGCTTCGTCGACACCGCCGGCATCCGTCGCCGCGTGCACCTGGCGCAGGGCGCCGACTTCTACGCGTCACTGCGCACCACCACCGCGCTGGAGAAGGCCGAAGTGGCGGTCGTCATGCTCGACGTGAGCCAGCCGATCAGCGTGCAGGACGTGCGCATCATCGACCTGGTGCTCGAGTCCGGCCGTGCCCTGGTGCTCGCCTTCAACAAGTGGGACCTGCTCGACGACGAGCGTCGCCACCTGCTCGAACGGGAGATCGAACAGGACCTCTCGCACGTGTCGTGGGCGCCGCGCGTCAACATCTCGGCACGCACCGGCCGTCACATGGAGAAGCTGGTCCCCGCCCTCGAGGTCGCGCTCGAGTCGTGGGACACCCGCATCCCCACCGGCAAGTTCAACGCGCTGCTCTCCGAGCTCGTCGCCGAGCACCCGCACCCGTTGCGCGGTGGCAAGCAGCCGCGCATCTTGTTCGGCACCCAGGCGGCATCGCGTCCGCCGACATTCGTGCTGTTCACCACCGGATTCCTCGACCCCGGCTACCGCCGGTTCATCACGCGCCGCCTGCGCGAGATCTACGGCTTCGAGGGCACCCCGATCGTCGTCAACATGCGAGTGCGGGAGAAGCGCAAGCGCGCCTAACCGCGTGCTCGCTCCTCACCCCAGGTTGAGGAGCGAGCGCCAGCGAGCGTCTCGAAACCCGCTCCGTCAACGGGCAGACAGCGCCCCTGTCGGCGCGTAATCTGACGCCCATGATGCTCGAGGAATTGCGTTCACTCGCCGAGGTCATCACCCCCGGCGATGACGACTGGGAGACCGCCCGGCACTCACACGCCGGCCCGACCGAGCCCGACATGATCGTGCGGGCGAGATCGGTGTCGGATGTCGCGGCCGCCGTCCAGCACGCCGTGCGCTCCGGGCTGCCCATCGCGGTCCGCGGCGGCGGCCACAGCGCGTGGGGGAGCGTTCCCGGCGGGGTGCTCGTCGATCTCAGCCCGCTCGATGACATCACGATCACCGGCACGACCGCGCACCTCGGTGGCGGCGCCACGTGGGGTGCCGTGGCGAGCGCCCTCGCCGAGCACGACCTCGGCATCAGCGCGGGCGACACCGCGTCGGTTGGTGTCGGCGGTCTCACCCTCGGTGGCGGCATCGGCTGGATGGTGCGAGCCTGGGGACTCGCCGCCGACCAATTGGTCGGCGTGCAGCTCGTCACCGCTACCGGCGACATCCTCGAAGTGTCGGCGCGGTCGCATCCGGAGCTGTTCTGGGCACTGCGCGGAGGCGGCGGAAACTTCGGCATCGTCACCCGGTTCGACTTCGCCGCGCATCCGCTTCCCGCGGTCGTGTTCGCGACGTTCGAAGTCGACGGCGACCCGCGCGCTGCCTTGCGCGCGCTGCGTGATCTGATGCGTGAAGCGCCGCGCGATGTCACGGCCACCTACATGGATGTGCCGCCGATCGACCCGAGCGCACCAGCGGGCGTGACGATCAGCGCGTGCGTGATCGGGGACGACGCCGAGCACGCCCGGCGAACGCTGGCTCCGCTCAGGACAGTGGACGGAATGAAGGTGACCGACATCGGAGTGCGGCCCTACCGCGACATCCTGCTCGAGGCACCGCCCGCCGACCCGGATGCCCCGATGCCAGGTTTCATCGGCGGCAACACCCTGGTGCGCGAACTGGATGATGCGCTCATCGACGATCTCGCGGGGTTCCGTGAGGCGTATCCGATGTCGGTGCTGTTCTTGCGGACGCTCGGGGGCGCCTTCAGTGACGTCGCCCAGGCGGACTCGGCGTTCCCCGCTCGCGACGCGGAGTTCTTCGTGATGGCCGGAGTGTTCGACATCCCCGGCATGCCCGGCGCTCCGGCTCGGGACGTCGTCGAGCAGCAGTGGGACGCGATTGAAGCGCGTGGGCATGGCATCTACGGCAACTTCTCGGTATCGGTCGAGCCCTCATTCGCCAAGAAGGTGTATCCGCCCGAAATTCGCGCACGACTGGCGGCAGTAAAGCGCGACTGGGACCCGCAGAACCTGTTCTCGCGCAACCACAACGTGCAGCCCACGTAACACGCCTACTCCGCGGTCTGCTCCGCCCACAGGTTGATACCCGAGTCGACCGCGAACCGGTCGATTGCCGCCAGCTCATCGGTCGACAGCGGCGGCCCGTTCAGGGCGTCGAGGTTCATGTCGAGCTGCTCCACCGACGATGCGCCGATCACCGCCGAGGTCACCCGCGGATCCCGCAGCGCCCACTGCAGCGCCAGCTGGGCGAGCTGCTGACCGCGCGCCTCGGCGATCTCGTTCAGCCCGCGCACTCGCGTCAGGATCGCCTCGTCGAGGTGTTCCGGCTTCAGCGTGCCGGGCCGCGACCCGCGCGAGTCGGAGGGCACGCCGGCCAGGTACTTGCCGGTCAACAGCCCTTGCGCGAGCGCGGTGAAGACGATGCATCCCATGCCCTGCGTCGACAGCTCATCGAGCAGGTCGGGCTCGATCCAGCGGTTCAGCATGGAGTACGACGGCTGGTGGATCAGCAGCGGCGTGCCGAGCTCCCGGGCGATGGTGGCGGCCTCGCGGGTCTTCGCCGCCGAGTACGAGGAGATCCCGACATACAGTGCGCGACCGGAGCGCACCGCCTGATCGAGCGCCATCATGGTCTCTTCGATCGGCGTGTCCGGGTCGAATCGGTGACTGTAGAAGATGTCGACGTAGTCGAGGTTGAGCCGCTGCAGCGACTGGTCCAGGCTGGACAGCACGTACTTGCGGGACCCGCCGCCCTGTCCGTACGGCCCGGCCCACATGTCCCAGCCCGCCTTGGTCGAGATGATCAGCTCGTCGCGGTACGGCGCGAAGTCGGTGCGCAGCGCCTGACCGAAGTTGAGTTCCGCCTGGCCGTATGGCGGACCGTAGTTATTGGCCAGGTCGAAATGCGTCACTCCGCGGTCGAACGCGCGGCGCAGGATCGCACGCTGCACCTCGCCCGGCTTGTCGTCTCCGAAGTTCTGCCACAGGCCGAGCGACAGGGCGGGCAGCTTGAGCCCGCTGCGCCCGGTGTGCCGGTACTCCATCTGGTCGTAGCGATCGGATGCCGCAGAGTAGGTCATTCGACCACCTTACGATCAGCCCGCCCCGCTATCCTTGGCGAATGTCTGATAGCACCGCACCAGGACCGCCCGGGTACCCGGTCCGCGACAGCGGCGATGCTTGGGTGGAAGGCCCGGACGGCCGCCGCTTCTGGGGACGCTTCGGCGCAGCCGGCCTACTGGCGTGGCACCGTGAGCTCGGCATCCTGATGCAGCACCGTGTGCAGTGGAGCCACTTCGGCGGCACCTGGGGGCTACCCGGCGGTGCGCTCAAGGACGGCGAGAGCGCCATCGACGGCGCACTGCGCGAAGCGCTCGAGGAAGCCGGAGTCCCCTCCGATGCGCTGAAACTGATCAGTACGTCGGTGTTCGATCTCGGCTTCTGGTCGTACACCACCGTCGTCGCCGAGGCCGTGCGCGCGTTTGAGCCGGTGATCAGTGACCCGGAGAGCGCGGAACTGCGCTGGGTGCCGATCTCCGACGTGGACGCCCTCCCGCTGCATCCGGGATTCGAACGTTCCTGGCCAGCCCTGCGCGATCAGCTGGACGGCAACTAGAGCTTCATGGTCATCACCGCCCGATCGGGTTTTGGTCGAGCCGTCACGGTGAACCCGGCACGCTGGAACAGGGTCACCGTTCCGACATAGAGCTCAGCGGATGGCGCACCCTGGCGTTGCGCAACATCCACCGGGTACCCCTCCAACAGCCGAGCGCCGCCGGCCCGCGCCTGCTCGATCACCGCGTCAAGCAGCGCGCCGCCGATGCCCCGCCGGCGAAACCCCACGCGCACCACGAAGCAGGTGACCGCCCAGACCGAGGCGTCATCCATCGGTTCCGGGCTGCCAGCCTGCACGATTTTCGAGCGCAGCAGCCGGCTGTAGTTCGGACGGGGCTCCACCGCGCACCAGCCGACGGCCTCGTCGCCGAGGTAGGCGATCACGCCGGGCGCCGGCTGACGGGTCACCTGCTCGCGCAACCTGGCGCTCGCGGCATCCTTGGTCATCGTTTTGAATTCCGCGTTCGGCATCTTGAACCACTGGCACCAGCACGAGGCGGGGTCGCCGCGGGTGCCGAATACAGCGCGCACGTCGTCCCAGGGAACTTCGGCCACCGAGACGGTGCGGAGTGCGACATCCGTTGTCATGCCCATCACGATAGGGCAGGCCGCCGACAGCCCAGCAGGGGGTTCGGGCCGGGCGCACCATGGCGGTGGTGTCGGGTTCGGTGAAGCCGAATTGGCGGTACAGGTCGTGTGCGTCGCCGGTGAAGAGCGTCCAGCGGAAGTTGGCTCCCGGTCCCTCGTCGATCATCGCCGACACGATGCGCTTGCCCAGTTCGTTGCCGCGGTGCGCCGGCAGCACGAAGACGTCGGCGAGGTAGGCAAATCCCACGCCGTCTGACACGGCACGGGCGAAACCGACGAGAGCGTTGGTGCCCGCTTCGTACGCGCCCACGACTCGCCATGCGCCCTCAACCTGGCGCTCAACGTCGTCCCTGCTGCGGGAGCGGCCCCAGTACGCCTCGGTGGAGAGGAACTCCCACACCGTGTCAACATCGATTCGGTCGGGGTGGTCGCTCAGCTCATAGTTCACAACTATCGATCGTACGGTCGCGCTCGCGTGACCGACGTCCCCACCGCCACTTGCTTCATAGCTCGGTGAGCAGGCGACGCGCCCCCGGGCCCTCGTCGCCGAGCACGTCGCCGGGGTTGGTGTATGGGCACGCCGTGAGCGACAGGCATCCGCATCCGATGCAGTTCGCCAGATTGTCGCGAAGGGCGGCAACGTGCTCCCCGGCAGCAGCGCAGACGGTTCCGTCCGATACGACATACAGCACATCCGGTTCCGTCCGATACGACATACAGCACATCCGGTTCATCACCCCGGATGTCGCCCTCACCAGCGTGGACCAGGAGTACCTCACCGCCGACGGAACACCCTTGTCGCCTCGCCAGCTCGGCCGACCAAGCTACGTGTGGGTTCGCGCGGACGGTGATCGGCGCATCATTTCCGGGCAGAACACGACCTTTTCGGACGCGAGCCGCTGACCCGCAACCCTTTGCTTGCACGGTGGGCACGGCACAGCGTGCGCGTCTCACGCGCTCCCAGCTAGCCGGGTCGCGACTTGTACCGCTGGCGCGAACATATCGGCCCAGACGGGCGCCTTCTCCGGCGCCAGCAGGTGGTCGGCGACGGCCCGGAAGATCAGTGCGCGGATGAGGAGCTGCGGAAAGTCCGAGCCCTCTTCGGCGGCGGTCTGCGTCATCAAGGCGGTGTCGGCGCCGCGGAACACCACGGCATCGGCAACCACTACGGCCGACGCGTAGGCGGCCGGCCGCCAGTACGGCGAGAAATCGATTATCGCCGGTGGGAGATTCGGCGCGAGCAGCACGTTGTCGGTGAGATCGCCGTGGATGAGCTGCGCGGCCAACGCCACCGGCTGGCGGGAGGCGAGCAAAGCGGCCAGATGCGGGAGTGCTGCGGACTCGGCGAGCTGGTCTTCATCCCACGCGACGCGATCAGCCCGCGCCCACGAGTCATCACGTCGATTGAGGAGCGACGGCCGGTAGTGGTGCTGAAGGTGTCGGTGCAGGGAATGACCGGCGGCCATGATCTCTGGCCAGAGTCCAGATGAGGGAGCGCCCGGCAGGTATGGGTACGCGGTCCATCCGTCCACGATGAGCCGTCCGTCGCGTGCCCGGAGCGGGGGCGCGACGCGGACATCCGCAGCCCCGTCGAGATCGATCAGCACGGACTCCTGCCACTCGAGTTCCTCGGGCGACATGTCGAGCGGCTTGAGAACCAGGGCGCCGGAGCGCCAGGTTCTGCCGTGACCGCTGAGGAAGGGCACCGGCGAAGTGCTCGCGCCGAAAGCGTCGAGGACGGTCGGCGGTGGTCGATCCACTTGGTCGCCCTTCTCGTCCCTCGGAATGTCGATGGCTGCTGGTTTGATTTGAGCATGACAACCACGGCGGTTTCCACCCCGACTTTCCAGTCGGCCGCGGTTTCGCTCGCGGCATACGTCACCATCACGCGGCACTTGTCACGCGACGCTCGTGACAAAGTGCCCTCGGCTCTGCGCTACTATTGACAGGTTGCCGTTCGCGGTAGCGGGCTGTAGCGCAGCTTGGTAGCGCACCTGACTGGGGGTCAGGGGGTCGCAGGTTCAAATCCTGTCAGCCCGACCATGTCATGTCGCAGGACATCGTTCATAGATGTCGCAAGACATGGTTCACAAAACCCTCACTCTCCGGAGTGGGGGTTTTGTTGTTTCTGGGGTTGGTAGTCGCGGGTGGGGTCGAGGATCAGTTCGCGGAGCAGCTGTCCGGTTGTGGTGGCGATGACTCGGATGTGTCGGTCGTGGACGAGGACCTTGACGCGGGTGTGTTTGTGGGCGCGGCCGATTCCGATGTGGTGCAGCTTGGAGTTGTAACGCAGGGTGATTGAGCCGGTCGCGTCTACGCGGTCTTCGCGGATCCGCCAGTGCCCGTCGACGGTGCCGGAGGGGCCGGCTTTGCCGAGTGCGGCGTAGGCCTGGGCGGGTGTTTTCCGGTCCAGTGAGCGGTGCGGGCGCTGGGTGTTGTAGTAGTCCCGGAACTGGTCGAGGTGGTGTTGCAGCTCGGTGAGGGTGCTGGCGGGCGGCTGTTTGGCGAGCCAGTTCTTCATCGTCTGTTGGAACCGCTCGACCTTGCCCTGGGTTTGCGGGTGGTTGGGTCGGCCGTTCTTCTGGGTGATGCCGAGCAGGCGCAGGTCGTTCTCGAAGGCGTTCTTGCCGCCGCGGACGCGGGTGGTGAACACCAGCCCGTTGTCGGTCAGGGTGGAGGCGGGCGGCCCGTATTCTTCAACGTTTCGGCGGAAGTCGGCGACCACGATCTGGCCGGTGGTGACGCGGTTGGCGGTGACCGAGAGGGCGAGTCGGGAGTGGTCGTCGAGGAAGGTCAGGATCTCCACTCCGGTGGAGTCGGCCAGGTGCCAGTGGGTGAAGTCGGATTGCCAGGTCTCATTGGGCAGTTCGGCCTGGAACCGAGTGTATGAGGAGCGCGGGCGCTTCCGGGGTTGCGGAGTGATGAGGTCGTGGCGGTCCAGGATTCGCCAGATCGTGGCGACCGAGGGAACGGTGTCGAATCGGGTGCTCAGGTGGAAGTGGATGGTGTGTGGGCCGGCGTCATGGCCTTGCGCGGTGAGCTCCCGGCGCAGTCGGAGGATCTCCGCTTCGATCTCCGGCTTGGTCTTGGTTGGGCTCCTTTTGGGCCGGCGGGAGCGTGGCTCGATGGCGTCCCAGCCTCCCTCGAGGTATCGCCGCACCAGGGTGTGCACCCATCGGGAGGAGACGCCGTAGTCGCGGGCGACGTCGGCCTTTGACCGGCCCTCGAGAACGACACTGGTCACGATGATTCGGTTTTTCGTCACATCCGAGAAGTGTGAACGATGTCTTGAGACATAGATGAACTATGTCCTGAAACCAGGCACTGTCAGCCCGACCAAAGGTCCCGGAAACTCAAGGGTTTCCGGGACTTTCTAGGTTGTGAGATTTGATCCAGTCATCGAAAACCTCATCAAAAACCCCCCTTCGCGGCGCTTCGGCGGCACCACGGTCTGGTAGCCCGGCGTCGGTTCCAGTTGTCTCTGGTCTCTGCGGTGGGCTCGTCGTACCTAGTCGATATGGACGCCGACACCGCATCGAACCACTGGGGGCTCGAGCCCCTGCTCGACGTGACCGAGCTGGCGGCGTATCTGGGTGTGCCGGTCTCAACGGTCTACGACTGGCGCACGCGCGGTCTCGGCCCGCGCGCCTACCGCTTCGGCAAGCATCTCAAGTTCGCCGTCTCCGATGTGCGGACATGGATCGAGCAGCAGCGCGAAGTGGATCCGCCCGAGGTAGCAGGACGGTGACCCGATGAGCCGCCCGCGCCTGACCATCGGCACGTTCGGCGAGATCAACTTCCAGCGCACGTCGGGCGGCAAGCTGACGGCACGCGCCCGCTACCGCGACTGGGACGGCAAGACCAGGCTTGTCCAGGCCACCGGCGATACGCAGAAGAGCGCGGAACGAACGCTGAAGTCGAAACTCGCGGACCGCACGCTCTTCCAGCCGTCTTCCTCGATCCTTACCCCGGACAGCCTCTTCGGGGATCTCGTCGCCTACTGGCTGGAAGACCTCGATCTGGAAGACCGTCTCTCCAGGACGACGCGGCTGCTCTACGAGCGCAACATGCGCACGCTTGTGATGCCCGCCTTCCGCAGCCTTACTTTGCGCGAGATCGGCGTCGCCCGTTGCGACCACTTCCTCAAGCAGCTCGCGAAGCAAAGCTACAACCGCGCCAAGCAGGCCCGCGTCGTGCTGCGCTTGGCGCTCGGGCTTGCAGTACGCCACGAGGTGCTGCCGCGCAACCCGATGGATCACGTGTCCCGGCTCCACCGGCCAGCGCACACACCTGATGCGCTGACCCCGGTCGAGGTCAACGCGATTCGCCTGGCCATCGCGTACTGGGAAGCGGGCCGCTCGCCGTCCGGTCCGAAGCCCGACGGGCAGCTCAGCGCGATCGTGGAGGTCATGCTCGGCACCTCCGCCCGCATCGGCGAGGTCCTGGCCATCCGACGCCGCGACATCGACATCACCGGCGCGCCGCCGTCCATCCGCCTTGCCGGAACGATCGTCAGCCGACGAGACGAACCCACCATGCGGCAGGACCACCCCAAGACGGCCAAGTCTCGGCGGACGGTGGCAATCCCTTCGTTTACAGCCGAAGCGGTGCGCCGACGTCTGGCCCGGTCGGAGGATTCATCCCCCGACGCCTTGCTGTTCTGCAGCCGCGAAGGCACCCCTCTGTCGACGAACAACGTTCGCCGCCAATTGCGGCGTGTCATGGGCTTTGCAGGCATCACCGGGGTCACCCCGCACTTGTTCCGCCGCACGGTTGCGACCGTCATCAATGAGCTGGCGGGCGTCGATCTCGCCGCCGAATTGCTCGGTCATACGGATCCGAAGATCACGATCCAGCACTACATCCGGCGGAACGAGATGGTCAGTCCCATCACCGCGGAGCTGCTCGATCGGGTTCTGGCGAAAGAAAAGTTGTCGGAAGAGTAACGAACGCACAGTAACAAGCCCGGGTGCTTTAAGCCCGCTGAAATGTGACTTAGTGATCCACAGTGAGCTGCGAGTAGAAGGCATCCTCCGCCGTGCGGCGCCGCGCGACGTCGTCGTGCACGAAGTGCACGAAGTCGTCGTCACGGTTGGTGATCGCGAATTCCTCGAGCGTCGGAACGGGATCTTCGCCGGGCCAAGCGGTCTGCCGTGTCGGTCGGTCGCGGTCGAGACGGGTGCCGCAGGCGGCAACCCAGTCGTGCAGCCGCTGCCGTGCGTCAGCGAAGTCGCGGTGCCAGCCGATCGGTGCTGATCCGTGCTGCTTCGGGTCGTACGCGCTCAGCCAGTGCTGTCGCAGCGCCGACAACTCCCAGATGAGCTCGGGATGCCGATGCCAAAGCGGTGGGATAACGCCCGCGCCGAGCCCGTAGGTGTGCCGCAGCCAGTTCACCCAGGCGTTCAGCTCCAGCCACTCGACCTGCGCTTCCTCGGCGGAGAGCAGGTTCCAGTTGATCGGTCGAGGGAACTCCGGGGCCTGCGCATCGTCTTCGCCGTTGGGTGCGGCCATCGGCTCAGGCTCAGGCTCATCGGCCAGCGGTGGCTCGAAGTCAAAGCCGGGAATGGAGAGTGCGTCATCGTCGAGGGTCATCGCCGCGCCTCACAATGTGATCGGGCGGCTCGGCTTGGCCGAGGGCGCGGGATCGGGTGCAGGCTGCTCGGCCCCTGCACTCTGGCTGCGGCTGCGGTCGACCGTGTAGATCGACCGCGCGGCGTCATGTCCGAGGCGCTTGGCGACGAACTCCTCGCCGGTGATGGTCTGGGCGTCGCGCTCGTAGGAGTATGGGTGCACGTAACCCTCGGCGACGAAGTTGTCGCCCTTGGCGAGCTGCGCGAAGGCGCGCTCCGCACTCCGCCGATACATCACGAGGTCGTGGTAAGTGGTCTCTCCCTGCGTGAACGTGCCGTCTGAATTGCGATCGTAATGCTCTTGCCTTCTGGCGCAACGATCAGGCAGGTCGTGCAGGGCACGGGGAGCTCCGGGCAAAGACCTACTTGGAAGATGTAGCGAAGGGAGTGGTGCCAACAACGTTTTGGGCCTCCGATGATGATGTCGCGGAGTTGGAGCTCGGCGTCATGTCCTGGGCGCATGCGGAATCTGGTACCAGCGAAGTTGGGCTACGCGAACTGAATGCCGTAGTTGGCCGTGGACACGGATTCGATACGGTAAAGCCGCTCAAGCTCATGCAAAAGATCATCCAGCTGTGGTGTCCTCCAACTGGAACCGTCGTTGATCCTTTCGCCGGGTCCGGAACGACGGGACACGCGGTTCTCGCGCTGAACGAGTCCGAAGGCGCCGATCGTCGTTTCATCCTGATGGAGCAGGGACGACCGGAGCGCGGCGATTCGTATGCCCGAACCCTCACTGCGCAGCGTCTGGCCAAAGTAGTCAGCGGAGACTGGTCCAATGGCAAGGGAAAACCAGTCGAGGGTGGCTTCGAGTTTCGACAGCTGACGAAGAATATTGATGCGCCGGCGCTCCTTCAAATGGAGCGAGAAGAAATGGTCGACATTGTCGTGTCGTCCTACTTTGACTCATCAAGGCGTCGAGGGCCGAACTTGGAGCGTGTGGGTGGCCCGGAGAATCGCTATCTCGTCGCCAGGAACTCCGAGGACGAGGGCTTCTACCTTGTTTGGGGTGGATCAGAGAACAATGCCGACTTCGACGAAGACGTCTATGAGGCCTGCGTCGCTGAAGGGAACAACGCCGAGCTGAAGCCGAAGTACCACGTTTACGGGCGCTACAACTTGTTTTCTACGCCCGGCGTGCATTTCTATCAGATTCCAGACCGCATCCTCGCTGACTTCGGCTTAGACGTCCGGACTGAGGCCTATACCGAGGTGGAACGATGATTAGTCTGTTTCGGTTCCAGGAGATTGCAGTAGCTCAGATATCGGAGCGCGTCCGGTTGTACCTGGAAGACCCTGTCTTCGGAGGACGAAACAAGAGCAAACATCAGGTTCCCTTTTTCCAAGCACTCTCAGCCCTGACGGGTGCTGGCAAGACGGCGATTCTTGCAGCTGCGGTTTCTCGAATTGCCTCTGAGATGCCAACCCCGCCGATCGTTCTGTGGCTCTCGATGAGGAGTGCCGTTGTCGAACAGAGTTATCGAAATCTTGCCCACGGTGGCAAATATCATCACTTGCTCGAGATGCCTGTGGCCTGGCTGTCTGAGTACTCCCCGGATGACGTCGGAGGCATCGAGACCGCGCTCATGTACTGCGCGACTGTTGGGACTTTCGCCCAGCGCGATCGCGAGGACGGCAACCTCCGAATCTATAAGAGCAACATCGACACTATGGAACAGTCGACGTGGACAGCGCTGATGGAACGCTTGGACCATCAGCGCCGACGCAGACCACTCATTGTCGTGTACGACGAGAGCCAGAATCTTTCGGATCTTCAGATCGACTTGCTGCTTGACCTCGAGCCAGACGTGTTCCTGCCAGCATCAGCGACGCTCAGGTACCCTGCAAGGCTCGACCGCGAACTCGACGTGCTTCGAGCCCACGAATTCACCGACGATGAACTTGTTACCCGAGTCGTCACCAAGGATGTCGTTGACTCCGAACTGGTCAAGCCTCAAATCGTGCTCGAGGGCTACAACTCACCGATGGAAGAAGCGGTAAGCGCTCTTGTTGCTTCGCTTCGGGAAACTGAGCGAGAGGCCCAAGAACTCGCGTTGGAGTTCCGTCCGAAGGCTATCTATGT
Organism: Salinibacterium sp. ZJ450; assembly: GCF_011751885.2. NCBI lineage: Bacteria > Bacillati > Actinomycetota > Actinomycetes > Micrococcales > Microbacteriaceae > Ruicaihuangia > Ruicaihuangia jiafui. The sequence goes on from NZ_CP061771.1 coordinate 1,275,128, forward strand.
GAGCGACACAAACGTCGTTGCGGATAACCCGGGCGAGATGGATGACCCAAGGCAACCCTTCGACCAGCGTCAAGCGCCGCCGGTAAAGATTTGGCGCTACCTCACTGAGAAATGTGGCGTTGACCCCAGTCAGATCGCGGTTTACGCAAACTTGAATGTAGATCGCGAGTACCCACTACCTGAGGAGTTTGTTCTCTTTCAGGGCGGCGACGGCGACTATGCGTCCTTCTCAGAAGGTAGCTACCAGCACGTCATCTTCAATCTTCGGCTTCAGGAGGGGTGGGACGACCCTTCGGTCTACTTCGCCTACATCGATAAGAGCATGGGTTCGACCGTCCAAGTCACTCAAATCATCGGTCGAGTACTCCGCCAACCTGGTGCCACGCACTATTCATCGGAACTTCTGAACACCGCACACTTTTACGTTCGGGTTGACAAGAATGAGGTATTTTCCGGCGTAATCAGCGAGGTCGAACGGGAGCTAGGTTCTGACCCTGGTGGAATCAAGATCATCACATCGTCGGATCGGCGAACCGCGCTTGAAAGCTACCCACCGCTAGTTGATCTCTACGTGCCGCTGACCGGTATTGATTCCAGGCAGGCGATTCCGCTTATTCAGCGACGGATGGAGAACACACCAGATTTCCGTCTCGACACTGTGAACACGCGGGGGACTGGCGCTCACCGCACGGTAAAGCAAAAAGTGGGATCGAGCGCTGAGACCGAAGAATGGCAGACCATCGAGCAGTCCAGTTCGGCGTCTGTCCGTTATATATTCCAAAGGGAACTGCAGAGACAGTTCAAGAGCGTAATCGGAACCATCAACTGGGCTGACCCAAAGCTTGATGCGGTTGTCGATATGGGTAGCCCGGCTTACTACACGATTTGCGAGCTTGCGACTAATGTCGTCGACGACTTCACGAAGGGCTCCCGCATCAGTCAGCGTAAGGACAACCCTTACAAGGCAGGGACGGTCCTTGCCCGGCGCGATGAGATCGTCGAGTACAACAACTCGGTGCACCGGGGCTACGCAGGTCTGAACAGTGAGGAAACGCGGTTCGCGCTCGCTCTGGACGAAAGTGGTCTGCGTTGGGCACGGAACCCCGATCGGCTTGGTTACGGGATCGACTTGGTGACGCCTGGACCAACACAGAAGTTCTACCCCGATTTCCTCCTTTGGACTGCGAATCGGGTGGTGTGCATTGACACGAAGGGCCAGCACCTCGTTCACGAAACAGCCAAGAGGAAGCTGCTTAATACGCGCTATCCCGGTGTGGGCCCTCGGCTGGATATTCAGTTCGTTTCACTCGGGCAATACAACGGGAAACTTGAGAAGAGGGGCTCCGACGGCGCGACCGCTTGGGGACTTGGAAGCGACGGAAACCTCGTACCGGTTCACTATCAGGAGCTCGCAGATGTCGTGAAGTACCTGAGCGATGATTCGCTACGCGATTGACCGTGCGCCTGACGGACCAGCCCATGGCGGATCGCACCTCCTGGCGTCCCAGAAGGCCGGGATCAAAGACGCGCGAGTCGTATCGGTGAACGCAACACCGTCGTTCACAACTCTGGCCCGCTAACTCCGTCGAGATAGCACGTGACTGGCGCAGTCTGACCTAAGCGCGGCGCGGGTCGTCTGCTCCGAACATCGAATCGCCCCAGACAGTAGTGGGTAGAAGCGACGACTTCAGCGAGCTGGTGGCAACACTGATCGATCTCGTGGACAGATTGGCCGCCGCGGTCTCGACAGCAGGATCGGTTCGAATCGCCCGTGGGGAAAGTACTTGAGCCCAGCCGCGACCTTAGCGGACAGAATTGACGACACAAGATCAGACGAGGGCTAACGCCGTTCCGGCAGCTGCGAGAATCAAGGTATCGGGCCGTTGTTAGTTGCCTTCATGAGGTCGAAGACTACCCGGCCTTCGACTGGGTCCAATTCATAGGTGGCGGT